>JBBRUU010000077.1:0-12790 GCA_038247515.1 Sphingomonadales bacterium
AGCGCCTTCAGCACCGTGTCGACGATCTGCGGCGCGTTAAGCCCGGCCTCGTCATACTGCTTCATCGGGTCTTCGTGATCGATGAAGGTATCGGGCAGGCGCAGCGTGCGAATCTTCAGGCCGCCATCGGTCAGGCCTTCATCGCTGGCGAAGGTCAACACGTGCGCGCCAAGCCCGCCAATCGAGCCTTCCTCGACCGTCACCACCACTTCATGCGTGCGCATCAGCTTGGCGATCATGTCTTCATCCAAGGGCTTGGCAAAGCGCAGGTCGGCGACTGTGGTCGAAAGTCCCTTGGCCTCGAGCGTGTCGGCGGCTTTCAGCGCCTCGGCCAGCCGCGAACCCAGCGAGAGGATCGCGACCTTGGTGCCTTCTCGCACCACGCGGCCCTTGCCGATTTCGAGCTTCACCGGAACCTCGGGCATAGCCACGCCGGTGCCGTTGCCGCGCGGGTAGCGGAAGGCGATCGGGCCATCGTCATATTCGGCGGCGGTGTAGGTCATGTGGACCAGCTCCGCCTCGTCGGCGGCGGCCATCACGACCATGTTGGGCAGGGTCGCGAGATAGGTGATGTCGAAGCTCCCCGCGTGGGTTGCCCCGTCGGCCCCGACCAGGCCCGCGCGGTCGATCGCGAAGCGCACAGGCAGGTTCTGGATGCACACATCGTGCACCACCTGATCGTAAGCGCGCTGCAGGAAAGTCGAATAGATCGCCGCGAAGGGCCGCATGCCTGCTGCGGCGAGGCCCGCAGCGAAGGTCACCGCGTGCTGCTCGGCAATTCCAACGTCGAAGGTGCGCGTCGGGTGCGCCTTGGCAAACTTGTCGACCCCGGTGCCCGAAGGCATCGCGGCAGTGATCGCGCAGATCCGGTCATCGGTGTTCGCCAGCTTCGCCAGCGTCTCGCCGAACACGTCCTGATAGGCCGGCGCGCTTGGCGCGCTCTTGGCCTTCTCGCCGGTGATGACGTTGAACTTGGGCACGCCGTGATACTTATCGGCGGAGTTTTCGGCGGGCGCGTAGCCCTTGCCTTTCTCGGTCACGACATGGATCAGCACCGGGCCTTCCGATGTGTCGCGCACGTTCTCGAGCACCGGCAGCAGGTGGTCGAGATTGTGCCCGTCGATCGGGCCGACGTAGTAGAAGCCCAATTCCTCGAACAGTGTCCCGCCGGTCACCATGCCGCGGGTGAATTCCTCGGCCTTGCCGATGGTATCGTGCATCCGGCGGCTCATCTTCTGGATGACCCGCGACGCGAGGCTGCGGATGCCGAGATATTCGGAAGAAGACACCATGCGCGCCAGATAGGCCGAAAGCCCGCCGACTGGCGGCGCGATCGACATGTCGTTGTCGTTGAGGATCACGATCAGGCGATTGCCCGCCTGAGCCGCGTTGTTCATCGCTTCATAGGCCATGCCGGCGCTCATCGAACCATCGCCGATCACTGCGATCCCGCGCCCGGGCTTGCCCTTCAGCTTGTTGGCGATAGCAAAGCCCAGCGCTGCGGAGATAGAGGTCGAGGAGTGCGCCGCGCCAAAGGGATCGTATTCGCTCTCCGAACGCTTGGTGAAGCCCGACAGGCCCCCGCCCTGACGCACGGTGCGGATGCGGTCACGCCGGCCGGTAATGATCTTGTGCGGATAGCACTGGTGCCCGACGTCCCAAATCAACTTGTCCTGCGGGGTATTAAAGACGTAGTGAATCGCGACGGTCAGCTCGACCACGCCGAGGCCCGATCCAAGGTGTCCACCCGAGGTGCTGACCGCGTCGATCATTTCGGTGCGCAGTTCGTCGGCGAATTGGCGAAGCTGATCAGGCTTGAGGCGGCGCAGGTCGTCGGGAGTACCAACCTGATCGAGCAGGGGCGTGTAAGGCGGTTGTTTCATAACCTTGAGCCTTACACCCGGAATTCCGATGTGTCGATGAAGGCTTGATTGCAAAACGGGCCAGCCGAGGTCCGTGCGGCGCTCCGTTTCATCCGAACCTGATGCCTCCGCTCATTTGCTCCGTTGCGGCGCACTTGCCCCCGAAGGCGCGGCCCAACCGAAGGTGAAGCCACCGGCATTCTGGGGCGTCGGGACGGCGTTCCGGCGCAGGCAGCCGCGGAGGTTATAAGTGACGGTCTGGCCGTTTGACCCGCTGATCGTGACCTGCTCGCCTGCCTTCAGGCAGATTACGGTCTGGAGTGTCACCTGCGTGCCGCGCGGGAAGCGTGCGAGCACGGCTGGCGAACCGCTGGCGATCCGGTAGATGGGCGGCGGCGATATCCGCGCCGTGTCCGAAGCAGGAGGGGGCGGCGGAGGTGGCGCAGGAGCAGGAGGCGGTGGAGGCGGAGCTGGAGGCGGCGGAGACGCGGCACAGCCGGCGAGCACGAGCAGCAGTGCGCCGTATACCATACCGTTCAGGGCCCCGTTCAGCCCCCCGCTCCGGGCGCCGCTCCGCAGCCGGCTGCGGTCATTTCGATGGCAGTTCATAGGTCGTCCCCTGTTCGATCAGCCCCCGCCGCGCCTCGAGCGCGGTTGCCGCAGTGTCTGCGCCGTGAGCCGCAAGCAGCGTCTCCCAGTCCTGCGCGCCTTTTCCGCTGGCGATCGTGTGAATAGCAGCATTCCACGCGGCCGCATATCCGGCCTGCGCGGGTGGCAAAGGCTCATGCAGAGCGAGGCCCTCGGCCACGCCCGAGACCGCTACCCGCCCCAGCATCCGCCAAGCATGGCCGGGCGCCGCGGCGCGCACCGCTTCGGAGCCGAGGATCGCGGTGCCCAGATACTTGTTCGCCCCCTCCAGCCGCGCGGCGATGTTCATCGCGTCGCCCATCGCGGTGTATTGCATCCGGTTGGTGCCACCGAAATTACCGACCACCACCACTCCGCGATGCAACCCGATCCGCGTCCGACCCAGCGAAGCCCCGAACTGCGCCTCGGTTCGCGCTGCTACCGCGTCAGCCGCCTGCTGCAGCGCCAGCGCGCAGGCGACCGCCTGCGCCGTGTCGTCCGGCCGCGCAATCGGCGCCCCCCAGAAAGCGACGATCGCATCGCCTACAAACTTGTCGAGCGTCCCCCCATGGGCGAGCACCACCGCGCTCATAGCGTCGAGATAGGCGTTGAGGATCGCTGCGGTCTCGCGCGGGTCGCGGCCGTTGCAGAAACGGGTGAACCCTTCGAGATCAGTGAACATCAGCGTCAGTTCGCGCTCCTCGCCCTTCAGATCGAGGCGTGCGGGATCGGCGAGGATTTCGCGCGCGACGCTTTCGGGCAGAAAGCGCCCCAACGCGCCGCGGGCAAAGGCGCGCTCCTCGCCGCTGCGCGCCCTAAGACTGGCGGCGAGCGCAAGATAGGCGGTCAGCCACCCGAGCGCGAGGCCGAGCACCGGCAGCTTGAGTGTGTCGTAGCCCGCTGCCTCGAGCACCGCAGGCAGCGCCGCGAGCGCAGCAAGCTGCACTGTGCCCGCTGCGAGGAGCAACGCGAGCGGCCGCTCGATTCGTGCGGTCAGCGCCGCGAGGCCAAGCGCCGCAAGCGCGAGGCCCGCGATCCAGCCGAGGCCGAGCGGGGCAGGAAAGTCGCGGTCGAGCGCCTGGCGCAGCATTTGGGCATGGACCGCCACCCCTGCGATCCGCTCCAGCCCGCCGATGCGGGTGATCGGCGTTGCGATCTGGTCCGCTCCGAAGGTGTCGGAGCCGACCAGCACGATCCGCCCTGCGAGCATCGGCCGGTAATCGCCGGCGAAGATCGGGTCGGCCATCAGGTCGAGCGGATAGGCCGGGAAGACCCCGGTCGCGGCATCGATGTCGGTGCCCGCCGCGGCGAGCAGCGCGGGATCGAGCATGCGGTAACGGATCGCGCCGCTATAGCCCCTGAGCGCCGCCGGGGTGCCGGCCAGCGCATAGGCCAGCAGCGGCGCGGTGCCGGGCTGCGTCTGCGGCCAGTGGCGGGCGATACGCGCGCTATCGACGCCGATCGCAGGCGAGACCTTGCGAACGGTGCTCCCGACAAGCGCCGCCCAGAAGCGGTTCTGTTCCTCGCGCGCGAAGAGGTCGATAGTGCGGTCCCAATAGACCGCGCGGTCGCCCTCGGGATCAGCATAGACGATGGCGACCGGCACAGTGATCCCGCGCAGCGCCGCGACCAGCGCGTCCTGATCGTCGGTGGCTTGGACGAAAGCCATGTCGATGGCGATGGCGCGCGGGGCCGCAGCGGCGATCTGCGTCAGCGCGCGGGCAAGCAGTGCGCGGTCGACCGGGCTGGTGCGCTGCACGCTACGCGCCACCTGGTCGTTGTAGAGCACCAGCGCGATGTCGGGATCATAGTCGCTGCGGGGCGCAAGGGCGTAGCGGTACGCGTCCTGAATGCCGTGCTCGAGGTCCCCCGTGATCGGCAAGCGCGGGGTAAGGAAGGGCAGGGCCAGAGCGAGCGCCACCAGCAGCGCTGGCCGCAATCCGGCGAACCTTCGGCCCCGCCCCCCTAACATGCCTGCCACTTTGCTCCCCCCGCAGCATTGTCAGGTCGGCGCACGCCTCATACGCAGGCCTTGCACAGGCCGCGGATCTCGAGCACCGGACGCATCGCCCGGAAGTCGCGCGCGGCGGCGATGGCGCGGACGGCGCGGCTCACGTCCTCGTCGTCGACATGGGCGGCCTCGCCGCATTCGTCGCAGACGAGAAAAATGCAGTCATGCGCGCAACCCGGGTGGGTGTTGGCGAGATAGGCGTTGGCGCTCTCGACCCGCATCGCGAGGTTGTTTGCCACGAACACATCGAGGATGCGGTACACCGAGTTGGGTGCGACCCGCTTACCGCGTGCTGCCGAGAGGTTATCGGCAATGTCGTAGGCCGAAACCGGACGCTCGTGCAGGGCGAGCTCGCCGAACACAGCCTCGCGCAGCGAAGTCCACTGTTCTCCGCCAGCCACCAGAGCCCGTCCGGCCTCGGCGACGAGGTCCGGGCCGGAATGCTCGTGGTGGCGATGCTGTGCGTGCTGTCCCATGTGGGTGATATAGGCGCGCATGGGAGAATCGCAAAGTCAGCTTATGCTAGCGGGGCGGTGGGTCTGCATCGCGGATCAGCGAACCGGCAAATCACGCATCCTTCAGGAAGGTCGCCCGATAGATGGCCGGGAACATCGTCTTGAAGGCCGCCACCTTGGGGGCGTCCCAGCGCCGGATGTAGCCGTGCTTCGGGTTGTTGAGCATGAAGTCCTGGTGATAGCCTTCCGCCGCGTAAAACGCCTTGTAAGGCTCAATCGTCGTCGCGATCGGCTTCGACCACAGGCCCGACTTGCCGAGCTGCGCGAGGTAGGCCTTGGCGACCGCGCTCTGTTCAGCGTTCATCGGCACGATCGCGCTGCGGTAGTGGGCCCCGACGTCAGGGCCCTGACGGTTCTTGAGCGTCGGGTCAGCGACCACCGAGAACAAGATCCGCAGCAGCTGGTCGTAACGCACCACCGAAGGGTCGTAGGTCACCTTCACCGCCTCGGCATGATCGGTCACGCCGCTCGAGACGATGTCGTACTTGGCGCTCGCCGCGTTGCCGCCGTGGTAGCCCGAGACGACGCCAGTCACGCCCTTGGTGTGGCTGAAAACGGCTTCGACCCCCCAGAAGCACCCGCCTGCGAAAACAGCGGTCTTGAGGCCTTTTGCTTCCTTGGTGACGCGGGCGGCGACCGGGGCGTTGACCGGCTCTTCGGCGTTGGCGGGGCCGGAGCAGGCGCTCAGCGCCAGCGAACCGGCGGCTATGAAGGTGGCAATCTTGTGCATGGAATCAGCCTTCGACGGGCAAGATCACGAATTCCGCGGTGGGCGCCGGGGCCTTGAGGACTTCGGCAGCCTGCGCTGGAGAGGCCACGCCGCCGTTCCGGTCCTGCGTGTTCGCGCCGACGATCAGCAGCGCCGCGAGGGCGAAGCCGAAGCCGAAGTTGCGGAACAGGTCAGCAGAGAAAAGGCGCATGGGGGACTCGTGATTCGCGTGTGTTCCACCGGTCCCTGCCCGACGCCGAATTGCGCCGGGATGAACATGGCGGCATGGCCGTATTACGCTGCGACCTTAACTTCGTTACGTAAGCGGCTAAGGAAAAGCTTAGGTCAGGCGGCAGAATGGCCCAGCCGTGCGAACCCTGCGACAAAGCGAACACCTTCATGCACAAGCAGCTTTGATCACCCTCGGCCCAAAAGGCCACGAGCGCACGCGCGCGAGCCGCAGGTGCTCTGCCGTCAGGCAAAAACAGCACCGAGGACGAGTGGGCGGAGGCCCGCTCGCAACTCAATCAGTGCCGAAAATGCCGCATCCCGGTGAAGACCATTGCGAGGCCGGCTGCGTTAGCGGCGGCGATCACCTCATCGTCGCGGATCGAGCCGCCTGGTTGGATCACGGCGGTGGCGCCCGCCTCGGCGGCTGAGATGAGCCCGTCGGCGAAGGGGAAGAAGGCGTCCGAGGCAACCGCGCTACCGATCGTGCGCGGCGCGGCCCAGCCATAGGTTGCGGCGGCTTCCTTCGCCTTTATGGCAGCGATGCGCGCCGAATCCCTGCGGTTCATCTGGCCAGCGCCAATCCCGGCAGTCGCGCCGTCCTTGGCATAGACGATGGCGTTGGACTTCACGTGGCGCGCCACCGTCCAGGCGAAGAGGCAGTCCTTCAGTTCCTGAGCGGTCGGCGCACGCTGGGTAACCACCTTGAGATCATCCGCCGCAATCGTCCCGGCATCGCGCGACTGGATCAGCACGCCCCCGGCGATGGTCTTCATCGCAAGCCCGCCGCGGCGCGGATCGGGAAGCGCGCCGCATTCGAGCAGACGCAGGTTCTTCTTCCTGGCGAAAATCTCCCGCGCCTCGGCGCTGACACTGGGCGCGATCACCACCTCGGTGAAGATCGCCGAGATGGCTTCGGCGGTGGCAGCGTCCAGCTCGGTGTTGACTGCGACGATCCCGCCGAAGGCCGACACGCTGTCGCACGCCAGTGCCGCCTCCCACGCTGCCAGCAGCGACCCGCCCTGTGCCACGCCGCAGGGGTTGGCGTGCTTGACGATCACCACCGCAGGCGCCTGCCCGGCGAATTCGGCGGCGAGTTCCAGCGCCGCGTCGGCGTCATTCAGGTTATTGTAGCTGAGCTCCTTGCCCTGCAACTGCGCCGCTTGCGGCACGCCTTTGGTGCCCGCCATCTGCGGGACATAGATCGCCGACGACTGGTGCGGGTTTTCGCCATAGCGCAGCGTATCGGCGCGCTTGAGGGCGATGGGGAGCGATTCGGGGAAGGGGGTCAGCTCGCCGTCCGGATCGGCAAAGGCGAACCAGCTGGCAATCGCGCTGTCATAGGCTGCGGTGCGGGCATATGCCTTGCCCGCCATCCGTGTGCGGAACGCCAGCGTGGTTGCGCCGCCATTGGCGTCCAGTTCCCCGGCCAGCGCCGTGTAATCGCCAGGATCGGTGAGAATCGTCACAAAGCCGTGGTTTTTCGCGGCCGAGCGCACCATCGAAGGCCCGCCGATGTCGATATTCTCGATGATCTCCGCGCGGCTCGCACCTTTGGCCACGGTCGCTTCGAAGGGGTAGAGGTTGACCACCACCAGATCGATCGCGCCGATCCCGTGTGCTTCCATCGCCGCGATATGCTCGGGGTTGTCACGCAGGGCCAAAAGCCCGCCGTGGACCTTGGGGTGGAGCGTCTTGACCCGCCCGTCCATCAGCTCGGGAAATCCGGTGAGGTCGGAGACATCGCGCACTTCCAGCCCCGCATCGCGCAAGGCCCTGGCGGTGCCACCGGTGCTGACCAGCTCGACGCTTCTTGCGGCCAAGGCCGAGCCGAGATCAGCCAAACCGCGCTTGTCGGACACTGACAGCAGCGCCCGCCGGATCACACCTTGCGTCATGATGGAATCTACCCTGTTTTCCTAAGCAGCCAGGAGAATTGACCCCCGCTGCGCAATGCCAGTCCCTCGATCACCAGCTGCTCGGTGGCGTGGGGCCGGCCATCGCCGTCGACCCACAGGCTGTCCTCGGCAGACAAAGTGATCTCCCCGGCGCCCGCCCTATCGCCGCGTAGCCGGAATTGCCAGAGCCGACCGTCGGGCAGCAGCAGGCTCGCCCCGCGCCTGTCACCCGACAATTGCACCTCCACCCCGCGCCCCAGGTGGAAGCGGAGTGCGAAGGCGATCTTGCCGCGCTTGCCGTTCTTGGACGAGGGAACCAGGATATCCTCGCCCGCCACTTCGGTGCCGTCACCCGAAAGGGTGAGGATACGCTGGTGGGTCAGGCCAAAGCGGCTGGCATAGCCGTCATGCGCGGCCTCGATGCGGGTCGCCTCCCTGCCTTTGCCGGCGACCATACGGCGCTCTAACTCGACGGTCTCGACCCCCTTGCCGAGCTGTCCGTGGAGCAGAACCGCGGTGGAATTGGCGTTGTCGAGCACCAGCGTCGAGAAAGCGGCAGAAGCGCGCAGGCCCTGCCCGATCCGCGCAGGCACCTGACCGCCCGCAAGCGCCGCGCCGCCGCAATTGACCACGATCCGCTGCGAGCCATCGGACAGCTCGAAGGCAAGGGTCGAGGCGCATCCGGTGCGGGCGTGCTTTGCGCGCGGCGGCGGGGCTGTGTCGAATTGCAGTAGCGTCTCGCCCGCCTTGATGCGCTGGTAGCCCCAGCCCGCAGCTTGTGCCAACGGACGGGTTCGCACGCCCGAAGCCTCGATCACTGCATTGACCCGGTCGGCCGCAATCGCGCCCTGTCCCTGCCAGCTCCCCAGCGCGCCATCGCCGTGGCGCAGCGCGAGAAGCGGCGGGACGAGCAGTTCGCGTATCACGGCAAGGGCCTGCGGCGGGGCGATCTTGCTCGCTTCGTAGCAGGCGAGGATATCGGTCAGCAGCCGGATCGCGTCCAGCTGCGCGGCGGGGCAGCGCGACAGCACGCCGCCGTCCTCGCCGACCATGTCGCCCAGCGCCTTGACGAGGCCCGCCTCACCATAAAGGCGCCGCGGCTTGCCATGGGGGAGCAGCAGGCCTGCCGCGACCACACCGGACCATGCGGCGACCTGTCCGAAGCCGGCGGGTTCGCGCGGGGCGCGCTTGTCGAGCCAGCTTGCGGTGTCGGCGATGGCGGTCAGCAGCCGGGTGCGCAGGCCCTTGTCCTGCCCGCCGAGCACCAGCGGCGCGTGGACCAGCCATGCGACGAGCCTGAGGCCTGCCATCTCCGTCACCCACGCCGGACCCTTGCCGGGGGCGGCATGGGCGCGCAGCCACTGCGAGGCGATCCGCCCGGCGACCGCGACGCAATCGGTGCGCGGAGCGCTGGCGGCGAGATCGGCGAGCCAGCCAAAGCCATGCACCACCCGCTCGATGCCGGGCGCGTGGTGGGCGGCAACGGAAAAATCGAAGCTCGCGATCGGCAGGCGCACACCCTGGATCAGGAAATGGCCTGCGCGCAGGGCCGTGCCGCCTGCGCGGTCGCCGCGATTGGGGGTCTGGGCCGTCGCCAGCAGACGCGGTGCCTGCGGGCGGCGGAACGGGGCGGTGATCGCATGGCCCGGGACGCCGAGGCGGTAGGCAAGGCGGATGAGCGCCTCGCCCGGGCCGGACTTGACCGTGATCACGTCAGAAAGCGCCAGCGCCCGCGAAGGCTCCTCGGTCGGCGGGGGTGCAGGTTCGGCCAGCGCGCCCGCCTCGGCCCCGCCCATCCCGCCAGTCGCCAGCATCAGCATCGGTGCATCGGCGACCCGCTCCACCAGCGCATCGGCACGGGTGCCGGCCGGGGTGCGCAGCAGCGTCGCCATCACCTGGCGCCCTTCAGTGCGGCGATGTTGGCGGCATAAGCGCCGGGTCCGCCCTTAAAGGTCGCCGAGCCGGCGACCAGCACGTTGGCCCCCGCCTCGACGCACATCCGCGCGATTTCGGCGTTGACCCCGCCGTCGACCTCAAGGTGGATCGCGCGGCCCGAGCGGGTGATCATCGAGCGGATGCGGGCGATCTTCTCGAGCTGCGAGGGGATGAAGCTCTGCCCTCCGAAGCCGGGGTTGACGCTCATCACGAGGATCAGGTCGGCAAGGTCCATGAGATTGTCGAGCACCTCGACCGGCGTGCCCGGATTGATCACCACGCCCGCCTTCTTACCCAGCGCCCTGATCGCCTGAAGCGTGCGGTGGATGTGCGGGCCGGCCTCGGGGTGGACGGTGATGATGTCGGCGCCCGCCGCGGCGAAAGCCTCGAGATAGGGATCGACTGGCGCGATCATCAGATGGACATCGAAAGGCTTGGAGGTATGCGGGCGGAGCGCCTTTACCACGTCAGGCCCGATGGTGATGTTCGGCACGAAGTGCCCGTCCATCACGTCGATGTGGATCCAGTCTGCCCCCGCCGCATCTATTGCACGCACCTCTTCACCCAGCCGGGCAAAGTCGGCGGACAGGATCGAGGGGGAAATCAAGGGTGCAGGCATGGCGCGGTCGAGGAGCCCTTCTCTGACGCTTGCACCAGCCATAGGTGCTTGGCGAATCAAGGGACAAGGCGCAGGCACCCTCTTTTCCACCGTGAACGGTCCTCGGGACGCGCATTCCGTCTCAAAGTGGTCATTTCGCGCCGCAGCGCTGCGTCAGGTGCGGCGTTTGTGGTGCCAAAGATCAAAAAGCACCCGGGGCGCGGCGAGCAGCGGGAAGCGTTCGCGCAAGGGCGTGAGCGCGACCGGCATCCCGGTGTGCCGCTCGATCTTCCACGCGGCATAGCGCGCCGCACCCTCGAAGGTGGTGCTGGCCTTGACCAGCCGCAGCAGGTTGAGCGGCTTGCCGAGCCGGCGGCGGCGCTTCCACCACGCAAGTATGCGCGTCCGTTCGGCGAAAGGCAGGTGCGGGCTGATGATCGTGCCGTTCTGCCCGGGCTCGATCCCCGCCGCGCTTAGCGCGAGGGGGAGCAGCCCTGCAAAATGTTCGGCATTGACGCTGAGGATATCGTCCTCGCGCCCGCGCTTTTCGACCCGGAACTCGGCCTCGTAAGTGGCGCGGAACAGCGCGCGCCAGTAATCCTCGGCGGTGCCGCTTGGCCCCCCGCTTGGTGGCCCGAGCGCGGCGGCGAGCCGTGCGGCGGTGGTCGAGGCGGCGGCGATAGAGGCGATGACCTCTTGCCGGGCGGCCTCGTCCTTAGCCCAGATCAGCGCGCTGGGTTGCACGAAGCGTGCCCAGATGGTGGTGTCGGAAAGCTGCCCGCTGGCGGCCTGCGCAAAGGTGGTGAGGCGCATCGTGGCAACCTTGGCGCGCAACGTAGTGCCCTCATGCTCGCGCTCGTGATAGCTCACCCGCGGCCAGATCGCAGCTTCGCTAGCGCCGGGCAGCAGGATGTAGAAATCGAGCACGCCTTCCAGCGATCCGGTGCGCAAGTTCGACCCGTAGAACAGCACCGCGCGCGCGCCAGCGCTCTGGGCCAAAGCGAGGGCGAAGGTGGCGACGGCGGTATCGATGGGCGCCGCAAGCCGCACGGCGATCCGCTCGGCCAGCGCCGAAGAGCGGGCGGTCATGGCGAAATGAAGGCGAGCTCCGGGCCCTGCTCGATGAGGTAATCGCCCGCCGGGAAAGCCTCGCCGTCGAGGATGAACTGATCGCCGATGGTGAGGCTGAACTGTGTCGCGGAGAGCTGGTGGATGCCGCGTTCGCGAAGGCCCCTGCGCAGCGCGCCAGTCAGCACCAACGGCACCAGCGCGGCGGTGCGGCGCGAGATCTGGTCGACCGCGACGAGTTTGAGCCCACCCTTCAGCGCGCCGAAGGGCTTGATGCCGGCGGGAAGCCGCTCGAGCGTCGAGGCGAACAGCAACTGGCGCATCGTGGGGTCGCCGTTGCCGCTATGCGCCATCGGCGCGTCGCTCGCGCCCAAGCCGATGCGCATCTTTGCGCCGCAGCGCCACGGATTGGCGCGCCCGGCAAACATCGACTGGAGCAGCGCCCAGATGCCGGTCACGGCGACCACCATCGAATTGAATGCGCCGAGCTTGTGGGCACTCTGCCCTGCCTGAATCGATTTGGTGAAGGCCCCGGCGCCGAGGATAAAGCCCGCCACCCGCGAGGCGTCTTCAGGCTTTGCGCCTTCCTCGACCGCGGCGACGGTCATCGGTCGTCGTCGCACCCGGCTACCGTGGTCGAGCGCGTCGATCGCGTCCTGCAGGCTCCAGTGTTCGGGCACGCCGAGATCGATGGCGAGTGCGTTGGTCTTGCCCTTGGGGAGCACGGCGATGGCGGGCCACTCGTCGCCGAAGATCGCCTGCCCGCAGGTCAACACGTCGCGCACAGTGCCGTCGCCGCCGTTGATGACGAGCAGGTCAATGCCCTTCGCGGCGAATTCCGCCAGCGCCACAGGCAGCTGCGCCCGCGCACTGGGCTGGGCGATGTGAACGTGCGGGCATAGGCCGCAGTCGAGATCGGCGCCGAGATTGCGGTGGCTGCGCGGATTGTAGATCACCCCGACCGTCGGCGTTTGCCCCACGTCGCGCACGGGGCGCACGGGGCGCACGCGGGCTCGCGGCTTGGTGGCGTCCGCGCGCGGAATTCGCGCAAACTCGTAGATTGGGGTGGCCATATGCGCGGTATAAGTCTCGAAACTGTAATTTTCCACCGCTTTCGACTCGGAACTGTAATGCACCCGTCGCACAAGAGTGTTGTTCTGTCGCAAACGACGAGCGCGCCGTGACTGCGCTCGTCGTCTCTGCGGCAAAATCATGCGGACGATTGCCAGCGGACCGGGTTGGCTGAGGCCTGTGCGCCCTATTCGCCGCCTTCCAGAGTGCGAATCGTGAACTGGCTGATCAGCCGCTGCACGCCGGGTAGCGCCGAGAGGATTTCGCG
>JBBRUU010000078.1:0-12748 GCA_038247515.1 Sphingomonadales bacterium
CATAGTCCGGGTGTGGTGATGGGTGACATAACGTTCCGTAGCGACGAAAAGGTCGGACTTGCCGCAGCGGTTGGCTTGCACGGCGCGCTGGTCGCTATCCTGCTGATGCAGGCGGTGCGGAGCGAGGTCACGGTATTCCCCGATCGCATGACGGTAAGCCTTGCGACCGAAGTCGGCCTCGAATCCGCCGCACCCGACCTAGTCTCGGAAAGCCGCGCGTCGGTCGCCCCGACGCTGTCGCCCGATCCTGCTGCTGCTCCCGACGTGGCGCAGCCGCAACCAGCGACCCGCACGCCGCTAACCCCGCCCAAACCTGCAATACGCACCGCGACAAACCAGCCTGCATCAAATCGCGACCGCTCGCGGCCCGACCGCACACCGCCCAAGCAGGCTGCCACGACCCCGCCCAAGCCTGCGACCAAGGCGGGCGGCGGCAGCCGTATCGGCGACGATTTCCTCGACGGGAAGGGCTCATCCACCACGACGCAGGAAACGCGGGCGCCGGCGGCCAAGTTCGGCACGGCCGAACGCGCCGCGCTGGCCAGCGCGATCACCCGCCAGCTGCGCCCGAACTGGAGCGCGCCCTCGGGCCTCGATGCCGAGCAGCTCGTCTCGACTGTATCGTGGAATCTCAGCCCCGACGGCACCTTGCGCGGCACACCGCGCTGCCGCACCGCACCTTCGAGCATAACTGCCAGCAACCGGCCCCAAGCCGACTTGCATTGCGAACGCGCGATCCGGGCGGTGCAGCGCGCTGCCCCTTTCAATCTCCCCGACCAGTTCTATGATCGCTGGAAAGCGCTCGAGTGGCAATTCGACCGAAGGCTGTGACATGACCAAGAAGCTTCTCCTGCTCCTGTCAGCCGCGATGCTGGCGAGCCCGCTTGCCGCGCAGGACCTCGGCGCACCGATCGGCAGCGAACAGCCAGTCGAGCGAGTTCAGGTAGAAGGCGATGACGGCCCGCTGCGCGGCACCGTCACCGACGAAAGCGCATGGTCCGACATTGGTATCGCCATCCCGGCCTTTGCCACGGACCGCGACCGGTCGACGCCTGCCAATGAGGCGGGTACCGGCGCGCTGGGCCGCGAAATCTCGCGGGTGATCACCGCCAACCTGCGCAACAACGGCCTGTTCAAGCCCGTCGGCCCCGACGCCCTGCCGCAACCCGGCTTTCCGCAGATCACCGCGCCCGTCTACGACACCTGGAGCGGGAAGGGCGCGGAAATGCTTGTGCAAGGCTATGTCCGCGCGCGCGACGATGGCAAGCTGGTGGTCGGCTGCTATCTCTACGACGTCGCGCTCAAGAACCAGCTCGTGCGGGAGGGCTGGGTGGTGGCGCCCGGCGACTGGCGCCGCGCCGCGCACAAATGTTCCGACCTGATCTTCTCGCGCCTGACCGGCGAGAGCCCGTTCTTCGACAGCCGCATTGCCTATATCGCCGAAACCGGGCCGAAGGACCGCCGCGTCAAGCGCCTCGCGGTGATGGACAGCGACGGGGCCAACCACCGGTTCCTGACGCTCGGCAGCGCGACCGCGCTCACCCCGCGCTATTCGCCCGACTATTCGAAGATCCTGTATCTCTCCTATGTCGACGGCAATCCGCGCATCTACGTCTACGACATCGGCACCGGCAAGCAGACGCTGGTGACCGAAAACCGCAACCCGACCATCGCCCCGCGCTGGGCGCCGGACGGGCGGCACATCCTCTATGCGATGGGGATTGCGGGTAACACCGACATCTACCGCATCCCCGCGACCGGCGGCACCGCGACCAAGCTGACCGACAATCCGGGGATCGACGTCGGCGGCTCCTACTCGCCCGACGGCACCAAGATCGTGTTCGAGAGCGACCGGTCGGGCACCCAGCAGTGCTACGTGATGGATGCAGACGGCAAAAACCAGAAGCGCATCAGCTTTTTCGGCGGGCGCTGCGCCACGCCGGAATGGAGCCCGCGCGGCGACCAGATTGCCTTCACCCGTATCGCCGGCGACTTCAACATCGGCGTGATGAATACAGGCGGCGGCGGTATGCGTGTGTTGACGAATGGCTGGCAGGACGAGGCCCCGACCTGGGCCCCGAACGGCCGCATCATCCAGTTTTTCCGCACCGAGAAGAATACCGGGCGCTCGGGGATCTGGCAGGTCGATCTGACCGGCCAGAACGAGCGCCGCCTGCCCACTCCGGTCGATGCCTCCGACCCTGCCTGGGGTCCGATCCGGCCCTGATAATACCGTGAAAGGAAAAAAGCGATGAACAAGAAGATTGTCACGATCCTGCTTCTGGCTTCGGCCACCGGCCTTGCTGCCTGCTCCAAGAAGCCCCCTGAAACCCTGCCGCCGGTCGCGGGTCCGACGTCGGTTGCGACTACGGACTCTACCCTGACCCAGCCCGGCGGCCCGGCGATCGGCACCCAGGGGCACTTCGGCGCAGCCGTCGGCGCGTCGACCACGATCTATTTCGACACCGACAGCTACGACGTCGATTCGCAGGATGCCGCAGCGCTCCAGGCACAGGCGCAATACTTCGCGCGCTATCCGCAGATCACCTTCACCATCGCAGGCCATGCGGACGAACGCGGCACGCGTGAATATAATATCGCGCTCGGCGAGAAGCGCGCCGCTTCGGCCAAGGCCTACCTCACCAGCCTTGGCGTCGATGCCAACCGCATTGCGGTGGTGAGCTATGGCAAGGAGAGCCCGGTTGCGCTCGCCTCGAACGAGGCGGCTTGGGCGCAGAACCGCCGTGCAGCCTCGGTAATCATCAACTGATGATCAGCCGGCGAGCGGGCCGGGCGAAAGCTCGGTCTGCTCGGCGAGTGCCGGCGTTGGCGCCGACGCCGGATAGCCGGACAGTTCACGTGCCGAGGAGACCACGCAAAGCCCGGCAAGCGCGAGCACGCAGAACAGGCTGGAAAGGGTCAATTGCTGGCTCATTATCCGGTCTTTCGATTCCGGCGGAAGGTTTACCGCCGCAGATGCTATCGCAATGCAACATTTCACATTGCAACTGGTTCCCGTATTCTCACGCCTTCCCATTAGAGGCCACTGCGCCTAGATGGGTGGCGTGACTCAACCGACCAACAGCATGCCCTTTTCGCCGCGCGGCGCTCGTCCATGAGCGGCGCCCGCCGATCGACGGATTGGGGCTTCCCGCGCTGGCGGGGCTATGGCTCCTCGCAGGAAGCGGCGCAGGTGCGCATCTGTGACCGCCACGGCTGCAACGAGCCGGGCAATTGCCCCGCGCCCAAGGCCCCCAACAGCCGCGATCGCTGGTATTTCTGCCAGAAGCACGCGGCCGAATACAATTCGAGGTGGGACTACTTCGAGGGCCTCGAGCAGTCCGAGAAGGATGAACGCGCCCGCGCCGAGCAGCAGGAAAGCGCAGGCTATGCCGAAAGCGCGCATTACGGCTGGGCAGGATCGGGGGACGGCTCGCGCTCGTCAGACGAGATGCTCGCGCTCGAGGTGCTGGGGCTCGAATCGGACGCCGATTTCGATGCCATCAAGAAGGCCTACCGCACGCGCGCCAAGGAAGTGCACCCCGACGTGAAGCCCGGCGATGCTGACGCGGCCAAGCAGTTCCAGCTGATCCAGACCAGCTACGAAGTCCTGCGCGCCGCCGAGGAACGCCGCGAGTGGCGGGGCTGACCGTCTAGTCAGCCTTCGGCCCCGCAAACCCCTTGCCCACGCTGTCGATCTGCGGATCGGGATTGTCGTTCCACCACGCTACATCGGTCCACGGGCGCACGTCGATCTCGTGGCTCCAGCAATTGCGCGGCTGGTGGGCAAGGTGCCAGTAGGTGTCGGCAAGCGCTGCAGGATCGATGATGCCGTCGGCTCCCTTGCGCTGCTTGAACGCGTCGTAGCGGTCCCCCAGCAGCTTGCCCAATGTGTCGGGCGCATCTACCGCGCCGTCGACCACCACGTGGGCTACGTGGACGCCTTGCGGAGCGAATTCGGCGTTCAATGTCTGGCACAGCATCCGTCGACCGCCCATCGCTGCTGCATGGCTGTGCTGCCCGGCATTACCGCGCATCGCCGCGGTCGCCGAGGTGACAAGCAGCGTGCCGTGCGCTCCGGTCTTCGCCCGCTCGACCATCGCCGGGAACAGAGCGTGGGCGAGGCGGAATACACTGTAGGTGCCGAGCCGCCAGCCAAGCTCGAAAATGCGGTGCGGGGTCTGGTCGAGCGTCCGGTTACCGATCTGCGCGCCAAGATTGTAGAGCGCGCAGGCAATCGGGCCGACATCGCGCTCAGTGCGCGCCACCAGTTCCTCGATCGCGCCGTCCGCAGCAGCGTCGAGCAGCGTTCCCGAGGCCGAACCCCCCACTGCCTCGATCTGGCCCACCAGCCGCGCTAGCCCTGCCTCGTCCGAGCGCCGCGCCATCATCGCGTGATAGCCGCCGGTGGCAAAGCGCAAGCCGGCATTGCCGCCGATCCCGGCCCCTGCACCGATCACGAGGAACACGGGCTTGCGGCGGTCGGTCATGTCTGGCTCTCCTCAGCGTCCGGACAACCGGGCTACTGTCCGCGTCACCGTCTTGCAAGAAATGTGGCGCATACCTCTTGAGGAAACGGCAGATTAGCGCGCGCGGGGATGTTGGGCAAACAACTGCGGGCCAAGGCCCAGATGTTAAGGGGGGGGTGAAGCATGAATGATCCGTTTCAGATACAGCGCGAGCTGCGCTACGGTTACCCGGTGTGCGACCAGCTACTGCCCGGTCGGTACTTCACGATCGGGTATTCGTGGTACTTCCGGCAGGCCAAGTGGACGATCGAGATCGTCAAGCGCGACTGGGAACTTATCAATGACACGGTGCCGGAGTTTGACCGGCTCGACAATTTCCGCGCAGACACCCGCATTCCGGAACGCTTCAGGGCTGGTTTGCGCGCCTATGTCGGCAGCGGTTACGACCGGGGACACCTGGTCGCCAGCGCCAATAGTGACATGATGCGGATCCAGAATTCGGAGACATTTCTGCTATCGAACATGTCGCCCCAGCATCCCGATCTCAATCGCAGGGCTTGGCGGATACTGGAAGAGGCAATCCGCAAACTGGACGCGCGTGACGATGTGCTTGAAACCTACGTCATGACCTGTCCGGTGTTCAACTTCGACGTGCCCGTCGAAAGGATCGGCAAGGGCCAGCGCGACTTCGGAATCAGCGTGCCTGTGCCGCATGCCTTCGTGAAAAGCGTGCTGACCGAAGACCTGAGCGGACGGCACCGCTTGTGGACCTTCCTGATGACCAACGGCCCGCAGACCAATCCCGATCTGGGCAGCTATCTGATGAAGACCTACGATGCCGAACAGATCGTCGGCGGGCGCTTCTGGGACGGCATTTCCGGCGGGGACATGCACGAAGCCAAGGGCGGCGGCGGCAAGATCGAGGCAATGTGGCCCTCGGCGACGGATGCCCCCTTCGCCGGGCTGAAGCCGTTCGTGCCTACCGCAGGCTCGCCACTCCCCACACCACGCTGACGATCAGGACCGCGCCCGACACATCGAGCAGCGCGCCAGCGGTGACCATTTTCCCGATCCGGATGCGTCCGGTCGCCCACGCGATTGCGTTTGGCCCGGTGCCAGCGGGGAGCATGAAGCCCCAGCTTGCCGCCATCGCGGCGGGCAAGGCGAGCAGGATCGGATCGGCGCCCAGGGCCACCACCAGCGAACCAACCACAGGGACAATGCCGGTCGCAGTCGCCACGTTGCTCGCAAACTCGGTGACGACGATCATCAGCACCACGACCGCAAGCGCGACGAGGATCAGCGGCCAGTTAGCAACCGGTAGCAGCGCCTGCCCGATCCAGCCGGCGAGGCCCGACGCCTGCATCCCCGCCGCCAGCGCAAGGCCGCCGCCGAACATGAAGATGACGCTCCACGGCGCACGCTCGGCCTCGTTCCATACCAGCAGCGGACGCCCCGTGCCGTCGGGCAGCAGGAACAGGGCGAGGGCGGCGATCACTGCGATGGTGCCGTCGGTCCACGATCCGGGCGGCAGCAATGGTGCGACGAGCGGCTGGGTGACCCAGGCGATGAAGGTGATGAGCGCGAGCGGGACGAGCCGCTGCTCGGGCGTTGTCCAGTGCGCATGGCTGACGATCGCGGCGCGCGCAGCGTTGATGTCGAAGGGGTGGTCTGCCACGTTCTGCACCCGCGCAACGATCCACGCAGCAAGCGGCGTGCCGATCAACACCATCGGGATGCCGTAGAGCGACCATTCGGCAAAGGTGATGCGCACGCCGACGATCTTGTCGAGCAGCCCGACCGCGATGGCGTTGGTGGGCGAACCGACGATCGTGCCAAGCCCGCCGATGCTGGCGGCAAAGGCGATCCCCATCGGCAGGGCGCCGGCGATCCCATCCTGCGGAATATCGTCACCTTGGGCGACGCTCCCCCCACCCTCCAGCACCGCCAGCGCGATCGGCATCATGATCAGCGCAGTCGAGGTGTTGGAGATGAACATCGAGAGCAACGCGGTCGACAGCATGAAGGCGAGCAGCAGCCGCACCGGCCCGCCGTTCGCGCCGACGCCGCGCAGGATCGCGAGGCTTAACCGGCGGTGCAGCCCGGTGCGCTCGATCGCGAGCGCGATGAAGGCGCCGCCGAGCAGCAGGAACAGGATCGGCGAGTAATAGGTGCTTGCGGTGGTTTCGGCATTCGAGACCCCGGCAAGCGGCAGGACGATGAAGGGCAGCAGCGCGGTGACGGTCAGCGGCACGGCCTCGGTCATCCACCAGGCGGCCATCCACACCGTCAGCCCGGCAACCAGCCATGCGCCGGCGGTCATCCCGGCAGGCGGAGCGATCAGCACCGTCAGGGCGAAGGCCAACGGACCCAGGATGAGGCCGATCCGGCGTGCAGTCATGCGGTGTTGTCTCCCCCGTGCATCGCCTGCGGGCCTATCAGCAGGCCGACCGTCCCGGCAAGCCTGGTCCGGTCGATGGAAGAGGATGGGCCAAAGGAAAGGGCCACAGGAAAGGGCCAAAGGAAAGGGGCGAAACCTTGCGGCCCGCCCCTGTTTCCGTGCAACGCTTGGCGCAGATTTACTTGGGCGCGAGAACCATCAGCATCTGGCGGCCTTCGAGCCGCGGGAAGGCTTCGACCTTGGCGACTTCGGCGGCGTCTTCCTGCACCTTCTTGAGCAGGTCCATGCCAAGGTGCTGGTGCGCCATTTCGCGCCCGCGGAAGCGCAGGGTGATCTTCACCTTGTCGCCATGTTCGATGAACTTGGTCACGTTGCGCATCTTCACGTCATAATCATGGGTGTCGATGTTCGGACGCATCTTCACTTCCTTGATGTCCTGGGTCTTTTGCGTCTTGCGCGCCAGGTTGGCCTTCTTCTGCGCTTCGTAGCGGAATTTGCCGACATCGAGATATTTGCACACCGGCGGGTCCGCGTTGGGGGACACTTCGACCAGGTTCAGGCCCTTCTCGTTGGCCTGCTCAATCGCTTCGCGGGTGAACATCACACCAAGGTTTTCGCCGTCGTCATCAATGACGCGGACCTTGGGGACGGTGATCATGGTATCAAATTTCGGGCCGCTTTTTACGGGCGGGGCCATCGAGCGCCGGGGTGGACGTGATATGGGGTGTTCTCCTGTGGTGGCTTACGTGCTGGCGGCTATGTAGTGCGAAACGGGGGCGAGCGCTAGGTGGAGTCTTGCGCAGCCGCCTGCCACAGCGGAAACCGCGCGATCCGGTCCTTGGCGGGCATCAGCGCCTCGATCCTCCGGGACGGTTGCAGCGCGGTGAGGATTTCCGGCGCGCCTGCGTCCATGCCTCCGGTCAGCGTGCCGAAAGCGGGGAGGATCATCCGCTCGGCCCCTTGCGCGCTCCGCCCCAGCACCGCACAAGGCCGGGCGATATGGCGGTTGCGGATGGTGATGCGCAGTTTGGGGTGATAGTGCCCCGAAAGCTCGGGTGCGGTCTCTCCCGCGCGCGCTTCGTGGCGCAGGATTACTCCGCCGATCTGCAATTCGGGCACGATCGTCCCGCCGAAGCCCTTGGGCAACTGCTCGTCATGGTTGCCAGTGATCCACACCCAGTCGAGCACGCGGGTGAGCGCCTCAAGCATACCTGTCGCATAGGAATCGAGCCGGAGCGCGCCAGCATCATCGTGGAAATTGTCGCCGAGCGTGATCACCCGCCGCGCGCCGGTTGCCTTCACCGCGTCGGCAAGCCGTTCGAGCGTGTCGCGGCTGTCATAGGGCGGCAGCATCTGGCCGCGTGCTGCAAACCAGCTCGCTTTCTCAAGATGCAGGTCCGCGACCAGCA
Organism: Sphingomonadales bacterium; assembly: GCA_038247515.1. Classification (GTDB taxonomy): domain Bacteria; phylum Pseudomonadota; class Alphaproteobacteria; order Sphingomonadales; family Sphingomonadaceae; genus Erythrobacter. The sequence continues at coordinate 8,280 of JBBRUU010000078.1, forward strand.
GAGCGCGTTCCGCCGGCCAGTAAAGCGCGCGCGCCCGGCCCAATGCCAGCTCGTGACCGGCGAACTCGAAAGAGGCGAACATATCGCGAACCATGGCCAGCCTCTGCCTGCAAATCGGGCGCTTTGCAATGGCTGCGCAAGGGCCCCAAGCAGGGCTTGTGCGCCGCGCTTCAGCGCCTATGGTGGACGAAAATGACGGATAGGGATGTATGACGGACCGGACACAACACACGGCCCGCGCGCGCGCGTGGTTCGAGGCTCTGCGCGACCAGATTTGCGCTGAATTTGAGAGCATCGAGCGTGAGGCGGGGTCGGACGCCGCATTCCAATTGACCCCTTGGAACCGCGAGGAGGAGGGCAATCTTGATCCCGGCGGCGGTGTGCAGGGCCTCATGAAGGGCAAGGTGTTCGAGAAGGTCGGGGTCAATATCTCGACCGTGCGCGGCAGCTTCGCCAAGGAATTTGCAGGCTCGATCAACGGTGCCAGCGCCGATGCGCCCGGGTTTGTTGCGACCGGCATCAGCTTGGTCGCGCATATGAGCAACCCGCATGTGCCCGCAGTGCACATGAACACCCGCTTCCTCACCACCACCAAGGCATGGTTTGGCGGAGGCGCCGACTTGAACCCGCCGATCCCTTACGCTGAAGACACGGCGCAATTCCATGCAGCGATGCAGGCGGCCTGCGATCCGCACGGGGCCGACTATTACGAGCGGTATGCCAAGTGGGCAGACGAGTATTTCTACATCCCCCACCGCCAGGTGCACCGCGGCACTGGCGGGATTTTCGCCGACCATCTCGAATGCGCTGATGATGCCGCTTTCGTTGCCAACTTCGCCTTCATTCAGGACATCGGCAAGCAGTTCCTCGAAGTCTATCCCGCCATCGTGCGCAAGCGGATGAACAGCACCTTCGATGCTGCCGATGAAGCTCAGATGTTCGAATACCGGGGCCGCTATGCCGAGTTCAACCTCGTCTACGACCGCGGCACGATCTTCGGGCTCAAAACCGGGGGCAATATCGGCGCGATCCTGATGAGCCTGCCGCCCAGAGCCACTTGGAGTTGACGCGCGACGTGGTCGTAACGCTGGACTAGCCGGCGGCGACCACCCGCTGCCGGAACCAGTCGGCAAGCTCGTCTTGCGAGAATTCTTGGGCGGCAAGAGCGATGAAGGTGACAGTCATGTCTGCATCGCTCGCCTCGACCCGTAAGCCGTTCCTGAGCACGAATAGCAGGCTGACAACGGTCGCCGTTGACTTGTTGCCGTCCACCAAAGAGTGATCGCGCGCCAGTCCCAAAGCATAGGCTGCAGCCAATACTGCGGGATCGGGGTCGCCACAGGTTTCGGGCTGCTGTGGCCGCGCCATGGCGCTTTTGAAAAGTCCCATGTCACGCAAGCCGGCAGCTCTGCCATGTTCTTCGATCTGTTCGGCGTGGGCGGACAGCGCCGCCCGGCAAGCCGCCCAGCTTCGCTTCTGCAACATCGCGCTTGCCCCGCTCCGCAGGGCCGCCCATATTCGCTTTAACATGCTCCGCCAGTACGAACTCGTCGAGAAGGTTCTCGAATACGATCCCGACGCCGACCAGGCGATGCTCAACCGCGCCTATGTCTACACCGTGCAAAAGCATGGCACCCAGAAGCGCGCCAGCGGCGACCCCTATTTCTCGCACCCGGTCGAAGTTGCCGGGCTGATGACCGATCTGAAGCTCGATCAGGCGACGATCATCACCGCATTGCTCCACGACACGGTCGAGGACACGCTCGCCACGATTGAAGATATCGAGGCCCATTTCGGCCCCGAGGTCGCGCGGCTGGTGGACGGCGTGACCAAGCTCTCCAAGATCGAGGCCATGCCCGAAAACGAGCGCGCGGCCGAGAACCTGCGCAAGTTCCTGCTCGCCATGTCCGAGGACATCCGCGTGCTGCTGGTCAAGCTGGCCGACCGCCTGCACAACATGCGCACGCTGCACTTCATCAAGTCGCCCGAGAAGCGCCAGCGCATCGCCCGCGAGACGATGGATATCTATGCGCCGCTCGCCGAGCGGGTGGGCATGTACGAATATATGCACGAGATGCAGGCGCTGGCCTTCCTCGAGCTTGAGCCTGAAGCCCATGCGACAATCGCGGGCCGGCTCGAGCAGTTGCGCTCGCAGGCCGGCGGGCAGGTCGATGCCATTGCGCTCGGCATCAAGCAGCGCCTCGCCGAAGCGGGTCTGAAGGTCGAGATCTACGGGCGCGAGAAACTGCCTTTTTCGATCTGGAACAAGATGTCCGAGCGGCACGTCAGCTTCGAACAGGTCACCGACATCATGGCCTTCCGCATCCTCACCGAGGGGGACGACGATTGCTACCGCGCGCTGGGCGTGTTGCACACCACCTGGCAGTTCCTCCCCGGGCGGTTCAAGGACTACATCTCCACGCCGAAGTCGAACGGCTATCGTTCCTTGCACACATCGCTGATGTACGAGAAATCGATGCGCGTCGAAGTGCAGATCCGCACCCGCGAGATGCACCGCCGCAACGAGTTCGGTCTCGCTGCGCACTGGGCCTACAAGCAGGACGACACGCCGGATGGACAGGTGGGCTGGCTGCGCGACCTGATCGAGATTGTCGAGCAGAGCCACGATGCCGAAGAACTGCTCGAACACACGCGCATGGCGATCTATCAGGACCGGATCTTCGCCTTCACCCCCAAGGGCGCGCTGTTCCAACTGCCCAAGGGCGCGACCGCGGTCGACTTCGCTTTTGCGGTACACACCAATCTGGGCTTGCAGACGGCGGGCGTGAAGATCAACGCGCGGCACGTGCCGTTGCGTACGCCGCTGGGCAACGGCGATGTGGTCGAGATCATCAAGAACCCGCACGCCGCCCCGCAGCTTTCGTGGCTGAGCTTTGTAGTCACCGGCAAGGCGCGCGCCGCGATCCGCCGCGCGGTGCGCATGAAGGAACGTGACGAGGTCGCCGCGATCGGCTCCAAGCTGTTCGATGAGATTTCCGCCCGCGTGCCTGCGCGCATCGGCAAAAAGGCGATTCGCGAAGCGGCCGGCCGGCTCGGCATGGAGGAGCCCGACGACCTGATGTACGCGATCGGGGCAGCCAAGATTTCCGACCGCGAAGTGATGGAGGCGCTGGTCCCGGGCTGCACCGCCGGGATCGAGGAGGACGAGCACTGGGTGCGGCGCGAGCGGGCGATCTCGATCCGCGGCCTCACGCCGGGTGTGGCCTTCGAGCTTGCGACCTGCTGCCATCCGGTCCCCGGTGACCGCATCGTCGGCATCCGCCGCAAGGGTGAAACCGTGCTGGTCCACGCGATCGACTGCTTTGAGCTTGCGAGCGGGGTCGATAGCGACTGGATTGACCTGGCGTGGGGCAACGACTCGGTCGGCGCGGTCGGCCAGCTATCGGTGACGATCTACGACCGGATCGGTACGCTCGCCGAGATGGCAGGGGTCTTTGCGCAGAACAAGGCGAACATCACGACGCTGGCGCAGAGCCATATTGACCCGCCCTTCGTGACCTACGACGTCGAGGTCGAGGTGCAGGATTCGGGCCATCTCAACCGCGTCGTCAGCGCGCTGCGCGCCAGCGACGCGGTGGCGCAGGCGGAGCGGCAGTAGTGTCGGTAACCGGGCTGGACCATGTGCAGCTCGCTATTCCCGAGGGCGGCGAGGATGCGGCGCGCGGCTTCTTCGCCGGGCTGCTGGGGATGGTAGAAGTGCCCAAGCCTGCCAACCTCTCGCCCAGTGGCTGCTGGTTTACCGGCGGGGCGGTGGCCTTGCACATCGGTGTCGACCCGGCGTTTCGGCCTGCGTTGAAGGCGCATCCGGCGTTTCTCGTCGAAGACCTTGCGGGTTTGCGCGAACGGCTGGCAGCGGCAGGCTGCGTGATCCGCGACGACAAGCCGGTGGAAGGCTATCAGCGGTTCTTCACCCAAGACCCCTTCGGCAACCGCATCGAGCTGATGGAGCGGGTGGCGGGCTGATATCCTCGTCCTTGCGCCTCGCGCGAGCGGTTTTAGAGTAGCTTTAGCGCAGTCTAGACCCCCTTTAGACCCCCTCTAGACCCCCTCTAGACCCCTGTTAGACCCCCTCTAGCCAAGCGCCGCGCGGATGTTTCACGTGAAACATCGCCAATCGGGCTTAGTTTGCGTCAGCCACCCGCCGGACCGGCACCTTGATGTTGCAGATATCGGCTCCGCCAGCCGGAACGATGAAAAACGGATCGCGGCGGTTGGCGATGGCATCGGCATAGGTCGCGAAGGTGGCGCTCTCGGTCGAGAGGTATTCGAACGCAGGTTGTTCGGTATGCGCGAGATCGCTCGCCACCCGCACCGACAGGATCGGCGTGCGCTTGGCGGCCTCCTCGGCGGTGTAGAACCCCAGCGCGCCCGATCCGCGCGGCAGCGAGGAGAGGTGCTGCATCCCCTCGATCACGCGGCCGACCAGCGCGATATTGCGATCAAGATGC
>JBBRUU010000079.1:0-12717 GCA_038247515.1 Sphingomonadales bacterium
GCGGCCAAGGACACTCTCGACGTCGCGGGGATGGAGACCACCGCCGCCTGCCCCGCTTTTGCCTCTCGCCCCGAGCGTTCGGCAAGTGTGATCGAACGGTTAGGGGCGGCGGGCGCAATCTGCGTCGGCAAGACCAATCTCGACCAGTTCGCCACCGGTCTGGTTGGCACGCGCAGCCCCTATGGCATCCCGCGCAACGCCTATAACCGCGACTATGTGAGCGGGGGATCAAGCTCGGGCTCGGCGGTGGCCGTCGCGGCGGGGCTGGTCGCCTTTGCGCTCGGCACGGATACGGCAGGCTCGGGCCGGGTGCCGGCGGCATTCAACCACCTCGTCGGGCTGAAGCCCACCAAGGGCCGCTGGAGCAACCGCGGGCTGGTGCCGGCGTGCCGCACGATCGACTGCATCACGGTCTTGACCGACGCGCTGGCCGATGCCGAGGCGGTCGACGCGGTGCTGGCGGTTTTCGATGCCGAGGACGCCTACTCGCGCGCTCCCTCCGATGCGGCGCTGATGGGCAAGCACATCGGGGTGCCGCGCCGCGACCAACGCGTGTTCTTCGGCGATTTTCAGGCCGAGCACCTCTACGATCGTGCTTTGGAGACGCTTGCCTGCGATGCCGAAATTGTCGAGATCGACATCGCTCCGCTCCTCGAGGCTGCGCGGCTCCTCTATGGCGGGCCGTGGGTCGCCGAACGCATGGCCGCCATGGCGTCGATGCTCGCCAATAACCCTGCCGCCATCCACCCTGTGGTGCGCGAAGTCGTCGCGCCAGGGGCCGACATTCTGGCGACCGAGCTTTGGAACGGCATCTATCGCCTCGCTGAATTGCAGCGTTGGACTCAGAGCCTATGGGCCGAAGTGGACGCGCTCGCCTTCCCGACCACCGGCACCACCTACCGCGTCGCTGAGCTGCTTGCGGCACCAGTGGCGCTCAACAGCACCCTCGGGCTTTACACCAATTTCGTGAACCTGCTCGACATGGCCGCTGTCGCCGTGCCTGCGGGGGCGCGGGACAATGCGACGGGCTTCGGGATCACTCTGATCGGCCCGGCGCATAGCGACCGTGCGCTGATCGCGCTGGCCGGCGACTACCTCGGCGCCGCCCAGCTTCCTCCGCCACCACCGCTTGATCTTGGAGACCGCATGGACACTGTCAAACTCGCCGTCGTCGGCGCGCACCTCGAAGGCATGCCGCTGCACTGGCAGCTGACCAGTCGCAAAGCGACCTTCGTCGGCGCCTTCACCACTTCGCCCACCTACCGGCTTTTTGCGATGGCCGACTCCGTGCCGCCCAAGCCTGCGCTGGTACACGCGGCGGATGGCGCGGCAATCGCGGTTGAGGTTTATGAGCTGGGCATGGCCGAGTTCGGCAGCTTCGTCACCGAAGTGCCCCCGCCGCTCGCAATCGGCACAGTCCAGCTGGCCGACGGGTCGAGCGTCAAGGGCTTCGTTGCCGAGCCGCGCGCGCTGACGGGGGCGGAGGACATTACCCATCTGGGTGGCTGGCGCGCCTACATAGCCTCGCGATGAACTGATGACGGGACGGCTTCTCTCATGGCTTAAGGGCGTGCGCGCGCCCGAGGGCGACGCATTGGCGCAGCTGCGCGCGGCCAAGGAAGCCGCCGAGGCCGCCAACGAAGCCAAGACCCGCTTCCTCGCCAGCGTCAGCCACGAGATCCGCTCGCCGCTTAATGCGATCTACGGCTACGCCCAACTGCTTGAGCGCAACGAGGGGCGCGATGCGGTCAGCGCCGCCCGCGTGATCCGCCGCAGTGCCGAGCATCTGGCGCATCTAGTCGAAGGCCTGCTCGACATGGCGCAGGTCGAGGGCGGAGCGCTGACAATCGAGCGCGAGTCGATCCGCTTTCCCGAATTTCTGGACCAGCTCATTGCCATGCTTGAACTTCAGGCCGAGGCGAAGGGCCTTGCGCTCGTACTGGACTGCCCACCCGGCCTGCCCGAATTCGTCCATGCCGACCCCAAGCGCCTGCGGCAGGTGCTCATCAACCTGCTGACCAACGCGATCAAGTTCACCGACCACGGCACGGTCACCCTGAAGGTCGAATATCGCAACCAACTCGCGACCTTCAGCGTGATCGACACCGGCATCGGCATCGCGCCCGAGGATAGCGCGCGCATCTTTGCGCCCTTCGAGCGGGTCTCAGGGCCGGCTGCCGAGCGCCCCGGCGTCGGCCTCGGCCTCGCGATCACACAGGCGCTGGTGCACATCATGGGGGGCGAGATACGCGTCGAGAGCGCGCCGGGAGAAGGCTCGCGCTTCATCGTCCGGCTGATGCTCTCGCAGCCGCTAAGTCCCCCGACCGATCCTGCACCCGAGCCCGGCGCAGTGACCGGCTATCTCGGACGTGAGCGCTGGGTGGTGCTGATCGACGACGACACCGCGCACCTTGCGATGGTGCGCAGCCTGCTCGAACCGCTCGGCTTCCAAGTGCACACCGCGACCGACGGCGAGAGCGGGTTAGCGATTGCCGCGCAGGTTCAACCCGATCTGGTGCTGTGCGACGTGATGCTTGGCACCGAGTCCGGTTGGGACGTGGCCGACCGCCTGCGCCGCCGCCACGGCGGGGCCTTGCGGATCGTGATGCTCACGGGCGAGGCCCCGCGCCCGGTCACGGCCGAAAACCTCGCCGACGAAACCTTCTTGATGAAGCCTTTCGACTTCACGGTGCTGCTCGACCTTATCGCCGCGCAGCTGGGGCTTGAATGGATGCGCGCTCCCGGCCAGCATCGCACGCCGCGTGACACCGGGCCCGCGCCGCTGCCGCAGGCGCTCGCCGTGCGCGCCGCCGCGTCTTGCGCCGAGATCGAGCGGCTGGTGCGGATCGGCTACGTGCGCGGCCTCGAAGCCGAGATCGACGCGATCGCGGCGCTTGCGCCCGAGACGGCTTCGCTTGCCGAACGGATGCGCGAGGCGCTCGACTGCTTCGACTTGAAGGCGCTTGCCGACCTTGCCCGCAGGGTGCAGGCCGATGCCGCCTAGGGATTGCATCCTCGTCGTCGACGACAACCCGGAGTCGCTGCGCTTCCTCGTCGATACGCTCGATGCCGCCGACATGACCGTGCTGATCGCCCGCAGCGGCGAGGCTGCGCTGGAGCTGCTCGGCTAGGTGCAGCCCGATCTCATCCTGATGGACGCGGTCATGCCTGGGCTCAGCGGGATCGGGACCACGCAGGAGATCAAACGCAATCCCGACACCGCGCACATTCCGGTGATCTTCATCACGGGCTTGGGTGATCCCGACCACGTCGTCGCCGCGCTCGGCACCGGGGGCGTCGACTACGTGAGGAAGCCGATCGTTATTGATGAGCTACTGGCGCGGATCCGGGTGCACCTCGCCAATGCCCGCACCACCTTCCGCTCGCGCCTTGCGCTGGGGCTGGCGGGGCGCAGCCTTGCGGCGGTGGGCGCGGACGGCGCGCTGGTTTGGTGCACGCCGCAGGCCGAGGCGCTGTTCGTGCAGATCGACCCGGCCTGGACGCCGGAACGTGGTGCGCTTCCCGAGGGGCTTGGCGATGCTGTGGATGCCCTCGCCGCGGCCGACCTCGCGCAGCCCGTCCAGCCGGTCCGCGTGGTGCTGCGCGGCATGGAGATCGATGTTGCCCGGGCCGAGAGCGAGCGGCCCGGCGAGCTGCTGCTGCGCGTCACCGAAGTGCGTGAGGACGGCAAGATCATTGCCTTGCGCAAGCAGGGCGGCCTGACCCGGCGCGAGGCTGAAGTGTTGCTGTGGGTCAGCTACGGCAAAACAAACAGGACGGTCAGCGAAATCCTTGGTATAAGCCCGCGTACAGTCAATAAGCACCTTGAACAGGTGTTTCGCAAACTGGGGGTCGAAACGCGCGCGGCAGCAACCGCGATCGCCATTCGACTGATGACCGACTGAAGGATATTTCTACAATAAAAACAACACCGTAAAACGGGTTCGCGCAAAGCTACGTCATTTAGCCACTTCCTCGCCCGCGCGAGGTTGCCAAGGCTGTTTGTGACGTGGGGATCCGACAATCCTTTCGATTGGAGTGTGCGATGGCTGGGGTACAGGTGGGCAAACGGATCATCGGGGCGACCGCGCCCGTGACGGTCGGCTGGGAGAATATCCCCAGGGTCGAGGGCGGGCCGATCAAGCAGTTTGTCTTCACCTATTTTCAGCCCGCGATGCTCTTCGCGGCGATCGCCTTCTGGTATTACGCGCCGAATTGGCTCGCCGTCGCCTCGACCGCAATCGCGATCCGTGTCGGCTGGACGGTGCTGCTGCTCGCGCTCGAATGGGTTAACCCGCGCCACAAGAGCTGGCAGCTGACCTGGAAGGAAGGCGCCTCGGATGCCTTCTATGTCGGGCTCGGCATGACCTTCATCGGCATGGTCGACAGCTACATCGGCGACGGAGCGATCCTCGGCGCTGTGCGGGGTGCTTTCGATTGGGAGAAGTTCAGCTGGTTCACCAGCCTTCCGCTGCTGTTGCAGGCGCTGCTGATCTCGATGATCTTCGACTTCGGCCAGTACTGGATGCACCGCGCGATGCACAACTGGCACCCGCTGTGGCTGACTCACGCGCCGCATCACTACATCACGCAGCTCAACGTTCAAAAGGGCGCGGTCGGCAACCCGGTCGAGCTGTTTCTGATCGGCCTTGGGATCGGCGGATTGTTCGACTTCCTGCCGCGCGCCTTCCTGCTGGCAGGTGCGATCGGGATGACCGTGGGCGTCTACCAGCACATCAACGTGCGCTTCAACACGCCGCGCTGGTGGCGCTTCCTTTTCAACACCACCGAGCACCACAGCGTTCACCACTCGCAGGACTACGAGGCCACCCGCAGCAACTATTCGGGTACCTGGATCATCTGGGACCGGATGTTCGGCACCTGCGTCGATGGCGAGGCCGAAGTGCTCGGCATGGAGGGCGGGCGCCGGATGCATATCGGCGAGACGATGGTCTTCCCGTTCCGTGAGGGCTGGCGCGACAGCAAGGCGTGGCTGGCCAAGCGGTTCGGGGCGCAGGCTGCTGGTCCGCAGCAGGCTCAGCTGGAACCCGCGGAATGAGCGAAGCGGCGGGGCCGCAAAGCTCTTGGGCGTCGGCGGCTACGCAGCCGGCGCGTCCGGCGCGCGGGTTCAGCATTCCCTATATCGACATCATCTGGCGGGTGCGCGGCGAAGTGCCGATTGACCGTGCGATGACGCCCGAGGAAGCTTTCGCGCAGATCGATGCGCTGCTGCGCACCCCCGGCACGACGCTTAGCGCCGAGGGCCCTGAGCTTACCTATGCCAAGCAGAACCCCGCAGCTCAAGACAAGCTGGCGACCTTCAATCGCGGACGGCTGTGGATCGAACGCGCCGGCGCGGGCGCAGTGCTGCGCTTCGACCTGTTCAGCCACGCGCTGCTGCTGTGCTTCCTCGCCCCGCTGCTGTTCCTCGGCTTCGCCCAACTGGCGATGACTGTCAACGCGTATGAGAAAGCCGCGGCCGAAGCCTCGGACAAGGACAAGGACAAGGGCAAGGGCAAGGACAAGGAGGACGAGGACAAGCCCAAACCGGTGAAGAAGCTCAATCCGATCGACGAGTTCCTCGGTGCGCCTGCTCCCGAAGATCCGAACAAGAAGAAGAAGGACAAGAAGGACGAGGATGAGGGCCGCCACTCGCCCGAGCCGGGCTATTTCCTCGCCGCGCTGTTTGCCGTGCTCTATCTGCTTGGCCGCTGGCTTGAGCCGTGGCTGGTGCGACGGCGCTTGCGCGCGGCGTTGGCGAACCCGGTATCTCCCGCCGCCGCCTAGGCGCTCCTGAAGGCTCCCAGCAAAGCTTCTGAAAGCCCGCTGCAACCCTTTTGGTTCCAAACCGTATCATTGGTGCAGTGATTGCAATTGATCGCCGTTGGCAAGGATCTAGCTTCATGTTTGAAAACCTCGACGCTTTGTTGCTCGCGCGGGTCCAGTTCGCCTTTACGGTGAGCTTTCACTTCTTTTTCCCGGCCTTCTCGATCGGGCTGGCGAGCTATCTCGCCGTGCTCGAGGGCTTGTGGCTGAAGACGGGCAAGAGCGTCTATCACGACCTGTTCAAGTACTGGATCAAGATCTTCGCGATTGCCTTTGCGATGGGCGTCGTTTCGGGCATCGTCATGTCCTACCAGTTCGGCACCAATTGGGCGGTGTTCTCCGACAAGGCGGGGCCGGTGATCGGGCCCTTGATGGCCTACGAAGTGCTTACCGCCTTCTTCCTCGAGGCGGGCTTCCTTGGCGTTATGCTGTTTGGGATGGAGAAGGTCGGCAAGAAGCTGCACTTCGCCGCGACCCTGATGGTGGCGCTCGGCACATTTGTTTCGGCGTTCTGGATCCTGTCGGTCAACAGCTGGATGCATACGCCGACGGGGTACTTCATCGGTGCAAACGGCCAGTTCATGCCGGGGCCAAGCTGGTGGACGATCATCTTCAACCCAAGCTTTCCCTATCGCCTCGTCCATACGGTGATGGCCGCCTACCTCACCACCGCCTTCGTGGTCGGTGCGGTGGGGGCGTGGCACCTGCTCAAGGACCGCGCCAACCCCCATGCCCGCACCATGTTCTCGATGGCGATGTGGATGGCGGCGATCGTCACTCCCTTGCAGATCTTCGCGGGCGACATGCACGGGATCAACACCCTCGAACATCAGCCTGCCAAGGTCATGGCGATGGAGGGGCACTACCAGAGCCACCCCGACGGCGCGCCGCTTATCCTGTTCGGCATCCCCGACAGCGATGCGAAGGTGGTGCGTTATGCGATCGAAATTCCCAAGGCCTCCTCGCTGATCCTCAAGCATGACCTGAATGCGCCGATGGCGGGGCTCGACACCATTCCCGATGACCGCGAGCCCCCCGTGGGCGTTCTGTTCTGGAGCTTCCGTATCATGGTCTGCATCGGCTTTGCGATGCTCGGCATCGGGTTGTGGAGCTTGTGGGGCCGGGTGCGCGGCACGCTCTACGACCTATCGTGGCTCCACCGCGCCGCTGTGCTGATGGGGCCGAGCGGGTTTACCGCGGTGCTTGCCGGGTGGATCACCACCGAGGTAGGCCGCCAGCCTTTCGTGATCTACGGCGTGTTGCGCACCGCCGACGCCGCCAGTCCGCTCGCCGCGCCTGCCGTGGCGGCCTCGCTGCTTGCCTTCGTGCTCGTCTACTTCACGGTCTTCGGCATCGGCGTATGGTACATCCTCAAGCTGATGGGCAAATCGCCGCACGCAGGCGAATACGGGGTCAAGCGCGGCGATGTCGGCCCGATCCGCACCGCCGGGATTACTCCGGGACCGACACAGAACCCAGGCAGGGAGGAGACTCTCCCGACCGAGGCTCCCGCCATAAAGGAACCGGTGTGATGGACCTCACCGTCATCTGGGCCTTCATCATCGCCTTTGCGGTCTTCGCCTATGTGGTGATGGACGGCTTCGACCTCGGCATCGGCATCCTCTTTCCGACCTTCCGGGTGGGAAAGGGCCGCAACCGCGCGATGAACTCGATCGCGCCGGTGTGGGACGGCAACGAGACCTGGCTAGTGCTCGGCGGGGGAGGGCTGTTTGCAGCCTTCCCGCTCGCCTATGCGGTGATCCTGCCTGCGACGTACCCGCTGATGATTGCGATGTTGCTGGGCCTCGTATTCCGCGGAGTGGCGTTCGAATATCGCTGGCGCGATCCGGCGCATGAGAAGTTCTGGGACGCAGCCTTCTTTGGCGGCTCGCTGGTCGCGGCTATGGCGCAGGGGATGATCCTTGGCGCGCTGCTCCAGGGGATCGAAGTGGAGGGCCGCGCCTATGCCGGCAGATGGTTGGATTGGCTCACCCCTTACACCTTCCTCACCGGGATTGGCACCGTCGCAGGTTACGCCCTGCTGGGGAGCACGTGGCTGATCTGGAAGCTCGACGGCGGCGTGCAGGCCCATGCACGCTACGTCGCCTTTCGCGCCGCGATCGCCACGATTGTGCTGATGGGTGCGGTCAGCCTCTACAACATCACGCTCAATGCCGAATATGCTGCGCACTGGCTTGCCGCGCCGCAGGTTTACTATGCCGCGCCGGTGCCAATCATCACCGCGCTGGTGGCGCTGGCGTTGATCCGGTCGATCCGGGGCACGGGCAATTCTGCGCCGTTCTGGCTGGCGCTGGCGCTGTTTTTCCTTGGGATGGCAGGGTTGGGGGTAACCATCTGGCCAAATGTCGTGCCGCCCGCGATCACTATCTGGGACGCCGCCGCGCCCGAGAGAAGTCAGGAATTCATGCTGGTCGGCGTCGCTCTGACCCTGCCGCTAATCATCGCCTATACCGTTTGGGCCTATTGGGTGTTCCGCGGCAAGGTGGGCGAAGAGGGGTACCACTGATGCTTGCGCCGCCTGAGATGGAACCCGAAGCGCCGCTCTGGCAGCGCCTGCTCTGGATGGTGGGGATCTGGGCAGCGAGCGTCGCGGTGCTGGGCGCGGTCGCTTACATCATCCGCATGTGGATCGCGCCTTGACCATGGCAGCGCCGGTCAAGGTCTGGTTCGACGGTGCCTGCCCCCTCTGCACGCGCGAGATCGCGCTGATGCGGCGGCTCGACCGGCGCGGGGCAATTACCTTCCTCGACATTGCCGAGGGCGCGGACCCTTCCTGCCCGATCGACCGCGCAACGCTGCTGGCCCGCTTCCATGCCGAGGAGAATGGCGTGGTGCTGAGCGGCGCGGCGGCGTTTGCGGCAATGTGGCGTGCGATCCCCTTGCTGCGCCCGCTCGGTCTTGCCGCGCGCAATCGCGCGGTGCTCCGCCTGCTTGAGGCGGCTTATGTGCGCTTTCTCAAGGTCCGGCCGCGGCTGCAACGTTTCTTCGACTGAAAAACCGCTTGCCCCGCACCGCCTGATGGTCTGAGTTCCGTCTCAAACACAACGGAAGAGATACGCGGTCATGAGCTACTTCGGCGCGATGCAGAACGAGATCTACAATGCCGGCCTAAGGGGCGTGCTGCCCACTTTCCCGGTCGATTTCGCCACCCTCGAAAAGCGCGCCCACGAGGCGCTCGGGCCCAGCCTCACCAACTATGTCGCGGGCGGCTGCGGGGACGAGTACACGCAGGACCAGAACTCGGCGGCGTTCCATCACTGGGGCATGGTGCCGCGGATGATGGTCGACTGCTCGGAGCGTGACCTTTCGATTGAACTGTTCGGTCACCGCTATCCGACCCCGCTGTTCATGGCACCCATCGGCCTCAACGGCGAGGCGTCGCTCGACCGTCACGGCGACATGGCTGCCGCGCGCGCCTCGGCGCTGACTGGGGTGCCGTTCTGCGTCTCGACTCTCGCCAACGATCCGCTGGAAGATGTGAAGGCCGCCTGCGGGGACACGCCCGCATGGTTTCAGCTCTACACGCCGCGCAACCGCGAGCTGGCAACCAGCCTGATCCGCCGTGCCGAGGAGGCGGGCTACAAGGCGCTGGTGGTGACGCTCGACACCTGGGTGACGGGCTGGCGCCCGCGCGATCTCAACGCGTCGAACTTCCCGCAACTGCGCGGAAAGGTGCTGGTCAATTACTTCTCGGATCCCGTGTTCCGCTCGCTGCTGGCCAAGCCCCCCGAGGAGGATATGCAGGCTGCGATCTTCACCTGGGCGGCGACCTTCGGACAGGTGCTTACTTGGGACGACATGGCGTGGTTCAAGTCGGTGACCAAGCTTCCCATCGTCCTCAAGGGCATCTGCCATCCCGACGATGCACGCCGCGCGGTCGATTGCGGGGCGGACGCGGTCTATTGCTCGAACCACGGCGGGCGGCAGGCCAATGGCGGGATCGCGACCATCGACCTGCTCGAAGATGTCGTGGCGGCCTCGGGCGATACCCCGGTGCTGTTCGACAGCGGCGTGCGCTCGGGCACCGACGCAGTGAAGGCGCTTGCGCTGGGCGCGCGGGCGGTGGGCGTGGGGCGGCCCTATACCTACGGGCTGGCGCTCGGCGGCGCAGAGGGGGCGGCATGGGTGCTGCGCTCGATCCTTGCCGAGGCGGACCTGTTGATGGCGGTCAACGGATACCCGACGCTCGCCGACGTGCGCGGGGCCGGAGCAAAGCGCACCGACCGCTGATCGGCTTTCCGCGACATCGCCGAATAACTAAGTACAGGCCCGGGCTTGTTTACGCAAAAGTTACCAATTTTGCTCAGAAACGCATTAAGACTCGTTCTATCCACCGTTTTGGTGTTGGTTAATGCAATATAGATATAAGCGATTCGGGAACGCGAGACATGGAAAAACCAACTATCTGGTCTAGCCGACCAGATCCGATGAGCCGTACCGTGTGCCTTTATGACGAGCAGTCTCGCCGCGCGCGTTATGGCCAGATCCAGCCCATGGAAACCCGCAAGTCCTTCTTCTCGCGCATCGCCGGCATCTTCCCGATCGCCTGACCGGCAGGCGGCTGTTCAGCCGCCCGCCTTTGCCAGCATGACCAGCTTAGTGTCGGTGAAGGCGAGGTAGCCTTCCTCGCCTCCTTCAGAGCCGAAGCCCGAATCCCCGATCCCGCCGAACGGGGTTTCAGGCGACGAGACGATCAGCTGGTTGATTCCCACCATCCCCGCACGCAGGCTCTTGCCGAGGTAATGCGCCTCGTCGAGGTCGCCCGAGAAGGCATAGGCGGCCAGGCCGTAGCGCAAGGAATTGGCGATCCCGACCGCATCCTCGATTGCGTCGAAAGGCACGATCCCGGCGATCGGACCGAAGGGCTCTTCGGTCATGAAGCGGCTGTCGGGCGAGGGGTTGGCGATGACGGTGGGCTGGAAGAAGAAGCCGCTGCCCGCGATCGCCGAGCCCCCGGCGACGACTTCGCCGCGGTTCCCTCCCCCAGGACCGCCGATGTCGGCAACCACCTGTTCCATCGCGGAAATCCGGCGGCCGTGAGCGAGCGGGCCAATATCGACGGTTTCGTCCAAGCCAGGATCGCCGACCTTGAGCTTGCTCGCCGCCGCGGCGAATTCGGCAACGAATTTGTCGTAGATCTCCCGCGCGACAAGGAACCGCGTCGGGGATACACAGACCTGCCCTGCGTTGCGGAACTTGGTCGCTGCGCACATTGCCACCGCGCGGTCTACGTCGGCATTTTTGCTCACGATAACAGGAGCATGACCGCCCAGTTCAGGCGTGAAGCGCTTCATGTGGCTGGCTGCAAGTGCGCCCAATTGTTTGCCGACCGCGGTCGAGCCGGTGAAGCTGACCTTGCGGGTGACCGGCGAGGCGATCAGGTGCTCGGCGATCGGGCCGGGGTCGCCATGGACGAGATTGAGCACGCCCTTGGGCACGCCGGCATCGACGAAGCATTCGACCAGCAATTGCGCCGAACCCGGGGTGTTCTCGGCGGGTTTCAGGATCGCGGTGCAGCCCGCTGCCAGCGCGCCGGCGATCTTCTTAGCGGGCAGGTTGATCGGGAAATTCCACGGGGTGAGCAGCACGCTCGGCCCTACCGGCTCGTGCGTTACCATCTGCGCGATCAACTGGCTCCCGCGCGTCGGGATCAGCCGCCCACCGCGTCGTTTGGCTTCTTCACCAAGAAAATCAATCACATCGCATGATGAGGTGATCTCGCCGATCGCTTGCGCGCGGGGCTTTCCCATCTCGGCGGTGACCACTCGGGCGATCTCGGGCGCCCGTTCGCGCAGCAGGTCGGCGGCGCGGCGCAGGATTGCGTGGCGCTCTGCCCCCGAGGTCCGGCTCCATGCGGGGAAGGCATCGTCCGCCGCCTTCAGCGCGGCGTCTAGCTGTGCTTTAGAGGCCTTGGGGCACTGGCCAATTACCGCACCGGTTGCCGGGTTGACCACATCCATCGCGCCCGCCTCACCGGCGGCGATCCATTCGCCGTTGATTAGCATTTTGGGGGTGGGGTAAGGGGACATCGTCAGGCTCACTTGTTGATTTGAGGGCTGGCGGCGATCCCTAGCGGGATTTGCGCCGCGCCGCGAATGTTTCACATGAAACACAAGCAAGGCAGACCTGAAAGGGGGTCTAGCCGGGGTCTAGCGCGTGACCAACCACGAAAACACGACTTACGAGGTCGATAGGATCATCCATTACTGCGTCGCCAATATGCCCGGCGCGGTGCCGTTGACGCCGAGCCATGCGCTCAACAATGCCACCCGGCCGTTCGGCCTGGCGCTGGCGAACAAGGGACCCGAGGCGTGCGAGGACGGCCCGCTTCTAACCCCGTGCTGAACATGCATCAGGGCAAGACCGTAAGCGCGGCGGTAGCCGAAAGCCTCGCCTTTTGATCGTTGCATTTTTCAGCACAAATGATGTCGCCTATTCGCGGGTAATCCGGCTGCGGGATGTCTAATTCGAGAGCGCTAACAAAGGTGCCCCATGAAACCGTTCGATGCTCGCCCGCTTATCCGTCAGATGAATCCCGACGTAATAATTGAGACCCATGTTGCGCCGCAGTCTGGCAGCGACAAGGCGGCGTTCGCTTTCGTCAAATTACTGCGGTTTTTCGCCGATGGGTTTTTTGCCAGTCGGTACGGCCACCGCGCCGTGATCTTGGAAACAGTGGCGGCGGTGCCGGGCATGGTGGGCGGGCTGTTGCAGCACCTCAATGCGCTGCGCACGATGCGCGATGATGAAGGCTGGATACGCACGTTGCTAGATGAAGCCGAGAACGAGCGGATGCATTTGATGACCTTCATCGAGATCGCCAAGCCCAGTGCGGCTGAACGTTTTCTGGTGATCGCGGTGCAGCTGATA
>JBBRUU010000080.1:0-12675 GCA_038247515.1 Sphingomonadales bacterium
GCGACTGGGCGGCGCCCTTCAGCCGCGAGGGCTGGTTGAGGCGGTCAAGGGTCGTCTGGGCGGCGGGGGTAATTGCGGGGCTGTCCATCATTGGCTCCTCAGGGTTTCGAGCATCAGCTGCTTGGCGGTCTGGAGCGCCTGGACCAAGTTCTGGTACTGGCGGGCGCTTTCCATAATTTCGACCATCTCGGCGGTCTCATCGACGGGGGCCTCCCAGATGTTGCCGTCCTTGTCGGCGAGCGGGTGGCTGGGGTCGAAGCGCTTGGTGGCTGCGGTTTCGGCGCGCACGAGGCCGCTGGTGGTTACCCCGGCCAGGCCCGAGGCCCGGTCGAGCTCGACCGCGAACACAGCGCGGATCGGGCGATAGGCGCCTTCCTCGGTGGAGGAGACGGAGCCGGCGTTGGCGAGGTTCGAGGTCGCCGCGTTCATCCGCACCATCTGCGCGCTCATCGCGCGGGTGGTCAGCGAGAACAGCGTGGTGGGGGCGCGTTCGGGCATGGTCACTCGCCCTTCAGCGCGCGGGTGATGGTGCCCACCCGGCCCTGCACGAAGCTGAGCGTGGCGGAATAGGCTACGGCGTTTTCGGCGAAGGCGACCTGCTCGCGGTTCAGTTCGACCGTGTTGCCGTCCATCGAGGGCATGGTCGGGCTGCGCCACACCATGCCGGCGTTCGAGTTGGTCCCCGGGTTAGCGGTGCTCACGCCCCGCGCCCGCGCCAGCCGCGCGTCGAGCGCGGCGTTGAAGTCGATGTCGCGCGCCTTGAAGCCGGGGGTTGCGGCATTGGCGATGTTCGACGCGATCACCCCCATGCGTTCGGAACGCAGGGTGAGCGCGGCGCCGTGGATACCGAAAAGTCGCTCGTTCACGCCGGAAGCCTCCTTACAGCAGCGGGCGGGCCCGCGGGGTCGCCGCTCATTCAGCAGGAAGCGTGCCAAACGGCGTAATGCAGGCACACCGAGGTGGCGGACACAGTTGGGCGGCAGGCTTTTGCCGGGCGGCGCGGCGGCGCGGGCAAGCCTGTGCCGGGTTATCCCCTAGGCTTAATCGGCGCGTGCCCCGGTCGTTCTTGCCTCTGTCAGAAACAATCGGGGGATCCGCCATGTCGCAAAGTTTCTCAGCCTTGTTCGACCTCGGTGCCCTGGGGATCGTGGTCGCCGGGACGGTGCTTGCCACGGTCGCGCGCTGCGGATGGCAGGACTTCGGCGCAGCCCTTCGCGCGGCGGGACGGTTGTTAAAGCGCGGCTTCCAGCACGACGCCAACCGGCGCGCCCTCGCGCTGGCGGTAAGCGCGGTGGAGCGCGACGGCCACCGCCGTGCCGACCCGGCGCTGCCGCCCGACCGCGCACTCGGAATGATGCTCGAGACCTATCTGCGCCACGGCACGCTCGAAGCGCTCGGCCATTCCCGCCGCTCGGAACGCGCGCTCGACGAGGCGCGGCGGGTCAGCGCGGCGCAGGTGTTCGGCTGGGCGGGCGAGCTCGCTCCGGTGTTTGGCCTGATCGGCACGCTCTATGGCTTCACCCAGCTCACCCCTCATCCCGACGCGACCACCACCACCACGATCATGGCCGCGATCTCGACCGCGGTGCTGACCTCGCTTTACGGCGCGCTGATCGCACATCTGGTGTGCTACCCGCTCGCCGGCGCGATCGAGCGGCGCGGCAATAATGACGAGCGCGAGCGCGAGGCGCTGGCCGAATGGTTCACCGCGCAGATCGAGCGCGCCGATCCGGGCGCGCAGGGCCGCCGCGCGCATCTCAGGGGAGTCGCATGACGCACGGCATCACGCCTGCGCGCGGGGGGCATGGCTGGCAGCTCATCCTCGCCGACCTCGCGTTGGTCCTGTTCCTGCTGACTCTTTCCGCGCTCCCCGCAGCCGAGGCAGAGAGCGGCAAGCGTCTCGCCGACCGCGAAGCGCGCGAGGCCGACGTGCAGGGCTTTCCGCGGCCGGAGGTGGCTCCGGCGCAGGCGCTTTACCGGGCGGTGCCGGGCGGGCCGGGGCTGGCTGCGTGGCTGGCGGCGCAGCAACCCGATCCGCGCGCCACGCTGACGATCTTCGCCACGCATCGCGCAGCTGGCGAGACAGCCGCCTGGTCACATGCCGAGGCGCTTGCGACCGAAGCGCGGGCAAACGGCGCGCGGGTGCGTACCATCATCGCTATGGGGGAGACGGAGGATATCTACGCCAGCCTCGCCTATGACGCGGTGATCGGGGGCGGCGCGCCCGGCCCCGCGCCCTGAGTCCACACCCTTAGCCCTCGGCCGACTTCAGCCCAGTTCGATCCGGTTGCGGCCTTGCTGTTTGGCGCGGTAGAGCGCGGCGTCGGCGCGGGCGAGGCCGCTGCGAATGTCGGTATCCTCGGTTACTTCGGCAACGCCGGCCGAGAAGGTGATCTTCCCGAACGGCTGACCGGTGTCGCGGTTCATGAGGATCCGCGAAGCCTGCGCGCGGCGAATCGCGTCGAGCCGTCCGAGCGCGCCTTGTTTGGCGAGGCCGTGGAACAATAGCACGAACTCCTCGCCGCCATGCCGTGCGACGAAGCAGGCATCGCCCGCCCCCTCGCTGAGGCTCGCGGCCAGCGCGCATAGCACCCGGTCGCCCGCGGCTTGGCCGTGAGTGTCGTTGACCTGCTTGAAGTGATCGACATCGACGAAGGCGAGGCTCAGCGGCTCGCCGCGCTCGCGCGCCGCCAGCGTGGCTGAGATCAGCCGGCGTTCGAAGGCGCGGCGGTTGGGGAGGCGGGTGAGGTGATCGACATCCGCCTCGATCCGCGCCTTGGCGAGGCTGTCGCGCAGCTGCTCGGTCTCGGCCTCGCTGCGCGCCATCGCCGCCTCGACCTGCTCGACCCGCGCGAGCATCGCGCGCGACAGGTCGAGCACCCGATCGAGCCCCTTGGGCCCTGCCAGCGTTTCGAGCTGCACGCCGATGACCCCGCGATGGTCGCTGGTTTCGGACTGCGCCGCACGCGCGGTCTGGGCGAAGCGCATCAGCGCATATTCGAGCTTGTCGGAGAGCGTCTCGAGCGCGGCGATCCGGCTGTGTCCGTCGGCATCGAGCCGGGCGAGCGTGTCGAGCCAGCGCTGGTCGATCGGATCGCCCGAGACCTCGCGCTGCACCAGCGCGGCGGCGAGTTCCGGCTGCGTCCCCGATAGCGCGCCGTATACGGTTGCAAGGTTCTGGGCGGACACCGCCAGATCGTGACGGGTAACGAACTCGCCGATCTTGGCAAGCAGTGCGCGGCGTGCCTCGTGCGCAAGGCTCCCGGCCGGGGGCGGCTCGGAAGATCCGGCAGCGGCCTGTGCGGAGGCGCGGTTGGAACGGGAAAGGTAACCGGTCGGGAAAGGCATAGGGGGAGGCAGACGAGTGAGAGTGAGAGGTGACCTCGGCTCTAGCAACCCATGCATAATTCCGCCCCGCACGCCGACCAAGGGTTACTGCGTAAGGAGGCGCTGGCATGGCACTTGCTCGGGTTCCGCCAAGATGACTGCCGCCGGACACGTGGCGCATGACAAGGAGCCTTCGCAATCATGGTAAGTACTTCGACCCCGATGCACGGCTGGCGGCTTGCCCCGCTGGCGCTGCCGATTCTGTTGCCGCTGTGCGACCCTGCCGCCGAAGCAAGTGGCCCGACCGATCCGGCGATGATCGACCGTGCGGTGGCCGCGTTCACCGGCGCCGCACCCGGCGCGCCCGGCGGCGCTCGCGCGCCTTCCGATCCCCGGCTCCAGCTCGCCCCCTGCGGCGGGTCGCTCGCGGTGAGCTGGCACAGCCCGGCGCGCACTGCGGTACAGGTCGAATGTCCGGGGCCGACGAGCTGGCGGATCTTCGTCGCTATCGTCCCCGCGCAAGGCACTGGCACCGCGACCCAGCGCGCCTTGCCGGCTGTAAAGCGCGGGGACGCGCTCACCGTCGTTGTGCGCGGGCGCGGTTTCAGCGTCCAGCAGCAGGGCGAAGCGATGGAAAATGGCGCGGTCGGCGACTGGATCTTCGTACGCACCAACCGCAAGGCGGAAGGCCTGCGCGCGCAGATCGAGCGGCCCGGCCTCGCCGTGGTCCCGGCCTCTTAAACCCGCCTCAACAGCGCCGTTCTCGCTCGCAGGAACCTGATCGAAGGATACCATCCAATGCCCTCTGTCGAACTGAGCAAACTGTCGGGCGTCGGCGCAGCGCGCGCCGTAACCGCTGGCGACCGCGCGCAGATCGAAGCGCGCGGTGCGACCGCCGCACCGGCCAGCCCCGCCGCAACGCCGTCGTCTTCAGGCATCAGCCTCGAAGTCACCGCCGCGAGCGCCGCCGCCACCCCGCCGGTCGATGCCGAGCGCGTCGCCCAAATCCGTAAAGCGCTGGCCGACGGCTCGTACCCGCTGGTGCCGGTCAAAATCATCGATGCGATGATCGCGGCGCAGGTCAGCCCCTCCATCCCCGAGCGGAGCTGAGCCGGTGGCCGAAACGCTCATCCCCCCATACCTACCCGCCCCGGCCCCGATCATCACCCCGCTTGCGATCAACCTGCGGCAGATGATTGCCGTTCTCGAGCGTGAGAGGCAGGCGCTTGCCGCGCTCGATGCCGACAGCCTGATCGGTGCGGCGCAAGACAAAGAGTCGCTGTGCGACGCTCTCGCGGAGATCAGCCCGCAGGGGCTCCTCGATGGCGAGGCCCGCAGCCTCGCCGAGACTGCGCGTCAGCTCAACGAGGTCAACCGCCGGGTGCGCAACCTTCTGGCCGCCAATGTCTCTGCGCGGATCGAGGCGCTGGGCGGCCAGCGCCGGATGCCGCGCGCCAGCTACGTCCCGGTTCGCGCCTAGGTAGTCTTACTGAGCCGAGCCGCGCCGCATCTGGCACGCCGCTTGCTCAATCTCCCTCGACGAAGCGTCCGCATCCCGCGGCGCCGACGATCAGGCGGAGGACGCGTGAGCCAGCCTTTCCCCTTTCAGGCCCTGCCTGCAGGCACAATCCGGACCGGGTTCGAGACCGCCGCGCGCACCCATGCCGCAGCGCGCGATGTGATGGAAGGGCGCGCCTTGCCCGCCGCGCGCCAGATCTCCTCGACCGCGACGTCTTCCAATCCGGTCGAGGCCGCGATCGCCAGCGCCGCCGAACGCACCAGCGTCGATTTCAATTACCTCCTCGCACAGGCCGAGGTTGAATCCGCGATGGACCCGGCCGCCCGCGCCGCGACCTCGAGCGCCACGGGGCTCTACCAGTTCATCGAGAGCACCTGGCTCGGCACGATGAAGAAGCACGGGCACCGCTTCGGCCTAGGCGCGCTTGCCGAACAGATCGATGTCACTGCCTCGGGCAGCGCGTGGGTCGCCGATCCGGCGCAGCGCGAGGCGATCCTTGCGCTGCGGGGCGATCCGCAGGTCGCGTCCTTCATGGCGGCGGGCCTTGCCGAGGACAACCGCGCGCACCTTATGCCGATCCTCGGCCGCCAGCCGAGCCATGCCGAGCTTTACCTTGCGCATTTCCTTGGAGCCGGCGGTGCGGGACGGTTCCTGTCCGAGCTGCAGGCCGACCCGGCGCAGCACGCCGCGGCGCTGTTCGCCCGGCCTGCCGCCGCAAACCGCGCGATCTTCTACGCGCCCGACGGCTCGGCCCGCAGCTTGGCGCAGGTGATGGACGTGATCGGCGGCAAGCTCGACCGCGCGCTCGACCGGGTGAGTGACGGCAAAGTCGTGCGCTTCGCCCGCGCCGATTACAGCACGCCGCCCGGCTACGGTACCAGCTTCACCCCCGCCCCGTATCTTGTCGCCGACGAGGCAGTTTTCGGCCCCGGCATGCCGCCCGCGCTGACGCAGGGCACGCCGTCCGGAGCCACTTTCCGGCCCGCGCGTCCGGCCAAGAGACCGCCAATTTCGCAGATCCTCGGCGCGACCTTCGGTACCGATCCCGCCGCCGCGCCGCCGCAGGTGCGCCGCGCCTATGACCGGCTCAGGGCGCTCGGCCTGTGACGCCAACCGCTGCTGCCACCAACCCCCTAGCCCGGCTAGGCAAAGCCTCCGCATCCGTGGCCCTGCCAGCCGGCATCTTCGCGCTGCTGGCGCTGATGGTGCTGCCGATCCCGGCGCTGCTGCTCGATATCTTCTTCGTATTCAACATCGCGATCTCGATCGCGGTGCTGATGGTTGCGCTGAACGCGCAGCGTCCGATCGATTTTTCGTCCTTCCCCAGCGTGCTGCTGTTTGCGACCCTGTTGCGGCTCGCCTTGAACGTCGCCTCGACCCGCGTCGTACTGGTCCACGGCCACGAGGGCGGGGCTGCGGCAGGCCACGTGATCGAAAGCTTCGCGGCGTTCCTCGTGGGCGGCAATTTTGTGGTTGGCCTGTTCGTCTTCGCGATCCTGATGATCATCAACATGATCGTCATCACCAAGGGCGCGGGCCGCGTGTCCGAAGTCTCCGCGCGCTTCGTGCTCGATGCGCTGCCGGGCAAGCAGATGGCGATCGACGCCGATATCGCCGCAGGGCTCGTCACCGCCGACGAAGCGCGCGAGCGCCGCCGCGAGGTGACCATCGAGGCCGATTTCTACGGCTCGATGGACGGTGCCTCGAAGTTCGTGAAAGGCGACGCGATCGCCGCGCTCTTGATCCTCGGGGTCAACATCATCGCCGGTTTCGCGATCGGCATGATCAGCCACGGCCTATCGGCAACCGAAGCGGGCGAGGCCTATGTTACGCTTGCAGTGGGCGATGCGCTGGTGGCGCAGGTGCCTTCGCTGCTGCTCTCGATCGCCGCTGCCTCGATCGTCACCCGCGTTTCCGACACCCGCGACCTTGCAGGCCAGATCGGCGGCCAGTTCGCCGACCCGCGCGGGTGGCTGCCGGTGGCACTGATCCTCGGCGCGGTCGGTGTCGTTCCCGCCATGCCGCAGCTGTTCTTCCTGCCCGGCGCGGGGATCGCCGCTGTGATCTGGTGGCACCTCAAGAAGCGCGCCGCCGCGCCTGCGCCGTTAGCTGACCCGGAGGACGACGTCTCTCCCGACCACATCGCCCTCGCCGATGTCGCAGATGCAACGCTGGTGACGCTCGAATTGGGTTACGGCCTCGTCGGCCTCGTTGATGCCCAGCAGGGCGCGCCCTTGGTCACCCGCATCACCGGCATCCGCAAGCAATTGTCGCGCGATCTCGGCTTTGTCCTGCCGCAGTTCCGTATCCGGGATTCGCTCGATCTACCGGCGCAGGATTACGCCGTGATGATGGGCGGGGTGAGCATCGCCCGCGGGTCCGTGCGGCCCGGCAAGCTGCTCGCCATCGATGCGGGCGACGTGCGCCCCGGCCCCTATTCCCAATGGGGCCTGACCGGCGAGCCGGCCCGCGACCCCAGCTTCGATTGCCCCGCGCTGTGGATCGCCGCGTCTGCCCGAGACCATGCCGTGTCCGAAGGCTTCCTCGTGGTCGATCCGGCCTCAGTGATCGCCACCCACGCCAACCAGGCACTGCTCGCCGAAGCGCACCAGCTGCTCGGGCCCGACGAAGTGCGCGAGTGGGTCGATGGGCTGAAGGCCCGCTCGCCCGCGCTGGTCGAGGCGGTCCACCCAGACCCGCTACCGCTCGCCGCGCTGACCCGCACCTTACGCGCGCTGATCGCCGACGGGATCGGGCTTGCCCACCCCCAGCCGCTGTTCACCAGCCTCGCGCTGGCCTTGCAGAAGACCTCCGATTTCGACGCGGTGATCGACGCCGTGCGCGCCGACATGGCCGCGCGGCTTGTCGCCCGCATCGCCGCGCCGGGCGAGCCCTTAAAGGTGGTGACGCTCGACGCGGGGCTCGAGAGCGCGATCCTCGGCGGATTGTTCGATCCTGCGACCGGCCATCCGCTGATCGAGCCCGATTGTGGCAGCATGATCGTGCGCGAGGCGGGGCGGATCGCCGATGCCGAGGGAGGCCCGATTGCGCTGATCGTCCAACCGCCCGCGCGCCGTGCGCTTGCCGCACTGCTCAAGGCCCGCAGCCCGCGCTGCCTTGTCCTCTCGATCGCGGAACTGCCCGCCGCACAGCCGATCGCGGTGGTTGGTCTGATCGGGGGCGTGATCGGAGCCGCGCCCGATGACGCCCCCGCGCTTGCCGCGCCATATCCTGAGGGGTTGGCGGCATGAAGCACGATAATGCCGGCTTCAATTCGCTCGCCCAGTCCTATGCCGCATCCTATGGCGCGCCCCATTCGGCGGCTTATTCCCTTGGCCGCGCCGAGGTCCACAACCGTGTGCGCCGCTTCCTCCCGCTGGTGCGCCGCACCGCATGGCTCATCAACGGGCGCGGGCGCGAGGGGCTGGAGATCGAGGATCTGGTGCAGGTCGGCATCCTTGCGCTGACCGAATGCGCGCAGCGCCATTGTGGGCCGACCGAGGACGGCTTTGCCGCCTATGCCAAGATCCGCGTGCGCGGCGCAATGCTCGACGAGGTGCGCCGCGTCGCCCACACCAGCCGCACCGCGCGCAGCAAACGCGCCGCCTACGAACGGGCGCTCGCCGCCTTGCGCGGATCATTGGGCCGCGAGCCGAGCCGCGGGGAACTCGCCCGCGCGCTCGACCTGAATGATACCGAGCTACTGGCGATCGAGGCCTCGGGCGTGAAGCTCACTCCGATGGACGAGGCCTATGACGAGACCAGCCTCGCCTTTGCCAGCGACGATCCCGACCCTTTCGAGGCGCTGTGCGCGGCGGAAGACCGCGAGCGGCTGCTGAAGGCGATGATCGCGCTGCCCGACCGGCTGAAGCTGGTACTCCAGCTGTTTTTCGTCGAGGAATTGAACCTCACTGAAATCGCCGCCGTGCTCGAAGTCAGCGTGCCGCGCGTCCACCAGCTGCGCGCCAAGGCCCTGAAGGACCTTCGCGCGCTGCTGGATGGAAGCGATTAGGGCCGCTTAGCCCGCATCCCCGTCCGCATGGCCGCGGCCTTCGTTGGTGGTGCGCTGCGATCCCGCCGCGCCGTCTCCGCCTTCGGCCTCCCACCAGTAGCTGCGACGGGTCGCCGTGCCGGTGCCGACCTCGTTCATGGTCTTGGCATCATACAGCCGCCCCCCGAGCATCACCTTCTCGATGTTGTCCGAGTTGGCGATGTCCTTGGAGGGGTCGTCGCTGAGGATCACGAGGTCGGCGAGCTTGCCGACCTCGATGCTGCCGATGTCCTTGGCCATGCCAAGCGACTGCGCGGGGACGATCGTACCCGCCTTCAGCGCCTCGACCGGGGTCATCCCGCCGCGCACGAAGCTCCACAGCTCCCAATGCGCGCCCACGCCGGCCTGTTGGCCGTGCGCGCCGATGCTGACCTTGACGCCGCGCTGGGCGAGCTTCCTCGCTTCGCGGGCACTATTATCGTCGACATAGGCCCATTCAGGTGCCTTCACCCGGCGGCCATTATCGGCAAGCAGCATCTTGGGCGGGGTGTGCACCATCAGCGGGTTTTCCCAGACGTTGGTCGCCTGCCGCCAATAGGGATCGCCCGCCAGACCGCCATAGGTCACCACCAGCGTGGGCGTGTAATTGGTGCCTGACTTGCTGAAGAACTGCAGCACATCCTCGTACATCACGTCGACCGGCACATTGTGTTCGAGCGTCGAATTACCGTCGGCGGCAATGTTCATGTCCATCCCGAACAGCGAGCCGCCCTCGGCGACCACCAGCATGTTTTCGGCCGCCGCGGCGCGCACGACCATCTGGCGCTGCTCGCGGCGCGGCTGGTTGTAGTTTTTCACCGAGATACCGCCCTGCGCCTTGATCCGGCGCACGTGGGCAAGCGCGTCGTCGTAGCTGTCGATCCGGGCGAAGACAGCGGGCGCCTTGGCACCGTAGATGATCTCACCGGTCGAGAAGATGCGCGGGCCCAAGGTAAGCCCGGCGCGCTGGCGTTCGGCTGCCGCAAAGACAGTGCTCGCCTGGCTGGACGGGTTGTGGACCGTAGTCGTCCCCATCGCGAGGTCCTGGAGCAGCGCCCAATTCTGCTGCGGGATAAGATCGCCGACCCCGTATGCACCGTGCGCGTGGGCATCGACGAGGCCAGGCATGATGGTCTTGCCGCTGGCATCGATCCTCCGCGCGTCGCCCGGCAGTTTGATGCGCACCGTGGTCGCATCATAGACCCCGGTGATGCGGTCGCCCTCGATCACGATCAGGCCATTTTCGATGACGCCTGCATCATCTGCGCCCAACCCTGCGCGCATGGTCAGCACCCGCGCGCCGGTGATGACCGTGACGCCCGAAGGCTTGGAGTTCTGCACCGTCACGCCCAACGGAATGCCGCTGGTGGGCGGGGTATAGGCTGCTGCCGTCTTGTCGCCATCCGCCTTGGGCGCGGCGGCGAAGAATTGCGACACGCTAGCGCTCTGCAGGCTCGGGCCGATCGACCAGAACAGCGTCTCGCCGCCATTCGCCCAGCCGAGATAATCCGCGCCCCCGGTGCTGACCTTGGTGACGGGCAGCAAACCGCCCGTCTCGCTGACATCGACCGGCTTGCCGCCGGGGACCAGCGGCATGGCGAACACCTCGTAGTTCTGGCGGAACGCGATGGTGCGGCCATCGGGCGAGATGCGCAGGTCGTTGGCGAGATCGCCCGTCGCGTGGGTCCGCTTGGCCTCGCCGTGGAGGTCGGTCGACATCAGCGCCAACTTGCCGCCGTCACGGCCGACCATGAACAGGCGGTCGCCGGCGGTCCCCCACTGCGGGTTCGCCCCGTCGCGGGTGACGAGCTTGGGCTCGCCCGAGCCATCCGTGGGCATCACGTAGATGCCCGGGTTCTGCGAGAAATCGGGCGCGGTCAGGTACCCGCCTTCACGCTTCTCGAAAGCGAGCATCGTGCCATCGGGCGAGAAGGCAAGGTTGCCGAAATGCCCCGGCCCGGTCAGCACGCGGCGGTTCTGGCCGTTCGCATCGGCGACCACGACCTCGCCCAGCTTGGCGTCGTTCCAGCGCACATAGGCGAGCCGCGCGCCGTCAAGGCTGAACGCGGGGAAGGCTTCAAGCACGTCGGCGCTATCGCCGGTCAGCGGGCGCGGCAGATCCTTGCCCTTGGTAGACTTGGTATAAAGCCGCCCGAGGCTTTCGAACACCACGCGGCTGCCATCGGGGACAAGCGTTGCGAAGCGCGGCATGGTGGTGGTGAAGCTCTCGGGCGCGACATCGATCACCGGGTGCGGCGCATCGGCCACCCCGCGCGTGTCATTGATCGCGAAGGGGATCACGCCGTGCCCGGTGCCTTGCGCATTCACCCGGTTGAGCTTGCCGCCCGCCCAGAACACCAGCGCGCTAGAATCCGGCAGCCAGTCGATGTTGGGATAGACCCCGGTAACCGCCCAGGTTTCCTGCACGTCGAGATCGAGCTTGCCGTAGACCATCTGCTCGCGCCCGCTGGCGATGTCCTTGACCCACAATTGGGTCTGGTCACGCTCGCGGCGCACGAAGGCGATCGACTTGCCATCGGGCGAGGGGGCGGGGCGCACTGCGCCGCCATAGCCGCTGACCGCCGTGGTGACCTCGCCGGTGGCCAGATCATGGCGCTCTATGGCGAAGATCCCGGCCTGCGAATCCTGCGCATATTCGAAGGTGTTCCCCGGCGTGGTGTTGCGGGTGTAGTAGATGGCGCTGCCATCGGGCGCGAAGATCGGCTCGCCGAGCTCCTTCTGGAGCTTCTCGTTGGCGCGCTCGACCACCTGCACCCCGCCGCCGCCCGAGACGTGGTAGAGCCAGATCTCGCCCGTCCCGGCGCTGCGTTCGGTGGTGAAGTGCTTCTTGGCCGCAATGAACCGCCCGTCGGGCGACCAGCTCGGCTGATTGAGGAGGCGGAAATCCTCCTTGGTGACCTGCCGCTTGTCGCTGCCGTCGGAGTTCATCACCCAGATATTGTCCCCGCCGCCGCGGTCTGAAGTGAAGGCGATGCGCGTGCCATCGGGAGAGAAACGCGGCTGTATGTCCCACGACAGGCCTTCGGAAATGCGCTTGGGCGTCCCGCCGGCAATCGGCATGGTGTAGATGTCGCCGAGCAGGGTGAAGGCGACCGTCTTGCCGTCCGGCGCGACGTCGACATCCATCCAGGTGCCCTCGTCGGTCTTGATCGCAACCTGCTTGATCACCGCGCCTTTGGGCGCCTCGACGCTCCACTTCTCCTCGGCCTTGGCGTCCTTGGCCTTGGGCGCGGCGGCAAGCGGGGCGGAAAGGCAGGCGGCCCCGGCGAGCAGGGCGGCGGCGATATAGCGCATATGAAATTTTCCCTCGGTGTTGTGCAGCAATCTTAAACCGCTCGGCGGATTATTCCAGATGCCTGTGCTGATGGCCTTGCTGCTTGGGCTGGATCGTCAAAAAGTCGTCAATAAGCACGGGATGTCGGCATTGCGGCCTGACCCTGCTTGACGAGGAGTCGATCGCTGGGGGGCGTTCGCCTTGCTGGGCGGCTTGATCGTGTTTGGCACCGGCCTGTACTTCGTGGCTCGGGGTGACGAAACATTCGTTCCCGAGCCCGAATTCGATTAGCCGAACGTCACCCGTACATCCCCCGCTTCGGGCCCAGATAGCCGAACAGATAAGCCCCCACCTTGCGCATCTGGATCTCCTCGCTGCCCTCGGTGATCCGGTAGCGGCGGTGGTGGCGGTAGATGTGTTCGAACGGCTTGTGGCGCGAATAGCCGATGCCGCCGTGGACCTGCATCGCGCGGTCCGCCGCCTCGCACACCAGCCGGTTGGCCC
>JBBRUU010000081.1:0-12654 GCA_038247515.1 Sphingomonadales bacterium
ACGGTCATCGCCAATTACGCCGGCAATGAGGAAAAGGCCCGGGCCTTCACGGCGGAAACGGGCATCCCTGCCTACAGATGGGACGTCGGCGACCACGAGGCGACCCTCGAAGGCTGCGCCCGCGTCGCGGCCGATCACGGCCCGGTCGACATCGTCGTCAACAACGCCGGCGTCACCCGCGACGGGACCTTGCACAAGATGAGTTTCGAGGACTGGAACGACGTCATGCGGATCAACCTCGGCGGGTGCTTCAACATGGCCAAGGCGACCTTCCCCGGGATGCGCGAAAGGGGCTGGGGCCGGATCGTCAACATCGGCTCGATCAACGGCCAGGCAGGGCAATACGGGCAGGTCAATTATGCGGCGGCCAAGAGCGGAATTCATGGCTTTACCAAGGCCTTGGCGCAGGAAGGGGCGAAGTTCGGGGTGACGGTGAACGCGATCGCTCCCGGCTATATCGACACCGACATGGTGGCCGCCGTGCCGCCTGCGGTACTTGAGAAAATCGTCGCCAAGATCCCCGTCGGCCGCCTCGGCATGGCTGAGGAAATCGCCCGGGGGGTGGCGTTTTTGACAAGCGAACGCGGCGGTTTTATGACCGGATCGACGATGAGCATCAACGGCGGCCAGCATATGTATTGACGGGCTGAGTACGGGGGCGACAGCATGGCTTTGACCGAAGCGCAGGAGGACCTGAGGCGCGCGCATGTCAATGGCGGGGCGGGGGTAATGGTGTCGGGCCTCGCTTGGTTGGTGAGCGCCCTCTTCTTCCTCGCAGCGGGCCCACGCCCGGCGTTTTTCGCCTTGTTTTTCTGCGGCCTGGCCATCGCCCCAGTGGCGCAGCTCGCGACGAAGTTCGTCTTCAAGGCATCCCCGGCGGTCACCGGAAAGCGGCTCGAAATGATCGCCCTGGCGACCGTCCCGGTCCTACTCGCGGGCTTCTACATCGGATGGCTTAGGCTCGGCGCAGAGCCGTTCGCTGCCATCCCGATCGTCGCGGTCGGCGTGGGACTGCGCTACCTGACCTTTCCCGTGATGTACGGCGGCTACCGCTTCGCCCTGCTCGGCGCCGCCTTCATCGCTGCGGGCGGGGCGGGCTTGGCCGCGCCGGAGCAGGTGGCCCTGCCCGCGGCGCTCGGCCTCGCCCTCACCGAACTGGCCGTGGGCACAGTCTTGTGGCGCCAGTGGCGCAGCGCCGACTGAAACAGCTCAACCGATCACGATTCCCACCACTCGCCACGCACCATTCTCCCAGGCGAGCGACAAGCTCTCGACCTTAACGGTCCCATTGGCATAGGTCGAACGGAACTTGATCAGCTGGTAGCCTTTGGGCGGGGCGGGGACGTATTCGTTGGCGACCAGATCGCGGGTCAACAGCTTGCCGAGCAGCGGGCGCACCTGCTCGGACACCTCGCTCCAGCGTTCCAAGGTGTTGAGCGCACGGAACTGAGCGCCGGTGAGGGCGTAGCTTTCGGCCCAGTGGCGGTCATCGACGAGCGTAAGGAAATCCTCGGCGGAGCGAGCGGCGGCGGCTTCTGTCGGTTCGGCGGTGGCGGCAGCACCGCTCGAAACCGCGACGGGAAGCACCGACAAGGGCGAGGCGGGGAGGAACAGGGCGGCAAGGATCAGCGACATGGCAAGCACTCCTATGGTTGGCAGGGTAAGGCCGGGTCCAAGACCGAACCACGCCCACCGCCGGGCGGCGGATGTCATCCCCTCTGCCGCCGGAGCCGCCCCGGGCGCATCCCCCAAAGGCTTGTCCGCAGGAATTTCGGGGGAGCTTTCGGGGGTCTCTTCCGCAAGCAAGCGCCGCGCGTCACGCAGCCGCTCGTTGACGGTGTGCACCGACAGGGCAAGCTCGCGCGCGGCAGACTTGGCGTCGTGCCCGCGCAGGATCAGCGGCAGCGTCTGCTTTTCCTTCTCGGTCAGCGCGTTAAGCCCTGTCATTATGGAAGGGGTTTAGGGTTCACGCTCTCCTGCGGCCACCCCGAATTTTTCGTATCGCAGCAAAGGCACGGCTCGCCGGGAATCAACAAGCATGCGCGGCCCGCGCGGGCTATCGTAGCGCGAAAGGAGATCATCCATGTCCGACCGCATCCTTGTATTCTACGGATCCTACCGCCGCGACCGGCAGGGCATCCGCCTCGCCGATTACTGCGTCCGCCAGCTTGTAGCGCGCGGGTGCCTCGTGGAGCTGATCGACGCCAAGGCCCTCGACCTCCCGATGCTCGACCGAATGTACAAGGAATACCCCAAGGGTGAGGCACCCGAGTCGCTGGAGGCGCTCGCGGAGAAGATCCGCACTGCCGATGCTTTCCTGTTCGTGGTCGGCGAATATAACTGGAGCGTGCAGCCGGGGCTCAAGAACCTCACCGATCACTTCCTTGAAGAGTGGT
Source organism: Sphingomonadales bacterium (assembly GCA_038247515.1). GTDB lineage: Bacteria > Pseudomonadota > Alphaproteobacteria > Sphingomonadales > Sphingomonadaceae > Erythrobacter. The sequence continues at coordinate 2,397 of JBBRUU010000081.1, forward strand.
TCTGGCGCCCTGCCGCGATCGCCAGCTACTCCGCCGGGCGGTCAGGAGGGGTGCGCGCCGCGCTGGCATGGCGCGGCATTCTCGGCGAGATGGGGATGGTGGTGGTCTCCAGCACCATCGCGGTCGGGCCGGTACTGGATACGCTGGACGAGGCGGGCCAGCCGACAGGTAGTGGCGGCGACACGCTGGAAAAGCAGTTCCCGAGGTTTGCCGATGATCTGGTGTGGTGGGCGGCTGCGGCTAAGGCGCAGCGGGAGCGGAAGGAACCGCCTTATTGAACGGCGCTGATGCCCACGCGGGGCGAACGTTGACGGCGGATGGCAAGCACGCTCACGGCGATGATCATGGCCCACCCGCCCAAAAGCCAACCCCACGCGGCGACAGCCTCAAACGGGTTGGTCAGCCGCATCATTGCGCCATAGATCATCGCGGGCGTTACGCCCGCACGCCGCTGCCGGGTCCAGGCGCTACCAAGCTTCGATGCGATGGTGGAACCACCTGTGGACAGCGCGATGATGGCATCGCCGGTCGATTCCTCGATCCGCACCGAGGCGTTGACGGCCGGCACGTTGCCGCCTTCATGTCCGTAGATCGCGCCGCCGCGTTCGCTCGTCGCATAAAGCTGTACGCCCATCCCCCAATGGGGCGTTCCCAGTAAGCTGGATTCGGTTGTCCTTATCGCTTCAATCGATTGCGGCGAGAGCACGCTGCGCCCCGGCACTTCGCCGCGCGACCCTGCCAAATGCGCCCCGGCAAACCGCGCCATATCGTTCGCGCTTGAGTAAAGCGATGCCGCCGCTGCGGCGGTGTAACGGTTATGCGGCGCAGGCTTGCCATCGCTATTGAAGAACTGGGCGATATCCCTGTAACCCTCCGCGCCGGTCCGAAAGGTCGAGCGCGACATGCCCAGCGGCGTGAGAACGGCGCGCTGCATGTAATCAGCAAAAGGTTCGCCCGACACCTCCTCGATCACGAGTTGCAGCAGGGTGAAGCCGCCGCCCGAATAGCGCCATGATCCGGCTACTGCACCGACCTGCACCGCGCCGATGCGCAGCGGGCAGGCATCAGCGGCTTTGGTGAGCGACGCTTCGAGCGTCTCGATCGGTGTGCCGGGCGCAAATCCGCAGTAGCCAAGGTCGTCGGTCAACCCAGCGGTGTGGCTGAGCAGGCGGCGCACCGTGACCTGAGCGGCCGGGTATTCCCCCGGTGGCAACTGCCAACGCTTGAGATAGCGCGACACCGGCGCATCGAGATCGATTCGCCCTTCCTCAACCAGCGTCATTACACCCCAGCTCGTGACCCATTTGCTGACCGATGCCAGCTGAAACATCGTGTTGCCGGAAACCGGTTTGCCGATCGACATGGCATGGCTTTGAGCGATTGTGCCATCTTCGATCAATACGAGCGCGAGATTGCCGTTATGATCGTGCGAAACTGCGCGCGCGGCTTTGGCAAAGGCCTCGGCGTCGGTACCCTCGACCGTGAGGCCTCCGATACCGATCAGCGGCATCGCAATAACGAAGGACGTCCACGCAAGCATAACGATGGCGGCAAGCGCGATGTACCGCCAGCGTGACGACCTCACCCCCGGTACAGCCCGTCCACCCGCGCCTGATACCGCTCGCGGATCTTGTGGCGGCGGATCTTCATCGACGGGGTCATTTCCTCGTTCTCGATTGAGAACGCCTCGTCGGCGAAGGTGAACTGACGAACCTTCTCGATCACCGAGAGATCGGCGTTGGTCCGGTCAACTGCGGCGCGCAGCGCGTTCTTGAAGGCGGGGAGCTCCTGCAGCGCCTTCAGGTCAAACTTCTCGCCGTTGGCCCGCGCCCATTCGAGCGCCCATTCGGCATCAGGCACGATCAGGCCGACCACATACGGCCGCTTGTCGCCGGTCACCATCGCCTGCGCGATCTCTGGCTGGAGCGTCAGCATCCCCTCGATCTTCTGGGGGGCGATATTGTCGCCCTTGTCGTTGACGATCATGTCCTTCTTACGGTCGGTGATGACGATCCGGCCTTTACTGTCGATATGGCCAATGTCGCCGGTGTGGAGCCACGGCAAGCCGGTCGGATCAGCCGGATCGGCCTTCAGCGTGCGCGCGGTCTCTGCCTCGTTGCGCCAGTAGCCGTGCATGACGAGTTCGCCACGTACGAGGATCTCGCCGTCCTCGGCGATTCTAACCTCGACCCCGCGCAGCGCCGGGCCGACGGTGTCCATCTTGAGGCCGACCTTGGGGCGGTTGCAGCTGATCACTGGGCCAGCCTCGGTCTGGCCGTAGCCTTGCAGCATGGTGAGGCCCATCGCGTCGAAGAAATTGCCGACCTCGGGATTGAGCGGCGCGCCGCCCGAGACCATCGCCTTCATCCTGCCGCCGAACTTCTGGCGGATCTTGGGGCGCAGGGTCTTCTCGACGAGATAATCGAGCGGCTTGTCGCGCAGGCGCTTCTTGCCCTCCTTGGAGTGCTCGGCGATCTTGAGCGCGGCTTCCATCATGAAGTTCGCGACTTTACCCTGCTTTTCGACCTGCTTCATGATCCGGGTGCGCAGCACCTCGAACAGGCGCGGGACGACGACCATGAGGGTGGGGCGCGTCTCCTCGATATTGCTGGCGAGCTTTTCGAGCCCTTCGGAATAGAAAATCTCCGCGCCCACGCCGATGGGGAGGTATTGCCCGCCAGTGTGTTCGTAGGCGTGGGAGAGCGGCAGGAACGAGAGGAACCGCTCGTCCTTGAGGCCGAAGTCGCTGAGCAGCACTTCGGCCGCGCCCGCGACATTGCACAGGATCGCGCCGTGGTGCTGCATCACGCCGCGCGGGGCGCCGCCGGTGCCGCTGGTATAGATGAGGCAGGCGGTCTCCGACCGTTCAATGCGCCCGATGCGTTCGTCCACCGCTGCGCGTGCTGCTGCTGCGTCGCCGGTGATGACACTCTCCCAGCCATGATACTGAAAACTCCCCGTCTGGCGGGGCTTCAGCGCATCAATGCCGATGACATGCTCGACAAGGCCGGTCTGCGCGATCGCACCAACCAGCGGAGCTAGCAGTTTCTCGTTCGAGACGAACACCGCGCGCGCGCCCGAATTGTCGAAAATGTGCGCGTGATCGCGGCGGGTGTTGGTGGTGTAGGTGGGCACCGTAATGCACCCGGCAGCCATGATCGCGAGGTCGGCGATGCACCACTCCGGGCGATTTTCCGAGACGAGCGCGACGCGGTCGCCATCCTCGAGGCCAAGGCCGCGCAAACTCTCGGCCAGCAGGCACACGTGTTCGGCCGCCGAGCGCCAGCTCTGCGTCACCCATTGCCCGCCCGACTTGTGGCCTAGAAACGGCGCATTGCCCTTCTCGTCCGCGCGCTTCAGGAACAGCTCGACGAGGGTCTGCGCGTTATCGATGTCTTGCAGGACCTGGTGGTCCGCAGGGTTGGCGTTCCTGCGGGCAGAACGGGGCGATTTAGGGGAATGCACTGGCAACGGATCCTGATCCCTTCAAGTTTTCGTTCGGGGTTCTGGCGCGGCCCCGATTAAGGCGGCAGATTAGAAGGTCAAATCCGTAGCGGCAAGCATCGCAATACGCGCGCCTGCAGAGTCGTGGCTTACGGCGTGACGACGCTCATGAGGCGCGGCTCGGTCGCAACCTCCCAGCTGCCATCTGCCCGCCGCCCGAGCGCGTTGGCCTTGATCGGCGCGGGGGCGATGCGGAGCGCAGCGTGGCCGCGTGCGGCAAGTTCGCCCTGCATAGCCACCAGCGCGCTGCCTTCCTCGATTAGCACCGCCTCCCCGAAGGACATTGCGAAGGGCAGGGCCAAGGCATCCTGGGCACCAAGTCGGAAATCGAGCACGCCGATGATCGCGCGGGCCACGGTCACTGGGATCGTCGGGCCACCGGCAGCGCCGATCACCAGCACGACTTTGCCTTGCGCATCAAACACAATGGTTGGCGCCATCGAGGAGCGCGGGCGTTTACCCCCCTCGACCCGATTTGCGACCGGCTTACCATCCTCCTCCGAGGTCAGGGTGAAATCAGTGAGTTCGTTGTTAAGGTAGAATCCGCCCCAGTGCAGACCCGATCCGAAGGCGCCCTCGATAGTCGAGGTGTAGCTGACGGCATTGCCCCTGACGTCCACGACAGAGAAATGCGTCGTGCCGTTCTCCGGCTCCTCCGGCCCGTCGCCGCGCGCGAGCGGCGCGCCGGGGGGCACGCCAGCCTCAACCTTGGCAAGGGTCGTATCGGCCGAAATCAGCGCCGAACGGCTCGCGATATAGGCGGGATCGACAAGCCCGGCGACCGGCACCGCAACAAAATCAGCGTCCCCCGCATAGAGTTCGCGGTCGGCATAGGCGAGGCGCTGGCTCTCGATGAACAAGTGCCAGAACTGCGGGCTGTCCGGGCCCATCGCCGCAAGGTCGAAGCGTTCAAGCTGGCCGAGCATCTGCACGACCGCGATTCCGCCCGAGGACGGCGGACCCATGCCGCAGACACGGTAGACGCGGTAACGGGCGCAGACGGGCGCGCGCTCCTTGGGGAGGTAAGCGGTGACGTCGTTCGCGGTCATCCGCCCGTCCTGAGGAGTTGCTCCCGCAACATAGGCGGCGAGCTCGGCGGCAGGCTGTCTGCCGTAGAGCGCCTCGGGTCCTTGCGCCGCGAGCGCACGGAAGGTGTCGGCAAGCTGCGCGACTTTGACTGTCGCGCCGACTGGCAGGGGCTCGCCATCTGCACCGAAGAACACGGCCTTGGCGGAAGCGGACTTGTCGGCCCGGCCCTTGTTGCCCTTGAGCGATTCGTAGAGCCGCCGGTTCATCACGAAGCCGTCTTTGGCTAGCGCTATGGCGGGGTCGAACAGCTTGGCCCAAGGCAGCGCGCCATATTCTGCGTGCGCCTTGGCAGCCAGCGCGACATTGCCGGGCACCCCGACGCTGAGACCGGAGAGTACCCGCTGATCGCGGCCCAACACCTTGCCTTCTGCATCAAGAAAGCGGGTCGGCGTCGCGGAAGCAGGGGCAGTTTCGCGCCCATCATAGGTCACCAGAGCGCCGTCGGTCCCATCGGCCCGCACCATGAACCCGCCACCCCCGATGCCGGAGCTTTGCGGTTCGACCACGGTCAGCGCCAGCATCACCGCAATGGCAGCATCAACCGAAGAGCCGCCCTGCGCGAGGATCGCCTCGCCCGCCGCTGTCGCGCGCGGATCAGCGCTGCTGACAGCGGCGGCGACGAAGCCACGCGTGTATTCCTCGGCCGGAAGCGGTGGGCCGATAAGTGCGTTGTCTCCTGCGCTGACACAGCCAGTGAGGGCGAGAGCGAAGGGGACGAGCAAGGCTGATAAGAAGCGCATGGCCAAGGTAGCTATTCGCTTCCCACCGCTTGGGCAATGCTCGCAAAGCCATCGCGCCGCATTAGCGTCTCGAGCCCGCGCACGATCCGCGCGCCGAGGCCGGGGCCTTCGTAGACCATTGCCGAATAGAGCTGCACAAGGCTCGCACCTGCGCAGATACGCTCCCAGGCGTGCTCGGCGGTGGCGATGCCGCCGACGCCGACCAGCGGGACAGCGCCGCCCGTCGCCTTGCGGAAATCGCGAAGGCGCTGGGTGGCGAGGCTGCGCAGCGGCGCGCCCGAAAGGCCGCCGGTCTCGCCCGAATGATGCGATTGCAAGGTCGGGCGCGAAATAGTGGTGTTCGAGACCACCAGCGCACCCAGCTTCTTGTCCAGCGCAATGCGGGCGATCGCGTCGATGTCGGCAGGCTCGAGGTCGGGCGCGACCTTGAGGAAGATGGGCGGCGGAGTGGTCAGCGCTGCTTCATCGCGCGCGGCGATCACCGCCTCGATCAGCGCGGTCAGCGCTCCCTCGTCCTGGAGCGCGCGCAGGCCCGGCGTGTTGGGCGAGGAGACATTGACGCATAGGTAGCTGGCGACCGGCGCCATTGCCCGCGCCATCACCGCATAGTCAGCGATGCGGTCAGCAGAGTCCTTGTTCGCGCCGATGTTTACTCCGACCATCCCTGATCGGCCGGCGCGTGCCTCAAGCCGCGTAAGCGCCGCCTCGGCCCCGCCGTTGTTGAACCCCATGCGGTTGATCACCGCGGCGTCCTCGACCAGCCGGAACAGGCGCGGCTTGGGGTTGCCAGCCTGCGGCAGAGGCGTGATCGAGCCCACTTCCGTGAAACCGAAGCCGAGCCCGAGCAGCGCATCGGGCACCTCGGCATCCTTGTCGAACCCTGCCGCCACACCGACCGGATTGGGAAAGGCGAGCCCCGCCACTTCAATCGCCAGCGGCCCGGCAGGCGCAGGCGCGCGCCTCGGCAGCGACGAGAGCGAACGGATCGCAAGGCGATGGCCGGTCTCGGAATCGAGGGCGAAAAGGGCGGGCTTGAGCAGGCGGAACAGCATGGGTCATGCGCCTATGTCAGCCCGCCGCCCGTGTCGAGCCGTCTCGCCGACAGCGAGGCTTGTCGCTTGCATACAATCCCCCTGACGAATCACTAAGTAGAGATAGACACGCGACCCGAAGAGCTCGGAGCAGAAATGCAATGAGTTCATCAACTTGCCAAGGCGGCGCTCCCCCGGGATGCGTCGCCTTTTTTGTGGGCAGAACGCCGCGCGCTCTCCCCTCTCGACAAGCCGTAACCGCTTGCGCAAAAGGCTCGAACCGGGCGCTGCTGCGTCCACGGGTCGCACCAGAAAAGAACAGGGAGCCCCTTGGTGGGGAAGGCGGGGTTGCAGTTTCAGTATCGCTTGATCGCGCGCCGCCACCAGCGCTCGCGGCGGCGGTTAACACATTCTACGTCATCGAGACCGACGTTGAGCGCGTGGACGAGGTGCTTCCAGCCTACCCGGCGCAGCTGGTGCTGGTGGTGCGCGGGCAGGTCCGGCTGACCTATGCCGGAGGCCGCACGGCACCGCTCACGGGTGTCGCGCTCAATGCGCCGCAATTGCGCAGCGCCGCCTGCGCGCACGAAGGGCCCGTACTGTTGGTCGGGGCCTCCTGCACGGCGCTGGGTTGGCAGATGATCACCAATCTCCCCGCCGACGAGGTGCATGATCGCCCGATTCCCGCTCCTGCAGTGCCCACCGCCGAGCAGATCGCCGCGCTCGAGGCGGCGATGGCAGCGCTCGCCGCTGGCCGCACCGCGCCCGAAGACCTGTGCGCCGCCCTCGGCACGGTGATTGCCCAAGCCCCGTTTGCCCTGCGCGCAGACCATGTCGCGCTGGTCGAGGCCATCACGCGGTGGCTGGGGAGCGGTTTCGACCCGCCGCTCGCCGACCTGCATGACGCCGCCGCCGTCTCGCCGCGCCAGTTGCAACGGATTGCGCGCCGCTTCTTCGGGGTCCCGCCGGCGCAGGCGCTCAAGCGCCACCGTGCGATCCGCGCCGCGATGCTACTAGCCCACCCTGCCCAATCGGAGACCCTGCGGCTCGAGATGATGGGTAGCTATTTCGACCAAGCGCACCTGATCCGCTACACCGGGCGCACACCGCGGCAGTTGCAGGTTCCGACCCTCGCGCGCGGCCTGCTCGACCCGCACGCCCACGGTCACAGCGCCGCCTTCATGCGTGAGCCTGCGGACTGATTACGCCAGTCCCGCTTTCACGGTTGTAATGCGAGCGAATTAGTCCTAATTCCAAATCAGACCAATCTGGTCCGAAATGAGAACCGCTCGTAATGCGCCTGTCCAACCTTGCCGATTATGCCGTCGTCACGATGTGCCAAGCTGCTGTTCACTGCGGCGATGGCCGGGTGAGCGCGGCGGAGCTGGCGGCGGAAACCGGCTTGCCGGTGCCGACCGTGCAGAAGCTGGTCTCGAAACTGACGGCCGCCGGGCTCCTGCGCTCGGTGCGCGGCGCGCATGGGGGCCTGCAGCTCGGGCGGCCGGCGGCGGCGATCACGGTCGCGGACATCGTTGAGGCGATCGAAGGGCGCATCGCGCTCACCGCTTGCATAGACCACTCCCCCTGCGATTTCGAGGGCGTATGCAATATGAAGACGCATTGGCCGATTATCAACGACGCGCTGCGCAGCGCGCTGGCGGGCATCAGCCTTGCCCAGCTGCGCGGGCCATTGGCGGCTCGTCCGCTCCCCCTTAGCGAGGAAACCCTGGCATGAGCGACCGTATCGACCTTCAGGAGAAGCCTGAAACCGACGTTGAGGCTCGCGAGGCCGCTGCCAAGGCTGCCGATTACGAGCATGGCTGGTCGTGGGACATCGAGACCGAATTTGCCGAAAAGGGCCTCACCGAAGATACGGTACGGTTCATCTCGGGCAAGAAGAACGAGCCTGAATGGATGCTCGAATGGCGGCTTAAGGCCTTTCGCTTGTGGCAGACGATGGAAGAACCCGATTGGGCCAAGGTCGGCTATCCGAAGATCGATTATCAGGACGCCTATTACTACGCCGCGCCCAAGAAGAAGATCGAACTCGGATCGCTCGATGAGCTCGATCCCGAGATCAAGCGCATCTACGACAAGCTGGGCATTCCCTTGGGCGAACAGGAAGTTCTGGCCGGGGTGAAGGGCGCGAAGAAGGTCGCGGTGGATGCGGTGTTCGATAGCGTCAGCGTCGCAACCAGCTTCCGCGCCGAACTGCTGCGCGCCGGCGTCATCTTCCTCTCGATCTCAGAAGCGATCCGCGAATATCCCGAGTTGGTGAAAAAGTGGCTTGGCCGGATTGTGCCGGTGCGCGACAATTACTTTGCGGCGCTGAACTGCGCGGTCTTTTCCGATGGCACATTTGTGTACATTCCCGAGGGCGTGCGCTGCCCGATGGAGCTCAGTACCTATTTCCGCATCAATGCCGAAAACACCGGTCAATTCGAACGCACCCTGATCATTGCCGAGAAAGGCAGCTACGTCAGCTACCTCGAAGGCTGCACCGCGCCGATGCGCGATGAAAACCAGCTCCACGCCGCGGTGGTCGAACTGGTCGCGATGGACGATGCCGAAATCAAGTATTCGACCGTGCAGAACTGGTATCCCGGCAATGCGGACGGGGTGGGCGGGATCTACAACTTCGTCACCAAACGCGCGCTGTGTCAGGGGGACCGCTCCAAGGTCTCGTGGACGCAAGTCGAAACCGGCTCTGCGGTGACGTGGAAATACCCCTCCTGCGTGCTCAACGGCGAAGACAGCGTGGGCGAGTTCTACTCGGTCGCGGTCACCAACAATTACCAGCAGGCCGACACCGGCACCAAGATGATCCACAACGGCAAGAACAGCCGCTCTACGATCATCTCCAAGGGCATCAGCGCGGGCAAATCGTCGAACACATACCGCGGCCTCGTCCGCGTCGGGGCTTCTGCCAGCGGTGTACGCAACTTCACTCAGTGCGACAGCCTGCTGCTCGGCGACCAGTGCGGCGCGCACACCGTGCCCTATATCGAGGTCAAGAACCCCAGCGCGCAGATCGAGCACGAGGCGACCACCTCGAAGATCAGCGACGAACAGCTGTTCTACGCGATGCAGCGCGGGCTGGGCGAAGAGGAAGCCGTGGCACTGATCGTCAACGGCTTTGCCAAGGACGTGATGCGGCAGTTGCCGATGGAGTTCGCGGTCGAAGCGCAAAAGCTGCTGGCGATTTCGCTTGAGGGGAGCGTGGGGTGAGCCATCGAGAATCCATCAAGGAAATCTCATCGGATATCGGCGAGCTTTCAGACCGAATTTCGGAGCTCCGAGATGAATATATGACCATTGACGGAGCCGATCCCGACGTTCGCAGGTTCGGTCAGTTGTCCGACGTTGAGGACAATCTGTTTAATCTCGGAGAGGTGCTTTTCACCTATTTGGCCATGCCACAATCAGGTGACGGAGTAGATCACGCCATGCTCATGGTCGCACAATCGTCCATGCAGAACGCTTCAATTCTAGCTGAAATCATTAGCGATGAACTAAGCGTTCTTAGAGAGGCCGCAACCAATCAATGACCACCCGTAAAACTCTCGCCCTCAACCCCGAGGCCGCGACCGCCGAAGCCCCCGCGCTCAAGAAAAAGGGCCGCGGCTGGGAGATTTCGGACACACGGCTCGATGCGCTGCACGAACAGGCGCGCGAGATGCGGCGCCATTCGTCCGATGCGCACAAGGCGCTGGCCGAGAAGTTCGCCCATGCCGATCTGGGCCGCTACAAATTCACCCGTCACGCGGTGGTTGGCAGCGCGATCATCGATTTCAACTGCCATTCCATCGGCCTGGCCCTGTCGATTGACGAGGACGGGCAGAATGATGCGCTGGCCAAACGCCGCGACAAAAGCCTCGAAAGCGTCGGCATCCG
>JBBRUU010000082.1:0-12639 GCA_038247515.1 Sphingomonadales bacterium
ATCTTGCTCGACGAGCCTTCGCGCTCGGTGGCTTCGGACAGGGCGATGTAGCCCGCGTAGAGGAACAGCAGCACCAGCATCGAGGTGAGCCGCCCATCCCACTCCCACCAGGTGCCCCACGTCGGGCGGCCCCAGATCGAGCCGGTGGCAAGGCAAATCGCGCAGAATACCATGCCCGGCACCGCAATCGCGCGCGCGGAGATGGCGGCGAGCGGGTGCTTCCAGATCAGCAGCATGGCAGAGGAAATCGCGATTCCCCCCCAGCCGCCCATGCCGAGCCATGCGGCGGGCACGTGGATGAACAGGATGCGCACGGTATCCCCCATCAACCGGTCGGGCGGGACCATGAACAGGCCCCACGCCACCGCGCCGATGGACAGCACCAGACCGCTCCAGAACAGGAGCGGGGTCAGCCACTTCGCGAGCGACAAAAATCGGGTTGGATTGGCGTAGATGTGCATGATGATCGCGTCTGGCCGAGCTTGTAGTCTTACACCCGTTCCCGACAAGAGCGCAAATGGGCCGAGCGCGGAATTGTTCCCGCTGCTGCCCTTTGCATTTAGCCGCGCCCGATGAGCTTTTGGGCCATGCGGTCAGCGACCACATCGGCGCTTACGCCGGTGTTCGCGCTTTCCTGCCATATCGACTCGAGCCGCCCGGGAATCTGTGCGACCAGCGCATTGACCTCGGCAACGTCGCCGGTGCGGCCGGCGCGGCGCGCCAAATATTCGGTCGCGACCGAGATGATCCCTCCGGCGTTGATCACGTAGTCGGGCGCGTAGAGGATGCCGCGCGCGGCAAGCTTGGCGCCGTCTTCCGGGCGGGAAAGCTGGTTATTCGCACCGCCAGCAACGATCGCGCAGTCAAGCGCGGCGATGCCGCTGTCGTCGAGGATCGCGCCCAGCGCGTTGGGGCTGAAGACATCACAGGGTGTCGCCATGATCGCGTCCGACGCAGCAGCCGTGCCGCCGAGTTCGTTCGCCAACGCCGCGGCCCGCTCGGCATTTATGTCGGCAAGTGTCAGCTTCACGCCGTCCTTTGCCAGCAGCTTGGCAACGCCGCCGCCGACCGAACCGGTGCCCTGCACCGCCACATGTACGCCCGACAAGCTATCGCGGCCCAGGTTCTGGCGTACCGCAGCCTTGATGCCAAGATAGATGCCGTAAGCCGTGAACGGGCCGGGATCGCCGCCCGCGCTGCCCTCACCCGCTACCGGCAGGCCGGAAACGTGGGCGGTGCGCTTGGACACCGCGACCATGTCGGCTTCGTTGATACCGACGTCCTCGGCGGTGACATAGCGCCCACTCAGAGCCTCGACCGCGTCACCGAATGCGGCGAGCATTTCAGGGGTCTTGATACGCTGCTCGTCGGCAAGGATCACCGCCTTGCCGCCGCCCATCGGCAGGCCGGCCATCGCGTTCTTGTAGCTCATGCCCCGCGACAGGCGCAGCGCATCACGAATCGCGCCGGCAGGATCGCTGTAATGCCAGAAACGGGTCCCGCCAGCACCAGGGCCCATGTGGGTCGAATGCACCGCAATGATCGCCGTCAGCCCGCTTGCCCGGTCGTGGACCAGCTGCACCAGCTCGTGCGCGTCGAAATCGGGCTCGGCCCAAAATGCGGTCATGTCGTCTCCCCTGTGGGGCGCGGTCCTAGACGGCAGCAGCAGGGGAGAAATGGGGCGATCGACGGGGTTTGAACCCGCGACCTCCGGTACCACAAACCGGCGCTCTAACCAACTGAGCTACGATCGCCACAAGCCCCTGCCGACAAACCACCGTTCCGGTCGCTGCCAAGCCCGTGCGAGAAGCGCGGCCTTACGCGAGGCAGAAGCACCGTCAAGTGTGCTGACAAGGAAGGCGCGCCTCTTGCACAATCACCCTTTCAAGGGAAGCGAAAACTGTTTTGCGGGGAGGCACACGCAACATTGTTTCGCGGACGCGAATTCTTGCCTTGGCGCGCACGGCTACTATCGTGGGGCATGTCATGACGCCGATCAGCGAATCCATCTCGGCCCGCCTCATCGCCCAGCCCGGCATTCAGCGCGTGCCCACGCCAAATGCCGAACTGTTCCAGTGCCGGCGACTCGTCGACGAAGGGCTCGCCGCCGAGCTGATCGCGCTGATCGATGCGGGCCGCCGCCCTTCGACCATCGCCGACGACAACGGGGACCCCACCTTCCGCACCAGCGAGACCTGCGATCTTGATGCCGCGCTCGCGCCTGTGCAGCGGATCGAGGCGATGATCACCGACCTGTCGGGCATCGACCCCGCTTATGGCGAGCCGCTCCAGGGCCAGCGCTATACGCAAGGGCACGAGTTCAAGGCGCACACCGACTACTTCACCCTGGGGGGACGCGATTACGAGCGCTACTGCGCTCTATCGGGCAACCGCACGTGGACTTTCATGGTCTACCTCAACGAGGTCACCGCCGGCGGCGCGACGCGGTTCAAGGTGGCAGGCAAGACCTTCCAGCCCGAGGCGGGAAAGCTCCTATGCTGGAACAACCGCCTTGCCGATGGCGGAGTGAACCCCGCGACGCTCCACCACGGGATGAAGGTTAGGAAAGGCGTCAAATACGTGATCACCAAATGGTATCGCGAACGTGAATGGCGCGGTTAGAGCACGCCTGCACCGGATACGAAAAAGGCGACCCCGTCGGGCCGCCCTCCTCGTTGCGGGCCGAAGCCCGCGCAGCTTGTGAAGCGATTACTTCTTGAGGGAAAGTCCACCGAAGCGCTTGTTGAACTGAGCCACACGGCCGCCTTCCGACGCCTGCTGACGACCACCGGTCCAAGCCGGGTGGCTGAGGGGATCGATTTCGAGCGACATCGTGTCGCCTTCTTTGCCCCAAGTCGAGCGGGTCTGATATTCGGTGCCATCGGTCATCTTGACCGTGATCAGGTGGTATTCGGGGTGACCTTCGGCTTTCATGACGTGATCCTTTGCAGCGTGCCGCCGGTACCGACCGGCGTTGCTATAAAATGAAGGGCGCGCCTTAGTGATGAACGCGAAACAATGCAACCTCGGATGACGACCGGCACCCTCAGGAGGGCGGATCGGTCATCATCGCGGTAAACTCGACTTCGCAGGTCGTCTTGCCCTCGACACTAGCCACACCCTTGAACTTGTAGACGCGGCTGCGCTTCTGGGTGAACTCGACGTGGAGGTCGAGCAAGCAGCCCGGGGTCACCGGGCTACGGAACTTGGCGTTCTCGATCCCCATGAAAATCACTAACTTGCCCGTGCCGGCAAGCTCCATCGTCTCGATCCCGAGGATGCCAGCGGCCTGCGCCAGCGCCTCGATCTGGAGGACACCGGGCATAATCGGCGCGCCGGGGAAATGGCCCTGGAAGAACTGCTCGTTCATGCTCACGGCCTTGATCGCATGGATCCGCTCACCGAGCGTGATCGCCTTCACACGGTCGACTAGAAGCAGCGGGTAGCGATGCGGCAAGGCCTTGAGGATCTTGACGATATCGTAATTCAGCACCTGCGCCGGCGCGCCACCCGCTTCGCTCATCATCTTGGCTCCGTCAGCTCAGCTCAGCGACCAGCAGGCGCAGCCGGATCGGCGGGGGTGGCCTGTTTCTGCTGCGCGGCCTGCTGCTGCTGCAGGTATTGCGCGGTGATCAGACGCTGCTGGATCTGCTGGTAGATCGTCACCGCCTCTTGGGCCGGCTGCCAGTCCGCAGGCGGAACCACGCCGACCGCCGGCACCTTCGCATTGAGCGCAGTTACCACCGCCTGAGTGATGTCGGCTTCCATCGGGGCAAACAGCACCGAGCCCGGATCAATCACGATCTTGATCTGCTGGGCCTTGGTCACTTCCTCCAGCACGGCGCCGAATTGCTGCAGCACCTGCTCGGTAGCGAAGACGCGGCCGCCATCGATCTGGCCGGTAAGACCCTGAATGTCCTTCTCGAGGCCTTCCATCTTGGGCAAATCGGGCGACTTCTTCATCGCCGCAAGCTCTGCATCGTCGACCTGCTTGTCGCCGTTCTTGTCGTACTTGGCGAGCAGCGCCTGACGCTCCGTCGCCTTGACGCGGCGCAGATCGATCTGCTGGGCATAGGTGGTGTCGACCTGTGCGTAGGCGGTCTGGAAGGCGGTGGAGCCGATGACCGCGCGCGGAACATCGACCGTGGCGATCTTCCCTTCGACCTGAGCGTGCGCGGGCATGGCCACAGTGGCCGCCATCATCAGGCCGGCTGGTGCGAGAATTTTGGCAAGACGTGTCATCAAAATTGAGTTCCTACGTTGAAAGTAAAGCGCCGCTCGTCGTCGCCTTCGACCTTGCGGATGGTCTGTGCGACGTCGATGCGGAACGGACCGAAGGGCGAGTTCCAGTTGACCCCGATCCCGGCGGTGATGCGCGGGGTCGGCGAGTTACCGAGGAAGAGTTCGCGGATGTTCGAGTTCTGCTCGATCAGGCGGATGTTGAGCGACCCGTCCGGCTGGCTTGGGTTGACCGTCGTCGTCGCGGTACCGGGGATCTGGAAAAGCTCTTGGCCGTTTTCGTTGCGCAGCGGGGTGCCGGCCGGGTTGACGGTGAGGAGCGGCTGTTCGACCCCCCACAGCGCGCCGACGTCGGCCCAGATCGAAGGCCTCAGGCCCAGCTCGCGGGCACCGCTGCCGAGCGGAATCTCGAGCTCGGCGCGGCCGAGGTAATAGTTGCGACCGCCGATCGCGTCGTCACGCACCTGCTGCCGCTCGCTGAAAAAGAGGATGTTGCCGCTCGCATCGAGCAACGGCCGCCCAAGGTCGTCAAGCTGCGAGGTCTGGGTGAGAATACGCGGGCCAACGCCGCGGATCGCAAAGCCGCGGAACTGCGGTTCGCCGAGGAAGAAGCGATCGGTAAGCAGCACGTCGTCGACGCCGGGGCCGGGCCGGTCCTGCAACGGGATGATGGTCCCGCCCTCGGCCAACACCGAAAAAATAAAGCCCGAGTTGCCGACATTCCAGAACTGCTGCGCACGGCCGCGGAAGCGAAAATAGCGAACGTCGCCGCCGAGACCGGCGAATTCACCGCTCAGCGAAATCGTCTTCCCGCGCGAGGGGCGCACGCGCGAGTTGAGCGAGTTGTAGTTGAGGCTGAGGCCCAAAATCGAGCTCAGCCGTGTGCCGATTGTATCGCACAAGAAGCGCCCGGCTCTGAGCGGATCGCACTCGGCGATGCCGTCGCCGTTGATGTCGGAGAAAAACAGGCCCTGATCGAGCGTCACGTCGTCGTAGTTGAGCGTGTAGCTCCCGACCAGCGACATGTATTCGGTGAGCGGCACACCGGCACGCGCCGAGAAGCCGGAGGTCGCCTGCTGGAAGGTCGTGTTGCGATCATTGCCGGTGAAGTTGAACTGGTTGAAATCACGGCGGAAGATATCGATCCCGCCGGAGATATTGCGATCAAAGATATAGGGGTCGGAGAAGCTGACCTGCGCCGAACGCGAAAACTGCGAGAGGTTGACCGAAAGCCCGATCGTCTGGCCGCGTCCGCGGAAGTTGCGCTGGCGGATCGAGCCTGCGAGGATGAACTGCTCAATCGACGAGAAACCGGCCGAGAACTGCAGCTCGCCGGTCGGTCTTTCCTCGACGTTGGCTTCAAGCACGATGCGGTCCGGCGCGGTGCCTTCGGACTGCTTGACCTCGAAATTCTCCTGGAAAAAGCCCAGCGAATTGACGCGCGCAGTGGTGCGCTGCACCGTGAGGCTGTTGAACGCGTCGCCTTCCGCAATGCGGAACTCGCGGCGGATGACCTTGTCTTGGGTCAGCGTGTTGCCGTTGATGTCGACCCGCTCGACATAGACGCGCGGTGCCTCTCTCAGCACGAAGGTCACGTTCATCTTGAGATTTTCGGGGTCACGCTTGAAGCGCGGCTGCACGTCGGCGAAGGCATAGCCGAAGCGGCCCGCAAGCTCGGTAAGCTGCTCGACCGTGTCTTCCACTGTCTTGGCGTTGTAGAAGTCGTCCGCCTTCATCGGCAGGTTCGCGCTCATCGCGTCGCTGTCGAAGTCACGCAGCTGGCTGTCGACCTTGACGTCGCCGAAGGTGTAGCGCTCGCCCTCCTCGACCACGTAAGTGATGATGAAGTCGCGCTGGTCGGGGGTGAGCTCGGCCACCGCCGAAACCACGCGGAAGTCGGCATAGCCTTCCGTCAGGTAGAACTGACGCAGCTTCTGCTGGTCGAAGGCGAGACGGTCCGGATCGTAGCTGGTGCTCGAGCTGAAAAAGCTGGTGAGGCGCGCCTGCTTGGTCACCATCTCGCCGCGCAGCGCACCGTCGGAGAACTTCTCGTTGCCCAGAATGTTGATCTGGCGGACCTTGGACTTGGGCCCTTCGGTGATTTCGAACACCACGTCGACGCGGTTTTGCGGTAGCTGCACCATCTTCGGCTCGACTTGCGCGGCGAAGCGGCCCTGGCGCTTGTAGAGCTCGATGATACGCGCAACGTCGGCACGGACCTTGGAGCGGGTGAAGATCTGGCGCGGAGCGAGCTTGATCTCGGGCACGATCTTGTCGTTCTTGAGGCGCTTGTTGCCTTCGAGCACGATGCGGTTGATCACCGGGCTCTCGGTCACGGTGATGACGACGTTACCGGCATCGTTGCGGATCGAGAAGTTGGTGAAGAGCTCGGTCGCGCCGAGGTCCTTCAGTGCCTCGTCAGCCGCGGTCGAGGTGTATTCCTGACCAACGCGCAGACGGATGTAGCTCAGAATGGTGGTGGGCTCGAGACGCTCGGACCCGACCACGCTGATCGAACGGATGGTGCTGCTGCGCGCAGGCTCAGCCGGTGCGGCGACAGCGGTTGCCGCTGGCTGCACGGGCTGCGCAGCTTGCGCGAAAGCGAGCGAGGGCATCCCGGCCAGCATTGAGCCGCAGCACAACAGGCCCGCCAGACGCACGACCGGGCGATGGGCAACAAGATTGCGGTTCACCGGCGCTGTGCCCGTCTCGCTCAATCGGTTCATGTAGCTAAAATCCCGTTCTCAACCTGTGCGCGGCCAGCCTTGCCAACCCGCCGCGTGCAATTCTGCCAACCGCATCGCGCGCCTGCCCGGACCCCGCCCCGATCCTCGCGATGCCTCTGCCCCATGTACCCAGCGCAATCAAGCCGCGAGGCCGCCAGCGTCGCTCGTTTCCACCGTGCGGTCAGCTTCCGAACACGGGTAGCGCGATAATGTCATTCACTGTCACCACCGCCATCAGCATCAGCACCAGCGCGATGCCGGTGCGGTAAGCCCACTCGGTAGCCTGTGGTCCGGCTGGCTTGCGGCGGATCGCCTCGGCCAGGTAGAACATCAAGTGCCCGCCATCGAGCGCGGGGATTGGCAAGAAGTTGATGAATGCCAAGTTAAGCGAAATGAGCGCGGCGAAAAAGACGAACTCCGGAAGGCCCATGCTCAGCTGTTCGCCGGAGATCTTCGCGATCTTGAGCGGCCCGCCCAGCTCCTTGATGGATCGTTCGCCGCTGACGATCTGGCGGATGCCGGTGACCATCATGCCAGTGAAGTCCCAGCTCTGCTTGACCGCGAGCGGGATTGCCTCGAGCACGCTGACTTCTTGGATTTCAGTCCGCCCCCCAGCCGGAGCGATGCCGACCAGGCCCTCGGTGCTGACGTTGCCGAAATTGTCCTTGCGCTCGTTGCGAGCTGTGACGAGCGGCACGTCGATGCGCGCGCCGGCCCGCTCAACAGTGAACACCATGCGCGTCGCCGGATTGATCAGAACCTTTGTCTTCAATTCAACGAAATCCCGGATTGGCCGTCCGTCAATCGCCACGACAAGATCGCCCACGCGCATCCCCGCCGCCTCAGCGACGCTGCCTTCTGAAAAGGCGCCGATGGTGCGCGAATCCTCGGCGCCGACAATCACCGGCTTGCCGATGATCGCAAAGAAGGCGGCGAAGATGCCGATCGCGAGCAGCAGGTTGGTGACCGGCCCCGCAGCGACGATCAACGCGCGCTTCCACAAGGCGGCGTGCTGGAAGCTGCCTTCCTCGGCAGGGGCATCGGGATCCGGCACGCTCGCGGGGTTCATGTCGCCCTTGAACTGGACATAGCCGCCCAGCGGCAACGCGGAGAGCTTCCAGCGGGTCCCACGGCGGTCGGTGAAGCCCGCCAACTCCTTGCCGAAGCCGACCGAGAAGGCATCGGCCTTCACACCGAATAGGCGTCCAACCAGCAAGTGGCCGAGTTCATGCAGGGTGACGAGCGGGCCGAGCAACAGCGCAAAGCCGATCACGTACATCCAGAAAGGGGGCGATTCAAACAAGGGCACTGGTCTCCAGCAGGCTGAGCGCTTGCCTGCGAGCGGATTGATCGACGGCGAGCACTTCCTCTAGGTTCGTCGGCCGCGGCGCATCGTTACTGCGCGCAAGTGTCTCCTCGACCAATGCGGCAATGCGGGTGAACCTGATCTGACCGGCGAGGAAAGCGGCGACTGCGACTTCGTTGGCGGCGTTGAGGATCGCGGGGGCCGAGCCCCCTGCCCTGATCGCCTCGCGCGCCAGGCGCGTGGCCGGGAAGCGCTCTTCGTCCGGCGCAAAGAAGGTGAGTTGGCCGATGGCCGCCAGATTGAGGGGCGCGAGCGGTGTTTCCATGCGCTGCGGCCAGGCGAGGCACGAGGCGATCGGCACGCGCATATCCGAAGGGCCAAGCTGCGCGAGTGTCGAACGGTCGCGGAATTCGACCATCGAGTGGATCACGCTCTGCGGATGGATGACGATGCCGAGCCGGTCGAAGCCGACCGGGAAAAGGTGATAGGCCTCGATATATTCGAGCCCCTTGTTCATCATCGTCGCGGAATCCACGCTGATCTTGGCGCCCATCGACCAGTTGGGATGCGCCACTGCTTCGGCCGGGGTCGCCGCATGAAGCCGCTCGGCCGACCAGGTGCGTAGCGGCCCACCGCTGGCGGTCAGCGTGATCTTGGCGACGTCCTCGATACGGTTGCCGCCAAGGCACTGGAAGATCGCATTGTGTTCGGAATCGGTCGGCAGCAGCGTCGCGCCGTGCCTGGCGGCCGCCTGCATCATCACCTCGCCCGCCGAAACGAGCGCTTCCTTGTTGGCGAGCGCGATGGTGCCGCCACGCTCGATCGCGGCCATCACCGGGGCCAGCCCTGCGCAGCCGACAATTGCCGCGACGGTCATGTCCACGGGCCGCGCAGCGGCATCGACAAGCGCCTGCCGGCCGCCGGCAGCCACGATTCCGCTGGACCCTAGCGCGGCGCGCAGTTCAGGAAGGCAACTCTCGTCCCCGACCACCGCCAGCTTTGCATCGAATTCGATCGCCAGCGCTGCCAGCTCCGCCGCGCTGCATTGCGCCGTAAGCGCCTCGATCCGCCAGCAATCGCGGTTGCGCCGCACCAGATCGAGCGTCGAAGCGCCGATCGAGCCGGTAGCACCGAGCAGAGTGAGCGAACGTGTCATCATTCCTTCATCCCAGCAAAGTGGGCACGGTGGCAATGACAAACAGCATGAAGAACACCGCGAGGAAGCCGTCGAGCCGGTCGAAAAGTCCGCCAGGTCCCGGAATGAGATCGCCGGAATCTTTTACCCCTGCCCGCCGCTTCATCCAGCTTTCGAAGAAATCGCCGACCTGCGCGATCACCGCGATCAGCACGCCGCCGACCACCGCCATCGCAAGTGCGAGCGCGCTGGTGCCGGGCGAGGCGGCCGGGCCGAAATCGGCGAGTTCGACCGCCACGCCAAGCAGCGCTGCCAGAGTCGCCCCGCCGCCAAGGCCCGCCCAGGTCTTGGCCGGGCTGATTTTGGGCGCAATCTTCGGCCCGCCAATGGCGCGTCCTGCGAAATAGGCGCCAACATCGACCGCGATGATCGGCAGGATGAAGACGATCAACACCTCAAGCGGGCCGTATCCCGATTGCTGCGGGTCGAATGGCAGCACCTGCCGGCCATTTCTCACCGCCAGCATCGCGGTGGCCGCGCCGCCGATATAAATGACGCCGCCAAAGAACCACAGTGTCTCGCCCAGCCCCTTGCGGCCGAAGTGGCCAATCAGCCGGTTCCACTCCCACAGCACGCCGAGCGCGAGCAGCGCCACGAAGCCGGTCCAGAACCAGCCGCCAAGCCACAGCGCGCCTCCGGCAAGCACCAGCATGACGATTGCCGAGGCGAACCGCACCGGCAGATCGGAGACACCCGCCTTGGTATCGCGAGCCCTGACGTTACCGTCCGCCATAGCGCCGCTCCCTCCGCTCAAAGTCGCTCAGCGCCTGAGTCAGGTGCGCCGGCTCGAAATCGGGCCATAGCGTGCCTAGGAACAGCATTTCGGCATAGGCTGCTTGCCACAGCAGGAAGTTCGACAGGCGGACCTCGCCGCTGGTGCGGATCAACAGGTCGAGCGGCGGCAGGTCGGCGGTGTCGAGGTGCGCAGCGATACTCTCGATGCTCACCTCGCCCGCGGCCGAAGCCTTGGCCGCAGCGCGCGCGATCTCGTGCTGGCCGCCGTAGTTGAGCGCCACTGCCAGAGTCTGCGTGCCGCCGGCCGTCTGCGCCAGCGCGTCTTCGAGCATCGCGACAATATCGGGCGCGAGCGACTGCCAGTCGCCGATAATCTTCAGCTTCACATTGTTGGCAATGAACTCGGGAAGGTCCGATTTTATGAACCTGCGCATCAGGTTCATCAGATCATCGACCTCTTCGTCGGGCCGCTTCCAATTCTCCGAGGAGAAAGCATAGAGCGTCAGACATTCGAGCCCGGTCGGCGCCAGCGCACGCACCAGCCGCCGTACCGCCTCGACGCCGCGCTGGTGCCCCACTGCGCGCGGCAGAGCCCGCTTCTTGGCCCAGCGGCCATTGCCATCCATGATGATGGCGACATGTCTGGCGCGGTCGCTACTCAAAGCTGTTCCCACGCAATCCGTTCGCCTCGCGCATAGCTGAGACACCCGCGCAAGGCCTCTCGGCTACGCTCAAGGCGAACGGAGAAGGAAGCGTTCCGGCAGCTCACTGCGTCAGGATTTCCTGTTCCTTCTTGGCCGCCGCCTCGTCGGTTTCCTTGACGTATTGATCGGTCAGCTTCTGGACCTGTTCCTCGGACCGCTTGCGGTCGTCCTCGGAGATTTCCTTCTTCTTCTCGTCGGTCTTGAGGCTTTCCATCGCGTCGCGCCGCACGTTGCGGATCGCGATCTTGGCCTTCTCGGCATATTGCCCGGCAAGCTTGGCGAGCTCCTTGCGGCGCTCCTGCGTCAGGTCGGGGATCGGCAAACGGAGCGTCTGGCCGTCGATGATCGGGTTGAGGCCGAGGTTGGCGTGGGCGATGCCCTTTTCCACCGGGATCATGTTCGATTTGTCCCACACCTGCACGCTGAGCATCCGCGGCTCGGGCACGGTTACACTGGCGACCTGATTGAGCGGCGTCATCGCACCATAAACCTCGACCATCACAGGATCGAGCAAGCTGGCGTTGGCACGTCCGGTGCGCAGACCCTGAAGGTCGCTCTTGAGCGCCTCGACAGCGCCCTTCATCCGGCGCTCGACATCGGCCTTGTCATATTGCGGCATGGCTGCAGGTTCCCCTCTATTTGTCAGCTGTCTTGAACGTTACTGGTCTTGCACGTTACTGGTCTTGCACAATGGTCTGGACGCCCTCGCCCGCGAGCACGCGGGCAAGGTTGCCCTTCTCGCGGATTGAAAAGACCACGATCGGGATCTTGTTGTCGCGGCACAGGGCCACGGCCGAGGCGTCCATCACCTTGAGATTGTCTGCAAGGACGCGGTCGTAAGTCACGGTATCGAAACGCACCGCATCCGGGTTGTGCTTAGGATCGCTGTCATAGACCCCGTCAACGCTTGTGCCCTTGAGCAGCGCGTCGCACTTCATTTCGGCAGCCCGCAGCGCCGCGCCGCTATCGGTGGTGAAGTAAGGCGCGCCCACGCCCGCGGCGAATATCACAACGCGGCCCTTTTCCAGATGGCGCTCGGCGCGGCGGCGGATCACCGGTTCGCACACCTTGTCCATCTCGATCGCGGATTGCACGCGGGTTGGCACGCCGCACTGCTCGAGCGCGTTCTGCATGGCGAGCGCGTTCATGACCGTCGCCAGCATTCCCATGTAATCGGCCTGCGCGCGGTCCATCCCCCGCGCAGCGCCTGCCATCCCGCGAAAGATATTGCCGCCGCCGATCACGAGACAGATTTCGATCCCGGTTTCCTTGGCCGCCTTCACTTCCTTGGCAAGCTCGGTGACGAACGCCGGATCGATCCCGTACTGCTGCTCGCCCATCAGCACTTCGCCCGAAAGTTTCAGGAGCACGCGCTTGATTGTGGGGAGAGACATGGGGTTGCAGGCTCCGGGCTGAATCTGGGTGGGGCGCACTTAACGGGCAATCCGCGCTTTCGCAAAGGGTAAGCAAGCGCGGTGCACAACCGCGCTCAAGCGAACGGCCGCCGCAGCGTTCACCTGCGACGGCCGTCCTGATTGGTTTACGCTCAATTCAGCCCTTGAGTGTCGCCGCCACTTCCGCCGCAAAATCGACCTCTTCCTTCTCGATGCCTTCGCCGAGTTGAAAGCGGGCGTAATCCTTGAGCACGATCGACGTGCCCGCAGCCTTGCCGGCCTGCGCGATCAGATCGGAAATGACGGTCTTGTTGTCCATCAGGAAGATCTGGCTGAGCAG
>JBBRUU010000083.1:0-12558 GCA_038247515.1 Sphingomonadales bacterium
AAGCGGCCAGGCTCCCTTGACTTGCGCGAATATATTCTACTCAGTGGATCTGCCAAAGGACTTACTGCACGAAATTTTGCGCAGATCCGCGCGTAGCTCCATCGACGCTACAAGCGCATTCAGGCGCGCAGGGCGTTTTCCAGCTTCTCAGGGTACGCATCGCGCGGGTCGAGGCCGTAGCCTGCAAACAGGCTGTCCCCGAAAGCGATGATTTTGCGCTCCGGCCCCATCACCGGGATCGCAGGGAGCGCAGGCTGGCCGTCCTCGGCCACTTCGGCGCCCGGCGCATTGGCCACCTCATCGGCGGCGTCGCCGCAAGCCGATAAAGCCAACACAACCGCGCCCACAACGCCAATTTTTGACCAACCACGCTTGTGCATCCGCGAACCTTCCATACCTGTAGCTTGTTGCAAATCACCACCTATGCCATCGGAACCCAGTGACAAGTCCCTCTTTCGCGATCAGCGCCCGCAACCTCACCCTCACCCTTGGCAGCAATGCTGCGCCGGTCACGATCCTGCGCGGGATCGACTTGGACATCGCGCGCGGCGAGGTCGTCGCGCTGCTCGGGCCATCGGGATCGGGCAAAAGCTCGCTGATGGCTGTGCTTTCGGGGCTCGAACGCGCCAGCGGCGGGAGCCTTCAGGTGGCGGGCGCGGATTTCGCGGCGCTGACCGAAGACGGCCTTGCCGCAGCAAGGCGCGGCCGGATCGGGATCGTGCTTCAGGCCTTCCACCTGCTGCCGACCATGACCGCGGCCGAGAACGTGGCGACCCCGATGGAGCTTGCCGGGATGGCAGACGCGAGCCTGCGCGCCATCAGCGAGCTGGAAGCGGTCGGCCTTGGCCACCGGACCGCGCATTACCCCACCCAGCTTTCGGGCGGCGAGCAGCAGCGCGTCGCCATCGCCCGCGCCACCGCGCCGCGCCCCGACCTGATCTTCGCCGACGAACCGACCGGCAACCTGGACGCCGCCACGGGCGAGGAAATCATCAACATGCTGTTTGCGCGCCGCGCCGAGACCGGAGCGACGCTGCTCATCATCACCCATGACGCCAGCTTAGCTGCGCGCTGCGAGCGGGTGCTGACGATGGCCGACGGGGTGATCGTCTCGGACACGCGGACCACGGCCGCCGCATGAGCCTTCCTTTAGCAACAGCGTGGCGCATCGCCCGGCGCGACTTGAATGCTCGCTTCCGGGGGCTGCGTCTGCTGTTGGTGTGCATATTCCTCGGCACCGCCGCGCTCGCCGCGATCGGCACGCTGACCGCCGCGATCGAAGACGAGCTTGCCTCCAGCGGGCAGGAACTGCTCGGCGGCGACCTTCAGGTCGAGGTGTGGCAGCGCGACTTGCAACCCGAAGAACGCAAGGCGCTTAGCGAATACGGCACCATCTCGAGCGGGTTCCGTATGCAGGCGATGGCGAGCACGCCCGGTGCCGCTGCGCCGATCGGGCTGAAGGCGGTCGATGCCAAGTGGCCGATGTTTGGCACGCTGGTGCTTGACGATGGCCGCAAGGTCGGCGCGCCCACGGGCACCGACGCATGGATCGCGAACACGGCGCTCGAACGGCTCGGCATCAAGGTGGGCGAGAGCTTCAAGGTCGGCACCGTCACGCTGCGCGCGGCAGGCATCATCAAGGACGAGCCGGACCGCCTGTCGGAAGGCTTCCAGCTTGGGCCGACGATCATCGTTGCGGAAGATATTCCTGCACGGGCAGGCCTGCTGCAACCGGGCGCGCTGTATCAGAGCAAGCACCGCATCGCCTTTGCCAACCCTTCGCGCGCCCTTGATGGTATCGACGAGAGCCTCACCAAACGCTTCCCCAACGCCGGGTTCAATATCCGCACCCGCGACCGCGCCTCGCCGGGCGCGGACCGCTTTGTGCGGCAGATGAGCGACTTTTTGACGCTGGTCGGCCTTGCCGCGCTGGTGATCGCCGGGATCGGGATTGCGGGCGGGGTATCGTCCTATCTCGACCAGCGCCGTTCGAGCATTGCGACACTCAAGGTGCTGGGCGCCACGTCCGCCGATATCGTGCGCATCTATGCGATGCAGATCGGCGTTGCGGCGCTGGCGGGGAGCCTCGCGGGGCTAGCTGCGGGCGTGGCGGTCACGCCGCTTCTGGCAAGCGCGCTGCAAGGCCTGCTGCCGGTCGGCAGCGGCTTCATCATATCGCCCCCTGCCTTGGCTCTGGCGGCGAGCTACGGCTTGCTGGTAGCCTTCGCCTTTGCCGCTGCGCCCTTGCTGCGCGCGCGGACCTTCCCGGCGATGGCACTGATGCGCTCAGGGATCGTGCCGCTGGCGCGTGACTGGCGGGCGCTGAGTGTGACCGTGCTCGGCATTGCGGGCATTTGCGCGCTGGCGCTGCTGACCACCGCGCAGCCGTTGCTGTCGGGCGGATTCCTGCTCGGCGCGGGCGGCGCGCTGGTGCTGCTGGCGGGGCTCGGCTGGGCGATCCAGACGCTCGCCCGCCGGATCCCGAGGCCGTCCAATCCCTTGCTGCGCAGCGCCTTGTCGAACATCTACCGCCCGGGCGCGCCGACCGGAGCGCTGGTGACCGCTCTGGGCTTCGGGCTTGCCGCCTTCGTGCTGCTGGCCGCAGTACAAAGCGCGATTGACGGCAATATCCAGCGGCGCGTGCCGCAGGAAGCGCCCGACTACTTCGTGCTCGATGTGCCGCAGGCCAAAGAGCAGCGCTTCATCGAGCTTACCCAGGCCGAGTTCCCCAAGGCGGCGATCCGCATCGTGCCGACCATGCGCGGCGCGGTGCTCGCCTATGGCCCCAAGGACCGGATGACGCGGGTTGCGGACCTCAAGGAGCTTCCCGAAGGCGCCTGGGCGCTGCGCGGTGAGCGCGGGCTGACCTATTCCGACACCCTCCCCCCCGGCAACCGGCTGGTCGAAGGCGCGTGGTGGGGGCAGTTCCATTCGGGCGAGCCGCAGGTCTCGGTCGATGCCGACTTCGCGCGCGCTGTCGGCCTGAAGCCCGGCGATTACATCACCATCGGCATCCTCGGCGTGGAGCGCACCGCGCGGGTCGCCAACCTGCGCGTGATCGATTGGGACAGCATGGGCTTTAACTTCGCGCTGGTGTTCAGCCGCAACGCGATCAGCGATGCGCCGCACAACCTTTCGGCGACGATCGATCTGCCCGATGGCGCGGACGCTGCGGACGCTGCGGACGCTGCCGCTAGGGGCCGGTTGCTGCGCGCACTGGTCAAGGAAATGCCGTCGAGCTCGGTGATCGAGGTCGGCGGGATCCTCGTCCAGGCGCGCGATCTTCTCCAGCAGGTGAGCCTTGCGACGCTTGCGGCAGCGGCGGTGACGGTGTTGGCAGGGCTGGCGGTGCTGATGGGCGCAATCGCGGCGGCGCGGGCGGCGCGGACCTACGACACGGTGATGCTGCGCGTGCTGGGGGCGAGCCGGCGGCAGATCCTGCTGTTACAGCTTGCCGAATACGGCCTGATCGCAGGCGTGCTGGCGCTGGTCGCGCTGGGGCTGGGATCGGGGCTCGCATGGGTGGTGATCACCCAACTCTTCAAGTTCGACTGGCTTCCCGATTGGGGCGAGGTACTGGGCGTGCTCGGCTTTGGCATCGCGCTGGTGCTCGGCTTTGCGCTAGCCGGATCGCTGCCGCTACTGCGGGCAAAACCGGCGCGGGCGCTCAGGGAACTGTAGGGCGCGAGCTTTAGGGCGCAAACTTCAGGCGAAGACTTCCTCGATCGGTTCCGCTCCGCCGCCGGTCACCTCGCTGTGCATCGCCGCGGTGAAAGCCGCAGCGAAGATCGTGTAGGCGATGAACAGCAAGACGCCCACGCCCCCGGCCGCAACGCCTGCTGCCGCGCCGTCGTTGACCTGCGCGGCGAAGATCCCGCCGAAGATCACCGCAAAGGTCAAGCAGAGCGCGACCAACGACACCGCCACAAAGGCGCACAGGGCGAGGAAAATAACCCCCACCCTGCCGCGCGTCACCGCCCAGCTGCGCTTTATCGCCGCGATGGGATTAAACACCTTCTCAACCGCTACGACCGGGACCAACACCGCCAAGCGGCAGGCGAGATAGACCAGCACGGGAAGCGATAGGAGCGCCAGCACGACGCTGATTACCGAGCCGCCGCCTGCTGCGCCCGCCACGCCGCCGATCACCCCGGCGATGAGGAAATAACCGAGCATCAAAATCACGGTGATCGCGAAGAACGGCAGCGCGCTCTTGAAGCCTCGCCCCAGCGCCGCGCCGAAAGCCGGCTCCTCAAGCGGCGAGGCGAGCGTCACCATCGCCGCCTGCTGCGCAAGGAGGATGACGACATAGGCCGCGTAGAACAGCACCACGAAGATGATCGTCCCAATCCCGAGGCTGGCTATCGACGCCGGGTCATAGAGTGCAGGCTCGGGCCCTGCGACGTCCCCGATCATCAAGACCATCACGATGCCGAGCGCCACCGAGCCTGGTATCTGGATCGCGAAGAAAACCGCCCACATCCCGGCAAGCGGCCAGAAGCGTTGCCGGAACATGGCAAAGCTGGTCGAAAAAATGCGTCCGATAGCCATCGGCACTGCCCCTGTTTTGGCCGCTAGACGGTCAGCCGAAGACGTCTTGGTCGTAGGGGTTCTTGGGATCAGGCCCGAAGCGGTTGCCGCCATCCGTGCCCGGCAGCACCAACAGCACGATCAGGGCGATGCTGGCGGCGAATCCGACCAAGGGGATAGCAGACGCCGCCACCAGCCCAAGATACCACCAGCCCGACATGTCACGGTCGTGCAGCCGCCGCACGGTCACCGCGATCGACGGGATCAGCGCAGCAAGCCCAAAGATGCCGTAGAGCATGACCCCGATCATCGACAGGCCCATCCCGCCCGCCATCAGGGCCTCCATTGCCGCATCCTCGGACCCCGGCCCGTTGCCTGCGGCATTGCTGGCACCGATGAAGCTGACGAAAAACGGACCTGCCAAAACCGTCGCGAGAATGAGGTTGAGTAGCTGGAACATCCAGAACTCCCTGCGCCGCGAGCGGCCCTTGAAGTCGGCGTAACGCTTGAACGGCAAAATCATCCATTCCATGCCCGGTCCCCTTGCTGCATGTGAACTGCTTGCAAACGAACACACCTGAGAAGCATCTGCAAACGAAAAGGGCCCCGCACCGTTGGTGCGAGGCCCTTTTTCGTTGCTCTGAGCGGGTAGCTTAAAACTTGAAGCGCACCAACCCGCCATAGGTGCGCGGCTGGCTGGGATAGCCCGAGACCGTTCCGGCCTGCGCCACGCCGTCGAAGTTGGTGAGGATAAAGCGCTCGTCGAGCAGGTTGCGCGCGAAAGCGCCGATTTCAACACCATTGCTGAGCGCCAGTGTCGCCGACGCGTTCACCAGATTGACTTCGCGATCGAAGATCCGGGTGTTGCCCAGTGCACGGTTAAAGCCGGGCAGGCCGTTGTTGATAGGCGTGCTGCTTTCATGGCTGTAGTCGACGCGGGTGATGAAGCGGGTGCCCGCATCGCCCAGTTCCAGCGTGTGGGTAGCCGAAGTGCGAAGGCTCCATTCCGGAATACCACCAACCCGCTGGCCCGACAAATCGCCGAGCACCGAGCCCGGGAAGCTGTCGAATACCGGATCGAGGTAGGTCGCCGCAAAGGTGAACACCAGCGACGGGTCCGGCTGGATGGTGGTGTCAAGCTCGAAGCCCCGCACCGACTGCGAACCCGCATTCTGCAACGCGAAGCCGAGGCCAGTGAAGGCAAAGCTCTGGAAGCCCTTGATGGTCTGGTCGAACAGCGCGAGGTTGAAGCCGAAGCCTTCCCACTGGGCCTTCATCCCGATTTCGTAGACTTCCGCGTTCTCCGGTCCGGCAAAGCGGGTGCCAGTGGTGAGGTTGGGCGTACCGAGACCGGCGTTGATGATCGGCGATGCCGGCGCAGCGAAGGTCGAACCCAGCTGGCCCGGCGTGTAATCGGTGAGCAGCGGACGGCTGTCACGCGACAGGTTGATCGAGCTCGCCTTGAAGCCGGTTGCGTAGCTTGCGTAAACGTTGACTTCGTTCGAGACCTGATAGGCGGCGCGCAGCAGGTAGGTGAACTTGTCGTCGCGGGTCCGGCCCGGCTCCACGGCATTCGGCACGGCCGGGAACGGGGTCTGGAACTGCAGGACGCCCAGGCCAAGCAGCTGGTTGACCGCCGGGTTGGTTGCCGCGGCCAGCAGCCCCTGCTGGTTGATAGCCGGGAGCGCCTGGAACTGGGCGCGGTTGGTGACCGTACCGCCGCTCGCCAGCCCGATGAATGCATCGACAAGGTTGATGTTGGCCAGCGGATCAAGCGCCTGGAAATTGACCGCGAAGTCCTTCTTGTCGTCGGTGTAGTTGAACCCGCCGGTGAAGACGAGGCCGTCGATCGGCTCGAAATCGACCGTGCCGAAGACCGACCACGAGGTGTTGTCGAACGCGAAACGCTCCCGGGTCAGGCCGGTGCCGGTACCGCCGAGGATCGAGCCAAGCGGCAGGCCGAGGGCGCCCTCAGCATTGCGCAGCACGGCGTTACCCACCGCGATCCGCTGGGCGGCGGTCGGGTTGGCTGGCAGCAGACTGGCTGGTGCCGCCTGGATCGCGGCGAAGTTGCGGAAGTCGCGGCCAACGGTCAGCGAACTGTCTTGGCTGATCGACTCGTCGAAGTAGTAGCCGCCGAGCAGGAAGTTGATCGGACCGTCAAAGTCCGAAGTAAGGCGCAGTTCCTGGGTGAAGGTGTTGACGCTCTGATCGCGGGTCTCAACGGTGATGTCAGCGCTGGTGAAGTCGACGTCCTGCGAAAAGCCGTTGCGCAGCTCACGATAGGCGGTGATCGACGTGACCGTCAGGTCACCGACGTTCCAGTCGAGCTGGCCCGAGAACCCGTAATTCTTGTTGGTATTGACCGGAACGACATTCAGGAAGTTGTCGTCGCTGAAGAAGTCGGTCGGGAACTGACCGCCTACGCCGCCGATCGCGAACTGGGTGGTCCCGCCGACCACGAGGTTGCTGGTCTGACAGCAGACTTCGTCGATCTTGCCGTAGTCGGCGATCAGCCGGATCTTGATGTCGGCACTGGGCTCGATCAGCAAATTCCCGCGAACCGACCAGCGGTTGCGGTCGTTGATCTCAGCATTGCCGAGATT
The DNA here is from genome assembly GCA_038247515.1 of Sphingomonadales bacterium. Taxonomy (GTDB): domain Bacteria; phylum Pseudomonadota; class Alphaproteobacteria; order Sphingomonadales; family Sphingomonadaceae; genus Erythrobacter. The sequence continues at coordinate 7,137 of JBBRUU010000083.1, forward strand.
GACGATCCGGCCGAAGCCGTCGCGCCTCTGGTAGGTGCCGTCGACCGACCAGGCGATGTTCTCGCTGATCGGGCCGGTCAATTCGCCGCGCAGATTGACCGCATTGAAGTTGCCGTAGCTCGCTTCGACCTGACCGCCGAACTCGTATTGCGGCTCCTTGGTGATGACCGAGATCACGCCAGCCGATGCGTTCTTGCCGAACAATGTCGATTGCGGCCCGTTAAGCACTTCGATGCGGCTGATCATGTTGAGGTCGGACAGGGCCGAGGCCGAGCGCGAGCGGAACACGCCGTCGATGAACACGCCGACCGACGGCTCGATGCCGAAGTTGTTATCGCCGTTGCCGAAGCCGCGGATGATGAAGGTGGTGGCAGAAGAGGTCTGCAACTGGCTCACGCGCAGCGAAGGAACCACGGTCTGAAGGTCGAGCACGTCGCGGATCTGCGCACGTTCGATCGTCTCGCCGCTGGTCACCGACACCGAGATCGGAACTTCCTGCAGCGTCTGTTCGCGCTTGGACGCGGTGACGATGATAACGTTGCTGGCCTCAAGCTCAGGCTCGGCGGGCTGCTCGTCCTGAGCGAAAGCCGCGCTCGGCATCGCGAGGGCAAAGGTGGCCGCACCTGCAAGCAGAGCGAAACGATATGAGCCGGCCGCGCCGGTGAAGTTCGATTGCATGGAAGCTCCTCTCCAAAATTCCCCGATCCCGGCGCCTTTTGTCGGGCGCGCACTGTCTCCGTGCGCTGTCTCCCGCGATCGTTGCGTGGGTGATAATCTAGCACGGTCTCAGCGACAAGCTGCACACCCGCACTTTTTCGGGGCATTCCGGGATGCTGTTGCGCAAGAGTCACACTGCAAAAGCGCTTGTGACGCCCCGTAAGAGCGCCTGACCCTTGCCCCGCGCACGCGCCCCTGCTAGGCGCCGCCGCAATATTGCAACGCAGCACATTCTCGCGCGGGGCCCAAAAATGGTGTGGGCCGTAGCGTCACGGATTGTCGCCCAGCCGCCACAAACTTTGCTTACGCAGCGCGCGCGCCGCCCTGCCCTGTCCCAAACCCCGGATGCTCCCTTGCGTCCGGCCTTTCACCGGAAGTGCCCCGAATGTCGTCCGCCCTCAGAAATATCGCGATCATCGCCCACGTCGACCACGGCAAGACCACGCTCGTCGACCAGCTTTTCCGCCAGTCGGGCACCTACCGCGAGAACCAGCGGATCGAAGAACGCGCGATGGATTCGGGCGATCTCGAAAAGGAACGCGGGATCACCATTCTCGCCAAGTGCACCAGCGTCGAGTGGCACTCGGAAAATGGCGACACCACCCGCATCAACATCATCGACACCCCCGGGCACGCCGACTTCGGCGCCGAAGTGGAGCGCATCTTGTCGATGGTCGACGGCGTGATCCTGCTGGTCGACAGCGCAGAAGGCGCGATGCCGCAGACCAAGTTTGTGACCGGCAAGGCGCTGGCGCTGGGCCTGCGCCCGATTGTAATTGTCAATAAGATCGATCGGTCCGACAGCCGCCCGCAAGAAGTGCTCGACGAAGTGTTCGATCTGTTCGTCAGCCTCGATGCCGCTGACGACCAGCTCGAATTCCCGGTGCTCTACGCCTCGGGCCGCGACGGCTATGCCAGCGAGGATCAGGAGCGCCGCGAGGGCAGCCTTGCCCCTTTGTTCGAGAAGATCATCGAACACGTGCGTGCCCCCGGCCTCGATCCCGATGCGAAGTTCAGCTTCCTTGCGACGCTGCTCGACCGCGACAACTTCATGGGCCGTGTCATTACCGGCCGCGTCCAGTCGGGAACGATCCGGGTCAATGATCCGATCCATGCCATCGACATGGACGGCAAGGTGGTCGAAACCGGCCGCGCAACCAAGCTGATGAGCTTCGAGGGTCTCGAGCGCGTGCCGGTCGAATTCGCCCGCGCAGGCGACATCATCGCGCTTGCCGGCCTCGAAAAAGCAACCGTCGCCAACACCATCTGCGATCCTTCGGTGTCTGAGCCGATCGCCGCACAGCCGATCGACCCGCCGACGCTGGCGATGCGTTTCTCGGTCAACGACAGCCCGCTGGCCGGGCGCGAGGGCAGCAAGGTCACCACCCGCATCATCCGCGACCGCCTGCTGCGCGAGGCGGAAACCAATGTCGCAATCCGCGTCACCGAAAGTGCGGACAAGGATGCCTACGAAGTCGCCGGGCGCGGCGAGTTGCAGCTCGGCGTGCTGATCGAAACGATGCGCCGCGAAGGCTTCGAGCTTGGCATCAGCCGCCCGCGCGTGCTGTTCCGCGAAGAAGGCGGCAAGCGCATGGAGCCATACGAGACGGTTGTGATCGACGTTGATGACGAACACTCGGGCACGGTTGTCGAGAAGATGCAGCGCCGCAAGGCCGACCTGACCGAAATGCGCCCGTCGGGCATCGGCAAGACCCGCATCACCTTCTCGGCCCCGTCGCGCGGGTTGATCGGCTACCACGGCGAGTTCTTGTCCGACACGCGCGGCACCGGAATCATGAACCGCTTGTTCGAAAAGTACGATGTCTACAAAGGCTCGATCGAAGGCCGTATCAACGGTGTGCTCATTTCGAACGGCGATGGTGATGCCAATGCCTATGCGCTCAACATGCTGGAAGAGCGCGGCGAATTGTTCGTCGGCGCGCAGATGAAGGTCTATGAAGGCATGATCATCGGCGAAAACGCTAAGCCTGACGATCTCGAAGTCAACCCGATGAAGGCCAAGCAATTGTCCAACGTCCGCTCCACCGGCAAGGACGACGCAATCCGCCTCACCCCGCCGCGCCGGATGACGCTGGAACAGTCGATCGCCTATATCGACGACGACGAAATGGTCGAAGTGACCCCGCAATCGATCCGCCTGCGCAAGGCGGAGCTTGATCCCAACGAGCGCAAGAAGATGCGGCGCAAGAAGGATTAAGGCCGCACGGCGCCCTGCAAGGCTGCAAGACATAAAGACCCCGCGAAGCCTTGGCTGCGCGGGGTCTTTGCTTGTCATGGCCGGGTGAAGATGAAGCGGCGAGGAGCATCTGCCCCTCGCCCCGCCCGGATCAGGCTCACCGTGCCGCGGAGCGTGTGGAAGTTGAACCGGTCGTTCGACTGGCGAAAGTCTGTCCCGGCCGCATTGTCCAGCAGGAAGGGATTGGTCGCAGGCGCAGTGCCCGGACCCACGGCCACGACATAGTCGTCATCCTTGAAGCTCGAATAGAGATACTCGATTCCAAGGCCCAGATTGCGGGTCAGCATGACTTGCGCGCCGCCGCCGGCCTGCCAGCCCAACTGCCAATCGCGGTCGTTGCGCGGCGTGAAGGAATTGACGCCGTTGCTGGTCTGGAAGCTGTGCTTGATGCGGGCATATCCGACGCCGCCAGTGCCGTAGAACAGCGCGCGGCCTTCACCCGGCGCAAAGCCTGCCCGGGCACGGGCAGTCACGGCCCAGTCCATCTCACGCCCGAAGGTGTAGGATGCAGGGGTGCTGCTGAAGGCGGTGGTGAACTCCTCTGCGCCCGGACGCGCGCCTTCGATCAGAGCGCCGAACACGAAGGGCTGTCGCCGAGATGCTTGTCGACGCCGATCCGCACGGCGTAGCCTTCGGTCTGGCGGCTGCCGCGACAGGTTGCGTTGGCAGCCGAAATTGGCGCGCCGGCGCAAAAGCCGGGTGCAAAGGCATTCGCGCCCGCCGATGTGCGAACGGCATTGTCGAAATTCCCGTCGCGATTGGTGTCGAACTGGATCGAATCCGACGCGTCGTCTTCGACGAACTCGGTGCCGACGGCGCCGGAGATGTAGACCCCGTCGAAGTAGCGATCTTCCGCTTGCGCGAACGCCGCAGTCGAAAGCGTCAGGGCCGCCAGCCCGCAAGCGGTCCTGAATTTTGTAGTGACAGTCATGATGAACACCAAGCGTGCAGCTTTCTCAACTCGAGACGAGTCGCCGGACGCTTACCGGATGGAGTCCCGCATGTTCCGCCGCATCAAGGGCACGGAATCTGTCCATCGCGCGTAACGGAGAGCCCGGCGCAAAGGCGTTCCTCACCCGGGACACAAGCCCGTTCGAGGCCGCGCAGTGGGTGGGCGAACGCTGCGACTGGCCAAGCGCTGCGCCAGACGTTAGCCCGTGCCCTATGAACGCTTACACGCTCGCCAGCCTCGCCGCCTATTTCGTCCTGATGATCGCCATCGGTGTCTATGCCTGGGCAACGACCCGGGCGGATTCGGAGGGGTATCTGCTCGCCGGGCGCAACCTGTCGCCCGCGGTCACCGCGCTCAGCGCCGGGGCGAGCGACATGTCGGGGTGGCTGCTGCTCGGCCTGCCGGGCGCGCTGTTCGTGGGCGGACTGGTCGAGGCGTGGATCGCGATCGGGCTCACCGTGGGCGCCGCGCTCAACTGGATCATCGTCGCGCCTCGATTGCGCGAACAGACCGAACGGCTCGGTAATGCGCTTACCATTCCGCAATTCCTCGCCAACCGCTTCCCCGAAAGCGGCACCATTCTGCGGATCACCTCGGCGTTGATCATCGTCGGCTTCTTCACCGTCTATACCGCGAGCGGGATGGTCGGCGGCGGCAAGCTGTTCGCCACCGCCTTTGCCGGCGCGCTGCCCGTGACAGGCCTCAGCGACTACATGCTCGGCATTGTCCTGACCGCCGGGATCGTGCTCGTCTACACTACGATCGGCGGGTTCCTCGCAGTCAGCCTCACCGATTTCGTCCAAGGCATGATCATGATGGTGGCGCTGGTCATCATGCCGCTGGTGATCCTGTTCGCCGCCGACGGCAGCGCCGCCACGAATATCGCCGCGGTGCCGCAGGAGGGGTTCCTGAGCCTCACCCAAGGCGCAAGCGTTATCGGCGTTATCAGCGCGGTGGCATGGGGCCTCGGCTATTTCGGCCAGCCGCATATCGTCGTGCGCTTCATGGCGATCGACCGGGTCGAGAACGTCGGCAAGGCGGGCGTTATCGGGATGAGCTGGATGGTGATCTCGCTGGTCGGCGCTGTCGCGGTGGGCCTTGCGGGCCGCGCCTTTGCAGAGGCCAACGGGCTGGTGGTGGACGATCCCGAGACGATCTTCATCATCCTGGCCGGGCTGTTATTCCACCCGGCGGTGACCGGCTTCCTCTACGCTGCGCTGCTGGCGGCGATCATGAGCACCATTTCCTCGCAGCTGCTCGTCTCGTCCTCCTCGCTGACCGAGGACTTCTACCGCCTGTTCCTGCGCCGCAACGCTTCGGAGCGCGAGGCGGTGAACATCGGGCGGCTGAGCGTCGCGCTGGTCGCGGCGGCGGCGATAGTGATCGCGGCCGATCCCGGCAGCGAAGTGCTCGGCCTCGTCTCCAACGCCTGGGCAGGGTTCGGCGCGGCGTTCGGCCCGCTGATCCTGCTCGCCCTGACCTGGGACCGCATGACC
>JBBRUU010000084.1:0-12509 GCA_038247515.1 Sphingomonadales bacterium
CTGCGGCACGCCGCCGGAGCGATCGGGGCCCGAACCGCCTTGGGGCTGGCCGTTATCTTCTGGCTTGATGTCGCGGCCATCATAGGCCTCGACATCGCCGCGCGCCATGATCCAGTCGCGCCGCAGCTGCGGCAGGCCGGCGCTAAGGTCGATATTGGCAGCAGGGTCGGTGTAGGGGCCGGAGGTGTCGTAAACCCGCACGCTCGGCTCGCCGCCCTCAAGGTCGATCTCACGCATGGCGACCCGGATGCCAGAGCCGGTGCGTGCGCCGACATGAACCTTGCGGCTGCCGCGGATCGGCCCGGTTGTGACGCCGATTTCTACCGGAGTGTTGATGTCGGCCATGTCTGCTCTCTCCTCAAGGCGGATGGAGCGCGGACTTGTGGCATGGTGGCCGCCCGCTCCCTCCGCCGATGCTAATCGGTTCAGGTTCAACGGGTCGGACGGTGCTACCCGTCCCTCTCAGCATTTTCCGCTAGCCACTCACCTGAGCGGTTCACGGAGGGCACGCTCCCCGGGGATGGCGCAGGATTAGGCGGTTTCTGGCGGGGTGTCGAGAGGCGCGTGGCGCGCGTCCGGCTCAGCGCTCGTCAGCAAGCCGATCGTCAGCTGGCCGGGCGAAAAGGCACAGCGCCAACAGCACCGTCGCCAGCACGCCCGTGCCGCCCGCCAGCGGCAATTCGCCCAGCACTTCGCGTCCGAATACCATCGAGAACGCGTTGGACACCAGCGCGACCAGACCAACCAGCGCAGTCAATCCGCCGAGCGCCCGCGCGCCACCGTTCATTCGGGCAAGGCCGAACACGATGGCCGCAAGGGCCAGCAGCACCTTTGCCGCGTTGTACATCATGAACGAGAACGCGACCACCGCACCCACCAACGGCGCCAGCGCCGGATCAGCCTTCGCCGCGTCGCTGAATGGGCCGAACATTGAGAGGCCAACGCTGACTTGCACCACGTTGAGCACCGATGCCGCAGCAATCGCCGACCAGCCGAGCTGCAGCCACTCGGCCTGCGCCAGTGCAGCCCCGGCAAACGCCGCGAGCATCGCGAACAGGAACCCTTCGATGCCCCACACCAGCGCGCGGGAAACTTCGGGCATGGTGAGATAGAGCACGGTGTAGATTGACTGCGTCACCGCCGCAGTAAGCAGCAGGGCCGCGACGATGGTGACGGTGCGGTGGTTGGCGGCGTGCATGTGATGTCGCCCTTTGGATCCGTTGGCGCTGACGTCGCGCTATTCGGGCATAGTTCGCAGCGGGAGGGCGAAACGGTTACAGCGCGCTACCCGTTCCTTCCAAGGTGGGTGCGCTTGCCGGGCATCGGCGCCAACCAGCCGAGCTTGTCGCTCAATCGAGCAATATCGCGATGGCCACCGCGATCACCATAAAGGCAAAGATCACCCGCGCGAGCCCGGCGCGCGCTTGCAAGCGCCGGGCGAGCGGCAAGGCAGCAAGGGTGCCAGCGCCGCCGCCCGCCACCAGCGCTCCGAATACCGGCCATGCGACCTGCCCCGCGATGCCGTAACTAAGGCTGGTCGCTCCCCCGAACAGTGCGACCGAGACCAGCGAGGAGGCCCCGGCATTGGCAAGCGTCATGCCGGTCGCGGCCATCAGACCGGGCACGATCAGAAACCCGCCGCCGATCCCGAAGAAGCCCGCCGCGAACCCGGCGATCAGCCCGGCCGGGGCCAGCTTCAGCACAATCGCCGGGGTGATACGCACGTTGGGATCGCCTTCGCTGCGCTGCGGCAGCAGCATGGTTATGGCAATGACGATCATCGCGAGCGCGAACCAGCCCAGCAGCGCGTCACCATCGACCTGTCGCCCTAGCGCTGCTCCAGCAAAGGAACCGGCAAGCCCGGCAAGCCCGAAGGTGAAGGCGCAGGGCCATTTGACCCGGCCCGCGCGCGCCTGCCCCGCCAGCCCGACGACCGCATTGACCGCCACCGCCGCTGCTGCGGTGCCGATTGCGACATGGGTATCGGCGACCCCGACGACATAAATCAGCCACGGCGTCGCGAGCACCGACCCGCCGCCGCCGAACAGCGTCAGCAGCAGCCCGACCAGCGCGCCGCCCAGCGCAGCCAGCATAAGTGCCTCGCTGCTCATCTCACGCGGCGCGCGGCCGGTTCCACGGTGCGAGCATCAGCAGGCGCGCCATGCCGCAGAAACCCGTCGCCCCTGCAAACGTGAGCCCGGCCCCAACAAATGCCGCAAGCGCAAACCACGCAGGGGCGACAAGCCAACCGAGCAGCACGCCCGAAAGCACCAGTAGCCCAGCGGCGATGTGAACCTGGCGCGTGATTTCAAGCGGTGCCCGCATATCGGTCTCGAGCGGCAGGCCGGCGCGCGTCCAGCCATCAAGCCCGCCGTCGAGAACAAAGGCCTGCCCCGCGACACGCGCGGCCAGCCGATCACACGCGCCGTGGGTGCGCATGCCCGAACGACAGGTGAAGACGACATCGGCGTCCGGCGCGATCCGGATATGCGACCGCTCCCAGCCTGAAAGCGGCTGCGACTGTGCGCCCGCGATATGACTGCGCGCGAATTCGTCGGCTTCGCGGATGTCGATCAGCATTGCGCGGCCGGAAGCGATCCGGTCGCGGACTTCGGCGGGCGGCAATGATTGGAGCTTGGCGGTCATGGTGTGGTCCTCATGTCAGGCGGGCAGAACAGTTCCGCCAAGGTTTCAATCACCCGCGCCGCGGCGGGATCGGCGAGGCGGTAATGGATGGTCTGACCCTCACGCCGGGTAGCCACCACGCCTTCTTCGCGCAGCAAAGCGAGGTGCTGCGACAGGGCGGACTGGGAGAGGCCGACACGCGGCTGGATCTGGCCGACCGATAGCTCGCCATCGGCCAATTGGCACAGGATCATCAGGCGCTTCTCGTTGCCGAGCAGGCGCAGCAAGCCAGCAGCGCGCGCGGCGCTTTCCTCGAACGCGCTGAGATCAAAACGGGTACGGTCAAACATGGAATTAATATATAACTTGATTCTAATCTAGCAATCTCTAATATTATGGCGAAGGAAATTTCTGATGACGATCCCGATGGTGCAGGCGTGGTTCGATCCGGCAACCAACACGGTCAGCTACCTCGTCCATGATCCGGCGAGCGGCGAGGCGGCGATCATCGACCCGGTGCTCGACTTCACCGCCAACGATGCGCACATCGGCACTGGCTCGGCGGAAACCATGCTGGCGGCGGCGGAGGCGCAGGGGCTCACCTTGCGCTGGCTGCTGGAGACCCATGCCCACGCCGATCACCTCTCCGCTGCACATCATCTGCGCGCGCGGACCGGAGTGCCGATCGTCATCGGGCAGCACATCACCGCCGTGCAGGCGATCTTTGCGCCGCTGTTCGAGGCCGATGACGTGACCCCCGACGGCAGCCAGTTCGACCGGCTTGTGGCCGATGGCGACAGCCTGCCGCTGGGCGAACTGGCTATTGCGGTGATGCACACGCCCGGCCACACCCCGGCCTGCGTCACCTATCTCATCGGCGACGCGGCCTTTGTCGGTGACACGTTATTCATGCCCGACTTCGGCACGGCGCGGACCGATTTTCCGGGCGGGAGCGCCGCCGAACTCTATCACTCGGCGCGGCAGATCCTCGCGCTCACGCCCGAGACCCGCATCTTCGTCGGGCACGATTACCTGCCCGCCGGGCGCAGCGAAATTCGCTGGGAGACCACCGTGGCCCAGCAGCGCGCAGGCAATGTGCATGTGCATGACGGGGTGAGCGAGGCGGAGTTCGTCGCCCTGCGCACCGCGCGCGATGCGACCCTGGCCGCGCCGCAGCTGATCCTGCCATCGCTTCAGGTCAACATTCGCGCCGGCGCCCTTCCCCCGCCGACGGCAGACGGCCACACCTATCTGCGCCTGCCGGTCAACGAGCTGGGATCACTGCCGCCGCAGAAGGTGTAGACGGTCCAAAAACCGAAGATGAACTGGTTCGCATCGCCCCTGATGGCGGTGTAGGGCGTGACGGCTATGGTGAGCCCGTTGTTCGAATGAACAGGCTTTGGCAGAGGCCAGCTTCGCGCTATCCTTTCGCAAGTCTCAACTTACCCAGGGTCCAGCCGCAGCATGTTTCGTCGCTTGCCTTATCCGCCGCTCGTCGCGTTCGTCCTCGCGCTGGCACCGGTCGCCGCATCCCTGCAGGCCAAGCAGCCAGCGCCTGAGGCGATTCTGATGGCGAACCCGAATGCCGATCACCCGAACTATCCCGAACTGGCGGCGGCGATGGATGCAACCTTCGACAGCGACAGGCTGGCCGCCGTGCAATCGGAAAAGGCCATGCAGCAACTTGCAGCCAACCCCGCGCTGGCCGAGGCTTAAGCAATGCGCCCGGGCCTGCTCGAAGAGCGGGCCGAGGACCTTCGCATACTCGCGAGGCGGCAAAGCGATCGTGTGAAAGCACTTTATCACCCGCAGATGCTAGCCGTTTATGCCAGCCACCTGACGCCCGAAGAGGCGGCAAGCCTCGCGGTGTTCTACCGCACCGATAGCGCGCGCCGATTGATGAGCAGGACGATCGATAAGATCGGCGGGGCCGAAGATATTCTGTTTGCACGACCTAACGGTCAGCCGCTCTTGCAGGAACAGGTCCGCGCCGATATCGGCAAGGTTGCGCGCAACGTGGCAGCAAAGCTGGATGGCGACGATCTGGCTGAAATGACGCGGCAGGTGCGAGCGAGGCCAGCGCTGCGCAAGCTGAAGGCCATGAGGCCGCAGCTCGAAGCCATCCGCGCTGCAATGCAGAACGAACCGCTCACTACCGAGGAAAACACGGCGATAGACGAGGCGGTCGAGGCCGTGTTCGACAGGCGCTTTCCCGCGCAATAGTAGGCCGACCACGCGCGATCAGAAGGTATAGGCGGCTCCCAAACCGAAGATGAACTGGTTCGCATCGCCCCTGATGGCGGTGTAAGGCGTGTCGGCGCTGTCGCCGACCAGCCGCGAATAGCCGCCGATGCTCGTGAGGCTCCACCCGCCGTTCAGCGGATTGCGGTCGAGGTCGTAGGCAAGGATCGCGGTGGTCCCGACGCGGTTGAGCCCGCCGTCCGCGCGGAACAGCGGCAGGCCCGATGCGGCGGCCTGCGTCGGCGAGACAGTGAAGTAGTAATCGGCAAAGCTGTCGTCGACAAACTCGGCGCTGGCCTGCACCTGCAAGGTCATCGCCTTGCCGACAAGCGAGCGGTAGCTGATCTGCGGCTCGACAATCATGCCATCGTGGCCGCCGAGCACATCCCAGCGCGCCTGCACGCCGATGCTCAATTGGTCAAAGCGCTTGAACACGCCGGGGAAGGTCACCGCCGCATTGCCGCCGACTTCCAGCGCTGCATCGAGCTTGCCCGCGCGCGCCACAACCTCGTCGCCGATCCGGTTGGCGCGGTCGTTGCGGAAGCGGACGGCGGGGCCAAAGGCGAGGCGTGCGCCTTTCCTCGGCGCGAACGAAGGCTTGGGCGAGTTGAAATCGAGCACGAAGCCCGGCCCGTTGGGTCCGATCCCCACCCCGCCGACCCGGCCGACAATCAGCGGCAGAGGAAAGGCGATGGCGTCGTTCGATCCCGCATAGCTCGGCACCATTGCTGCGCCAAGGCCGATGGTGGCCCAGGTCTCGTCGAACACCGGCTTGGCGAAGACCGGCTTACCGAAGGCAGGCGGCGGCGGCGGCGCGGCAGGCGCAGGCGCAGGCTGGGCGCTCACGCTCTCCTCGGCGGCGGCCTCGCTGTCCGCGCTGTCGTCCGCAGCCAAGGCGGGGGCGGCCGCGAAAGCGGCAAGGCCGGCGGCAAGAGCGAGCGGGCGGGAAGCGACAAAGCGGGCCATGGTGCGATCCTTTATGCGGAATGTCGGGCCAGCAAACCCGCGCGGTCCTTATTCGATCCGCGTAATGTTGCAACATTCCAATCACGCCGCGCATATGCAGCGTGATTGCCCAACGCGCCCGCCTGCCCTAGGGATTTAGGGAATGCCCGATTCACCGCGACACTCCGGCGCTGCCAACGCTGCCCTTCACGACGTTGTCATCGTCGGCGGAGGCCTTGCGGGCGGTTTGATAGCGCTCGCGCTCCACCGCCATGCGCCCGGGTGCCGGTTCCTGCTGGTAGAGGCGGGACGCACGCTTGGCGGGCACCACCGTTGGAGCTGGTTCGAGACCGATATCCGGCCCAAGGCGCGCGGGCTGATGGGGGGATTTGCGCTCAACGGCTGGGACGAAGGCTACGACATCACTTTTCCTAGCCTAGGCCGCACTTTACCGACCGCCTACCGCTCGCTCGCCAGCGCCGAGTTCCACGCCAAGCTGATGGTCGAGCTTCCGGCTGATCGCGTCATGCTGGGGACCAAGGCGGCAAGCCTCGACGCATCCGGCGTGACGCTGAACGACGGCACGCGGATCGCCGCCAGCCGCGTGATCGACTGCCGCCCCTTCAAGCCCTCGAAGGCGCTGGCCGGCGGCTGGCAGGTATTCCTTGGCCAGCACTTCAAGTGCGACACACCCCACGGCCTCACCCGCCCTGTCATCATGGACGCGAGCGTCGATCAGATCGCACCTTACGGCAATGGCGAGGCGTACCGCTTCGTCTATGTCCTGCCGCTTTCAGCCGACGAGGTGTTCGTCGAGGACACCTACTACGCCGACCAGCCGAAGATGGACGCCGAAGTCCTGAAGGGCCGCGTCGCCGAATATGCCCATCGAAATGGCTGGAAGGGCGAGGTGATCGATCAGGAGGCAGGCATCCTCCCCGTGATCTCGGGCGGGGACTTCAACGCGGCGCTTGCCGAAGTCGCGATCCCAAGTGTCGCCTTGGCCGGTGCGCGCGGGGGCTTTTCGCATCCGCTCACCAGCTACACGCTGCCCTTTGCGGTCGACAACGCGCTCGCCATCGCCGGGTTGATCGCGCGGCGGCCCGAGGTCTCAGGGCGCGAGCTCGCCGCCTTCTGCCAGCGCCGCGCCAAGCGTCACTGGCGCACCACGGCTTATTACCGGATGCTCAGCCGGATGCTGTTCGAGGCCGCTGAACCGGGCAAGCGGGTGGTGGTGTTCGAACATTTCTACGCGCTGCAAGGCCGGTTGGTGGAGCGCTTCTACGCGGGCAGATCGACCTGGACTGATCGCCTGCGCATCCTGACGGGCAAGCCGCCCGTAGCTATCCCGCGCGCTATCCGTGCGCTGTTTTCGCCAGGTAAGCCGCTGGACATCAAGCCGCTGGACAACAAGCCCCTAGACGCCAAGCCTTTCAACATGGAGACCCCGGCATGAACGCCAACGTGAAGATCAACATCGCTGGCAACGCGACCGGCAACAAGGGTGTGAACCCGGCGATGGCCGAACGTTATGCCGGGCGCACCGCCTGCGTGATCGGATCGGGCTTTGGCGGCATGGCGCTGGCTGTCCGCTTGCAGTCGGCCGGCATCGCCACCACCGTTATCGAAGCTCGCGACAAGCCGGGCGGGCGCGCCTATTTCTGGGAGCGCGACGGCTTCACCTTCGATGGCGGCCCGACCGTCATCACCGATCCGCCCTGCCTTGAAGAACTCTGGGCGCTGACTGGTCACGACATCGCCGAAGATGTCGAGCTGATGAAGGTCATGCCGTTCTACCGGCTTAACTGGCCCGACGGCACCAACTTCGAATATTCGAACGATGAAACCGAACTCAACGCCGAGATCGCCAAGCTCAACCCGGCAGACGTGGCGGGTTATGCCCGCTTCCTCGAATATGCGGCGCGGGTTTACGAGGAAGGCTACGTCAAGCTTGGCACCAAGCCGTTCCTCGATTTCAAGACGATGCTGAAGGCCGCCCCTTCTTTGATGAAGGAACAGGCGTGGCGCTCGGTCTATTCGATGGTGTCGAAGTATATCAAGCACCCCAAGCTGCGCGAAGCCTTCAGCTTCCACTCGCTGCTGGTCGGTGGCAACCCGATGAGCACCTCGTCGATCTACGCCCTGATCCACAAGCTGGAGAAGGACGGCGGCGTGTGGTGGGCGCGCGGCGGCACCAACCGGCTGATCGCCGGGATGGTGCGCCATTTCGAGCGTTTGGGCGGCACGATGATAGTCGGCGATCCGGTGGTGCAGGTCCACACGCTCGGCACCAAAGCCACCGAGGTCGAAACCAAGAGCGGCTTCCGCCAACGGTTCGACGCGGTCGCCTCCAACGCCGACATCATGCACTCCTACAAGGACCTAATGTCGGGCAGCGATCGCGGTAAGCAGATGGCCAAGTCGCTCAACCGCAAGAGCTTCTCGCCGTCGCTGTTCGTGGTGCACTTCGGGCTTGAGGGCACCTGGCCCGGCATTCCGCACCACATGATCCTGTTCGCCAAGCGCTACAAAGGCCTGCTCGACGACATCTACAAGAACGGCGTTGTGCCGGAAGATTTCGCGATCTACCTCCACCATCCGACCGTGACCGATCCGAGCATGGCGCCAGAAGGCATGAGCACGTTCTATGCGCTCGTCCCGGTCAGCCACATGGGCAAGATGCCGCTTGATTGGGACGATGTCGGGCCAAAGCTTGAAAAGATGATCCTCGACGAGCTGGGCCGCCGCTTGATTCCCGATATCCATGACCGGATTGTCACCAAGTTCAGCTACGCGCCCAAGGACTTCAAGCAGGATCTTTCGGCCCACATGGGCAGCGCCTTCAGCCTTGAACCGGTGCTGTGGCAGAGCGCCTATCTGCGCGGCCACAACCGCGATGACGTGATCAACAACTACTACCTCGTTGGCGCAGGCACCCATCCGGGCGCAGGCATCCCCGGCGTGGTCGGCAGCGCCAAGGCAACTGCGGGCCTGATGCTGGAGGATCTGGCGATAAAGGTGGGCGCGTGAGCCTGCTGCTGTCCCTGCTGGCGGGCTCGGCGCTTGACGTGGGCACATCGCCCCTCGTCGAGCCGGGCCACACCAATGACTGGGTTGTGATCCAAGACGACGAGGAAGGTGCCGCACGGTTCGAGGCAGCGTGGCGGTCGGAAACCGTGGTGGACGGCGCAAATCTCAAGCTGGCTCTGCAGCGGACCGATGTCCGGCAGCCAGAGATCATGGTCGTGGACGCAGTCCTGGCGGTCGATTGCCAAGGTGAGCGGATCGGGATCAAGCGGATCTGGATCCATGAATCCACTTTAGGCAGTAACGCCGAGGTTCCGGTCGTTACGGTCGAGATGGATTTCGCTGACACTCCTCCTCGCGAGGAAGACCTCAAGATCTTTAATTTCGCGTCCGGCACAGGACCTGCGACACAATGAAACGTCTCGCCGTCTATTGCGGTTCGGCCTCGCCCGAAGACCCGCGTTACATCCAGCTTGCCTATGATGTCGGCGCGCAATTGGCCGCGCGCGGCATCGGGCTCGTCTATGGCGGCGGCAAGCTTGGCTTGATGGGCGCGGTTGCCAAGGGCGCGAAGGACGCCGGCGGCGAGGTCATCGGCGTGATCCCCGAACACCTCGTCAAGGCCGAGGTCGCTAACCATGATTGCGACGAGCTCGTCACCGTCTCGGGGATGCACGAGAGGAAGCAGCGCTTCACCGACCTGTCGGACGGCTTCGTCACCATCCCCGGCGGGGTGGGCACGATGGACGAGCTGTGGGAGGCGATGAGCTGGTCGCAGCTCGGATATCACTCCAAGCCCGTCGGCCTGCTCAACGCTTTCGGCTTTTACGACCACTTGCTCGCCTTCAACGCGAAGATGACCGAGGTCGGCTTTGTGCGCCCTGCCCACCAGAACATCCTGATCGCGGCGGAGACCTGCTCCGACCTGTTGGCGAAGATGGAGGCCTACCAGCCGCACACCCCGATCTTCCACATGAAGGCTGAGGAGCTGTAAGCCTCGCCATGGGGGTCGATGCTACCACCCGCGCCGCGCTGGTCGAACACGCGCGGCTTTCGATCAAGCTCGGCTCGCAGAGTTTCTCCGCCGCCGCGCGCCTCTTCGACCGCGAGACCCGCGAGCGCGCGTGGCTGCTCTATGCCTGGTGCCGCCGCGCCGACGACATTGCCGACAATCAGGAGTTGGGCGGCGAACTGGGTGATCAGTCCGACCTTGCAGGGCGCCTCGCCCGCATCCGCCGCCTGACCGCACTCGCCTTTGCCGGACAGCCCACGGGCGATCCGGCCTTCGATGCACTGGGCGTGGTCGCGGCCGAGGTGGGTCTCACCCCGCAGATGGCCGAGGACGTGATCGCCGGCTTCCAACTGGACGCCGAGGACTGGCGCCCGCGCACGGAAGGCGACATGCTGCGCTATTGCTACCATGTGGCAGGCGCGGTCGGCGTGATGATGGCGGTGGTGATGGGCGTTGACCCCAAGGATCAGGAAACCCTCGACCGGGCGAACGACCTGGGCCTTGCCTTCCAGCTTTCGAACATCGCCCGCGATATTCTCGAGGATGACGCGGCGGGGCGCTGTTATCTGCCCGAAATCTGGTTGGTTGAGCAGGATATCGAGCCCGGCCAGCACACCAAACCGCACCACCGCAAGGAACTCGCCGAGATGGCCGCGCGGCTGGTGGCGCTGGTCGAAAAGCACGAGGCAGCGGCGCGGGTCGGTGCAGTAAGACTCCCCTTCCGCAGCCGCTGGGCAGTGTTATCGGCGGCGCGCATCTACGGCGCGATCGGCCGCAAGGTGAGGAAGCGCGGCACCGAGGCGTGGAACTCGCGCACTTACGTCCCGCGCAGCGAGAAGGCGCTCTACGGCGTGCGCGCGTTCCTTTCGGCGGCGATCAACCGCGAGAAGATGCCGGCGGGCGGGGTCCATTGGGGGATCGCGGATTACCGGCCTTCCTCGCCATCATTATCGCCCCGGGCCTGACCCGGGGGCCCGCATTGTTTGAGGTGGCGAGACAGTTTCCTTTGCAACCAAGCTGGACTAATCCCGCTGGCATGAAAGCCCTTTTCGCCGCCGTCGCCCTATTCGCAGCCGCCCCGCTCGCCGCGCAGCCAACCCCCGAGCAGGAGGAAGTGATCGCAGCTGCCGACGCGTTTTTTGCCGCGCTGCGCGGTGACGACAAGACCGCGCTAGCACCGCTGATGCAAGCCGATGCGATCATCTCGATCAACGACAGGACAGGCTCAGGCCCTCCGGTGCTCAGACGTATCACGGCTGCCAAGTTTCTCGAGAACCGGGCCAAGGCGCCGCCGGGCATTGCTGAGTACATGAAATACGTGACCGTGCCGGTGACAGACGGCAAGGCGCAGGTGGCATGGCCGTATCGCTTCCTAGTCAACGGCAAGACCACCCATTGCGGCATAAATGGGCGGGGCTTTGTGAAGACCGAGAACGGCTGGAAACTCGGCGATACGTCTTTCACGATGGTTCCGCCTTCCGAGAACGGCGTACTGGATGCGCCCGAGGCTCTCGCGCTATGATCCGCAAACTCCTCATCGCCAATCGCGGCGAGATCGCCTGCCGCATCATCCGCACCGCACGCAAGATGGGTGTGGCGACGGTCGCGGTCTATTCCGATGCCGATGCCAAGGCGCTGCACGTGCGCAGCGCCGACGAGGCGGTGCATATCGGCCCCTCGCCCGCTGCGGAGAGCTATCTCGTCGGCGCCAAGATTATCGCCGCCGCTAAGCAGACCGGAGCAGATGCAATCCACCCCGGATACGGGTTCCTGAGCGAGAACGCCGATTTTGCGCAGGCGGTGCTGGACGCGGGCCTCGTCTGGGTCGGCCCCAAGCCCGCCAGCATCCGCGCCATGGGCCTCAAGGACGCGGCCAAGCAGCTGATGCGTTCAGCAGGAGTGCCGGTGACGCCGGGCTATGATGGCTCGGACCAGTCGGTCGAGCGGCTCACCGTCGAGGCAGACGTCATCGGCTATCCCGTCCTCATCAAGGCGGTTGCAGGCGGCGGCGGCAAGGGGATGCGCAAGGTCGATGCCCCCGCTGATTTTGCCGCGTCGCTGGAAAGCTGCCGCCGCGAGGCCAAGGCGAGCTTCGGCAATGACGAGGTGCTGCTGGAGAAATGGATCACCTCGCCCCGCCATATCGAGGTGCAGGTGTTCGGCGACGCCCACGGCAACGTCGTCCACCTGTTCGAGCGCGACTGCTCGCTCCAGCGCCGCCACCAGAAGGTGATCGAGGAAGCGCCTGCCCCCGGCATGGACGCCGCCACCCGCGAGAGCCTCTGCGCCGCCGCCGTGCGCGCGGCAAAAGCGGTCGATTACGAGGGCGCAGGCACGATCGAATTCATCGCCGATGCGTCTGATAGAAGTGATGGGGGCTCAGGCCTGCGCGCCGACCGCATCTTCTTCATGGAAATGAACACCCGCCTTCAGGTGGAACACCCCGTCACCGAGGAGATCACCGGGGTCGATCTGGTCGAATGGCAGTTGAGGGTTGCGAGCGGAGAGCCGTTGCCGCTCCGGCAGGACGAGCTGTCGATCAATGGTTGGGCGATGGAAGCGCGCCTTTATGCGGAAGACCCGATCGAAGGGTTTCTGCCGTCCACCGGCCCACTCGACCTCTTCGACTTGCCCGATGAGGACGACTTTGGACTTGGCC
>JBBRUU010000085.1:0-12330 GCA_038247515.1 Sphingomonadales bacterium
GGCATCGGGGGCGGCGATTAGCGAGCCGCCTTTGTTGAGCACCTCGCCCGGGATCGCCTCGAACAGCTCGCGCGCTTCCGCTGAACCGCCGACCCGCTCCAGCCCCTCGAACAGATCATCCCGCGTCTGCACCAGCCCCGCGGCGAGCACGAAGCACCGCCCCTCCATCGCATAGTGCCTTGAAGCAATCGCATGGCTCTCGCGCACCGTCGGCCATGCGGCCACGTGCACATCCTCGCCAAGGTTATGCATCGCCGCGCGTGCGAGCGGCATCCAGTGCTCCCAGCAAATCAGGCTGCCGAGCGTGCCCCAATCGGCCTGGTGCACCCCAAGAGTCGAGCCATCGCCCCGCGCCCAGATCAGGCGCTCGCCGTGGGTCGGTACCAGCTTGCGGTGATCGAGCACCGACTTACCGGGGCGGAAGGTCATCTGGTTGTTGACGAGGCTGCGACGCACCCGTTCATGCGTGCCGATGCTGATCACCGCGCCGCTCGCGTCGGCGAGTTCCTCCAAGGGCAGCAGCCGCTCGTCATTGGCAACCACGGCTTGCTCGAGTATGATTGCATGGAGCGCGCGGGTGCCGGGGTGATCCCAGAGCGCCGCGCCGGGCGCTTCGTCGAGCCACAGCGGATAGCCGCCGAGAAACGTCTCGCCAAACGCAACCACCTGCGCACCTGCATCGATCGCATTGCGGGCCAGCGCCACGGCCTTGTCGATCCCGGCCTGAAAATCTAGCGGGATCGGAGCGGCTTGCACCACTGCTACACAAAGCTTGGTCATGCCCGCCGCTTACGCCGGAACCTCAGCCTCCGCAATCGCCGCAGCCGGAACCGCCGTCGCTGCTGCTATCGCTGCTCTCGCCGCCGTCCCCCCCGCTTCCGTCGCTGGACCTCTGGCGCAGCGCATGAACCGGCTCCCACGGCGTCCCGACCAGAACGGCGGTGCCGAACAGCGCGACCGCGAGTGGCGCCTCCTCGGGCCGGGGTGCGCGAGCAATGCGGCTGCTCTTCGTCTTGAGGTCGCTGACCGCAGCGATGCCGGCCGCCGTGCGCGGGTCGCTCCGCACGAAGCGAACCGCCGCGAGGATGACCGTCAAGCCCAACAGGATCACGAGCAAACCAGTCGGCTCACCCAGCGCACTCCCAGCCCGCTGGCGATACAGGCCGAGCACCAAGAGCGCCGCGAAAGGCGTAATCGAGAGCCAGCGCAGGCGCGAATGTTGCTCGGGCCACATCATCAGCCCGCTGCGCCGCAGCCGCGCCGCGATGCGTTCTGCATGAAAATCAGTTATGCGCCGCGCCTCGCCGCGCGTCAGCGGTCCTCCCGCAACCAGCACTGCCTTGCCCGCAGCGCCCGAGGCGATGTCGCGCCGGGCGACCGCCACGCAGTCTTTGCCCGAAGGCTCGAGCGCGCCGCTCACAAAGAGATCGGCGAGCACCGCATCGGCGAATCTTTCGCGGCCCCCGGCAAGCAAGGCGACGCTCTCGGCGTCAAGCGCTTCACCGCGCCTTCCTGTGCCGCGCATTTGCGACGGTATCCACGATGCAGCTACGCAACCTGCGAGGAGCAGGGCGCTGTAGAAAATCAGGAAGTCGCTGCCCGTCCAGGACGAGAACAGCTGCATTACACTTTCCTTCCCGCCAGCCAGCCCTCCATTACAGCGAGCAGACCCAACGCCAGTGCGACCCGGCGAGACATGACGATAACGCCTGAGAGGTTAACACGAACTCCACGCGGATCTAGTTTGAAGCGCCTGCTGGCAGCCGGCCAGATCGCGGCCGGGGGTGCCTGACGAAAGGCGGCCTGATAGGCGGCGAGCGTTGCAGCATACTGGCGGTAATAGCGCCCGGCCTCGATCGGGCCACCGCTGGTCGGGCCGTGGTGCAGATCGGCGCGCAAGACCAGCGGGCAGAACTTCTCCCAGTGCTCGCAGCTGTAAATGAGGTGGAGTTGCCAGGCCTGATCGACCGCGTCCGATGGCGTAACCTCGTGTCCGGCAGTTACGGCGAGATAGCAGAACCGCCGGTAATCCTCGATCACAAGCTCGGCCTCGGCCAAGCTCCAGCGGTTTTCGCGCGCGAGGCGGGCGGCGAAGGTGAGCGACGCGTCCGCCGGACCGAAATGGTGCGCGGCGATGCGCTGCCAGAGATCGTCACAGGGCGGGCTCACCGCCCTAGTCTTCGGCGAAAGCGGCTCCGATCACAAGCTGATGTTCGTCCCAGCCGATCACGGCGGTAGGGATCATCGGCACCATGAAAGTCTTGGTGCCCTTCTCGGGCACAGGCTCGCGGGTGATTTCGATGATGTCAGCCGCGCCGTAATTCTCGATGGCGAGGACAATGCCGACGGTCTCGCCCGCGTCGGTGACGACGGGCAGGCCGAGCAAGTCGGCGTGGTAGAATTCGCCCTCGGCAAGCGGCGGCAGCGTGTCGCGAGGCACACTCAGTGTCGTGCCGCGCAGCTTTTCAGCGTCGCCGCGCGAGGCGCATTCGGCAATACAGGCGATCGCACCGCCCTTGCCGTCGTCGCGCACCTTCACCAGCGTCAGCGCGCCATCGTTGAAGGACTTGTGCTGCGCGAGCGCAGGCACCCCTTCGCCGAATAGCTTCAATCGCACCTCGCCCGCCACCCCGTGCGCGCCGATGATGGCTGCAAGGGTGACGGGCTTGGTCATTGTCGCTTAGCCTTGAGCCTGTTCATCGGAAGCGGCTTCTTCAGCGGCCGGTGCTTCTTCAGCAGCCGGTGCTTCTTCAGCAGCCGGTGCTTCTTCGGCGGCAGCTTCTTCAGCGGCAGGCGCTGCTTCCACTGCCGGAGCAGCGGCAGCAGCCTTGGCTTCTTCCTCGGCGGTACGCGCGGCTTCCTCGGCCTCGACGATCTTGGCCGCACGCTCCGCCGCGCGCTCCTTGGCCTTTTCGCCCGGCTCGCCCTTCTTCAGGTTCACGCGTGCCGCACGCTCCTTGATGCCGGCGGCATCAAGGAAACGGGCAACACGGTCGGTAGGCTGTGCGCCAACGCCGAGCCAGTAACGCGCGCGGTCTTCGACCAGCTTCACGCGGTCGGCGCTGTCCTTGGCGAGCAGCGGGTTATAGGTGCCTATCTGCTCGAGATACTTGCCGTCACGCGGGCTACGGCTGGTGGCGACGACGATGCGATAATACGGACGCTTCTTGGCACCGCCGCGCGAAAGCCGGATGGAAGTGGACATTGATGTTACCTTTCGATTGGAATTGATCTGAATTTTGGAAATGAAGCTACTGAACCGGAATCTATTTTTTAATTCGTGGAGGTCCGCCGAGACCGGACAGGCCACCCATCCCTCCGCCGCTCAAGCCGGGGAGGCCGCCTGCACCGCCCATGCCGCCGGCGCCGCCGGCGAACATCGATGCGAGGCCCTTGAGGCCACCCATCTTCTTGATCTGCTTCATCGCACGGGCCATTTCCTGATGCATCTTCAGAAGCTTGTTGACAGTCTGCACATCCGTGCCGCTGCCCGCGGCGACGCGCTTCTTGCGCTTGGCGTTCATCAGGTCGGGATTGGCGCGTTCCTTGACGGTCATCGAAGAGATGATCGCTTCCATATGGACCAGCACCTTGTCGTCCATGCCAGACGACGCCATCGCCGCCTTGGCCTTCTTCATGCCCGGCATCATGCCTGCCAGCATCCCCAACCCGCCCATCGCGCGCATCTGGCGAAGCTGCATGGCGAGATCGTTGAGGTCGAACTTGCCCTTCTCGAGGTTTCGCGCGAGCTTCTCGGCGTCCTCTTCCTTGATCGTCGCGGCCGCGCGCTCGACGAGGCTGACGACGTCGCCCATGCCGAGAATACGGTCGGCGACCGAACCGGGGCGGAACGGCTCGATCGCGTCGAGCTTTTCCCCGGTGCCGGCAAACTTGATCGGCTTGCCGGTGACAGCGCGCATCGAAAGCGCCGCGCCGCCGCGGGCGTCGCCGTCCATGCGGGTCAGCACCACGCCCGTGAGCGGCACTTCGCCGCTGAAGCTCTGCGCGACGTTGACCGCGTCCTGACCGGTGAGTGCATCGACTACCAGCAGCACTTCGCCCGGCGCCGAGACGCCGGCGACTGCCTTCATCTCGGCCATCAGCGCGTCGTCGACATGCAGGCGGCCGGCGGTGTCGAGCAGGAGCACGTCGAAGTTCTGGAGGCGCGCCGCTTCCATCGCTCGCCGCGCGATGTCGACCGGCTGTTGACCCGCAAGAATCGGCAGCGTCGCAACTTCGACCTGGGTGCCCAGCACCGCGAGCTGCTCCTGCGCCGCCGGACGGTTGACGTCGAGCGATGCCATCAGCGCCTTCTTGCCGTGGCGTTCGCGGATCAGCTTGGCGAGCTTGGCGGTGGTGGTGGTCTTGCCCGAGCCCTGCAGGCCGACAATCATGATCACGACCGGGGGCTTGGCGTCGAGACGCAGCCCTTCAACCTCCATGCCGCCGAGCGTCTCGACGAGCTCGTCGTGGACGATCTTGATGACCTGCTGGCCCGGCGTGACCGAGCGCAGCACGTCCTGACCCACGGCCTTTTCGGTTACGGCGTCAATGAAGCGGCGTGCGACCGGCAGGGCAACATCGGCTTCGAGCAGAGCGATGCGCACCTCGCGCATGGCGTCGCGCACGTCCTGCTCACGCAGCGCACCGCGGCCCTTGAGCTTGTCGAAGACCCCGCCGAGCCGGTCTGACAGCGTGTCGAACATCGCCAACTTCTCCTCGCGGGTGCCGCAGCGCCCACATCATGCGAAAAACGCCGGCGGACGAAACCTCGTCGGCCAGCGTTGCGAAAAGGGGCTGCCTGATGGTCACTTTCCAAAGCTAAAAAGTGGTATCCACTTTTTCTGGAAAACTCCCCCGAAGGGCAATCTCTTCGACTTTGATCATTGGTGACTGGTGGAGCCTAGCGGGATCGAACCGCTGACCTCAACACTGCCAGTGTTGCGCTCTCCCAGCTGAGCTAAGGCCCCGAGCCAGTCATCATACGAGCAAGGCAATGTGCCCTGATCGCGGGAGGCGGCAATTAGTAGGGCCGCCATCCCCTTGCAAGCGAAAAATCAGTTCTCGTGGCCGTCGTCTTCGCCGGTGCCGGTCGCAACGCCGAGATCGTCATCGCCGCCAAGGTCGACGTCGTTGTCGGGCGAATCCCCGTCTTCGTCGATGTCTTCGATGTCTTCCAGATCATCGATTTCATCTTCGCCGCCGAGATCGGCGTCAGCATCGACATCGACCTTCTTGGCCACTTCCTCGAAGGGAATCGGCTGCTTGGACTTGAGCACTGGTTCAGGCGACCAGGTCTCGCCGCATTCAATGCAAGTCACCGGATCGTCCTTGCCGAGATCATAGAAACGCTCTGCGCACTTGGGGCAGGTGCGCTTGGTACCCCATTCGGGCTTGGCCATGTGTATTCCTCAAACTGGCCGCCCCGTAGTAGGGCGGGCGAAGCGCGCTAGCGAATTCGCGGGTGTGAACGAGAATTGTGGGATGCGGCCCGCTGCGATTCAAGAGCAATGAATCGGTGGGTCCAGCCCGATTTGGGGCGCGCCTTGCCAGATGCGCGGGGCGCTGTCAAAGACCGCAGCCTTATGACCAGCTACCGTTTTTCGCCCCTCGGCCCGCTCAAGGGCGCGATAAGTGTCCCGGGCGACAAGTCGATCAGCCACCGCGCG
This sequence comes from Sphingomonadales bacterium, assembly GCA_038247515.1. Lineage (GTDB taxonomy): Bacteria > Pseudomonadota > Alphaproteobacteria > Sphingomonadales > Sphingomonadaceae > Erythrobacter. The sequence goes on from JBBRUU010000085.1 coordinate 5,670, forward strand.
CTGATGTTCGCCGGCCTCGCGGTCGGGCGCAGTCGCATAATCGGGCTGCTGGAGGGAGAGGACGTTCTCGCAACGGCAGCAGCGATGCGCCAATTCGGCGCGAAGATCTCTCGTGGGAGCGATGGCATCTGGACGGTGGACGGGGTAGGCGTGGGCAGCCTGCTCGAGCCTAAGCAAGCGCTCGAGATGGGCAATTCGGGCACTTCGACCCGGCTGCTGATGGGCCTTGTCACGAGCCACACGATCACTGCGACCTTCACCGGCGACGCAAGCCTTTCGGGCCGGCCGATGAATCGCGTGATAGACCCGCTTTCGCTGATGGGAGCTTCGTTCGAAGCTTCGGCAGGGGGCACCCTCCCCCTGATGCTGCGGGGCGCCGCGCCGGCCGTGCCGATCACCTACCGGCTCCCTGTGGCAAGCGCGCAGGTCAAGAGCGCGGTACTGCTCGCAGGGCTCAATACCCCCGGCATTACCCACGTGATCGAGCCCGTGCCGACCCGCGACCATACCGAGCGGATGCTGACCGGCTTTGGAGCAAAGCTCGACGTGGGCGTGGAGAACGGCGAAACTGTAATCGCGATCCACGGCGAGGCGGACCTCAAGCCGATGGATGTGACGGTACCGGGCGATCCGTCGTCAGCGGCGTTTTTCATGGTCGCAGCGACGATCGTGCCGGGCAGCGATCTTACGATCCTGAATGTCGGCCTCAACCCGACCCGCGCGGGGCTGCTCAGCGTGCTGCGCGAAATGGGCGCGGACATAGAGGAGATTTCCCCGCGCGAAGTGGGCGGCGAGCCGGTCGCCGATCTGCGCGTTCGCCATGCGCCGCTTGTCGGTGTCGATGTCGACCCGGCCATCGCGCCCGCGATGATCGATGAGTTCCCGGTGCTGTTCGTCGCCGCCGCCCTCGCCTCCGGCACCACCCGCACCAGTGGGCTCGAGGAGCTTCGGGTCAAGGAGAGCGACCGCCTCGCAGCGATGGCCGCTGCGCTGACCAGCGTGGGTGCAAGGATCGAGGAGCACGAGGACGGCCTTACCATTCACGGCACAGGCGGCGAACCATTGCGCGGAAGCGCCAATGGCCGCGTCAAGTCGCTGCTCGACCACCGCATCGCCATGAGCATGGCCATTGCGGGCCTTGCCAGCTCCGGCGGGGTCGAGGTCGACGACATCAGCCCGATAAACACCAGCTTCCCGACCTTCATGGGCCTGCTCGACGAGGCGACCGCGCCGTGAACACCCTCTTCGACTGGGCGAGCATCATCGGCCTTTGCGGCACCGCCTGCATCATCGGCGCCTATGCCTATCTGACGCTGACGAAGGCGACCAACCCCTTCCTGCTCCACGGCACCAACCTTGCGGGCGCCGCGCTGCTGACGGTCTCGCTGCTGGTTCACACCAACTGGGCGAGCCTGATCCTCGAAGGCTTCTGGGCTTTGATCGCGATCTTCGGGTTGCGGAGGGCCTGGCTCCGCCGCAGTGACCCCGAGGAGAAGGCCGGATGATCATCGCGGTCGACGGCCCCACCGCTAGCGGAAAGGGCACCATCGCCAAGGCGCTTGCCGCGCATTTAGGGCTGTCGCATCTCGACACCGGCCTGCTCTACCGCGCGGTCGGGCGGCAGGTGCAACTGAGCGGCCGCGACCCCGACAGCAATGAGGACGCTCTAGCCGCCTGCACTTTCCCGGACAGTTTGCTCGATGACGAGACCCTGCGCTCCGAGGCGGTCGGCGGCTTTGCGAGCCGCGTGTCGGTGCACCCTGCCGTGCGCCGCGCGCTCTACGATCGCCAGCGCGACTTCGCGCTTCAGGCTGGCGGCGCGGTGCTCGACGGGCGCGACATCGGAACCGTGATCGCCCCCGAAGCCGAGGTGAAGCTGTTCGTCACCGCCAGCGTCGCGGAACGCGCCCGCCGCCGCTGGCTCGAGATGTCTGGCCAGGGGATTGAGGTTGCGCTCGCCGCCATCGAGCGCGACATTGCCGCGCGTGATGCACGCGACATGGGCCGCAAGGATGCACCGCTGGTGGCGGCGGCTGACGTGCTGGTGCTCGACACCACCTTTTTCGGCCGCGACGAGGCCATCGAAGCAGCGATCGAGGCCGTGCAGCACGCGCTGGGCCGCCATCCATGAACAGTGGGGGCAGGCTGATCGCGCCCTCATTGGTCTGGGCGGCCGCGCTGGTCGCGTCTGGCTGGCAACCTTACGACTGAGCAACGTGGTGGATGGAGGTCGCGCCTGCGCTGATTGTGCTTCCGATACTCTGGGCATCGGCGAGGAAATTTCCGCTGACCGGCCTCGCGCTGGCGCTGATCGGCATTCACGGGCTCGTCCTGATGCTGGGCTGGGCCTATACTTATGCCCGCGTGCCGGCCGGTTTCGCCGTTCAGGAGTGGTTCGACCTCGCCCGCAATCCCTATGACAGGTTCGGGCATCTGATGCAGGGGTTCGTGCCGGCGATCGTCTTGCGCGAACTTCTGGTCAGGCTGGGCGGTTTGCGTCGGGGCATGCTCCTGTCCGTCCTCGTACTCGCCTGCTGCCTTGCGGTGAGCGCCAAATACGAGCTGATCGAATTCGGAGCCGCCATGGCGCTCGGCCAAGGTGCCGACGAGTTCCTCGGGACACAGGGCGACCCTTGGGAAACCCAGTGGGACATGCTGATGTGCCTCGTCGGCGCGGGGACCGCTCTGCTGTTACTGACCGGCATCCACAACCGTCAGCTGGACGCGCTGCCGCGCTGAAGGGGGCGGTTTTCCTTGCCTTGCAGCGCATCTTCGCCTAGGCGCGCGGCCGTTCTCGCAATCTTTATTGGTTGAAAGAACCTTCGCGATCGGCGTGCGGCCGCGCGGAGCAGACGGCCTCTTGCCCTGCCAGCCTGCGCAATGGTGCGTCGGAAGCAGTTTAAGACCCCGGAAAAACCGGCGGCCGGTAGCATAACGAACACAGGACTGACCTGACTTATGGCAACCCAAATGCCCACGCGCGCCGATTTCGAGGCGATGCTCAATGAACAGCTCGGCGGCGCTGGCGAAGATGGCTTCGAAGGCCGCGTCGTCAAGGGCACCGTCACCGCGATCGAGAACGGTTTTGCCGTGATCGACGTCGGCCTCAAAAGCGAGGGCCGCATCTCCCTTAAGGAATTCTCGCGCGGCGAAGACGACCACGGCCTGACCGTCGGCGGCGAAGTCGAAGTGTTCGTCGACCGTGTCGAGAACGCCGATGGCGAAGCCATGCTGTCGCGCGACCGCGCGCGCCGTGAAGCCGCCTGGGACAAGCTCGAGAGCGAGTTCGGCGAAGGCAAGCGCGTCGAAGGCCGCATTTTCGGCCGCGTCAAGGGCGGCTTCACCGTCGATCTCGACGGCGCCGTGGCCTTTCTCCCCGGGTCGCAGGTCGACATCCGCCCGGTGCGTGATGTCACTCCGCTCATGGAAGTGCCGCAACCCTTCCAGATCCTCAAGATGGACCGTCGCCGCGGTAACATCGTTGTCTCGCGCCGTGCGGTGCTTGAGGAAACCCGGGCCGAACAGCGCAGCGAGCTGATCAACGACCTGGTAGAAGGCCAGATCATCGACGGCGTCGTCAAGAACATCACCGATTACGGCGCGTTCGTCGACCTCGGCGGCATCGACGGCCTGCTGCATGTCACCGATATGAGCTACAAGCGCGTCAACCACCCGAGCGAAGTCATCAATATCGGTGACACCGTAACTGTGCAGATCGTTCGCATCAACGCCGAAACTCAGCGCATCAGCCTCGGCATGAAGCAGCTGGAAAGCGATCCGTGGGATGGCGTCGCTGCCAAGTACCCGGTCGGCTCGAAGCTCAACGGCGTGGTCACTAACATCACCGAGTACGGCGCCTTCGTCGAACTCGAAGCCGGCATCGAAGGCCTCGTCCACGTCTCGGAAATGAGCTGGACCAAGAAGAACGTCCACCCGGGCAAGATCGTCTCGACCTCGCAGGAAGTCGAAGTGATGGTGCTCGAAGTCGACAGCGAAAAGCGTCGCATCAGCCTCGGCCTCAAGCAGGCTCAGCGCAATCCGTGGGACGAGTTCGCCGAGAAGCACCCGGTCGGCACCGAAGTCGAAGGCGAAGTCAAGAATGCGACCGAATTCGGTCTATTCGTCGGCCTCGACGGCGACGTCGACGGCATGGTGCACATGTCGGACATCGCTTGGGGCATCTCGGGCGAAGACGCGCTGGCGCTCCACCGCAAGGGTGAAATGGTCAAGGCAATCGTTCTCGACGTCGATGTCGAGAAAGAGCGCATCAGCCTCGGCATGAAGCAACTCGAAAAGGGCGCACCTTCGGCTGAAGGCGCCACCAGCGGCGGCTCGCTGCGGAAGAACCAGACCGTCACCGTTATCGTACTCGAAGTGCGTGACGGCGGCCTCGAGGTTCAGGTCGGCGACGACGGTGCGACCGGCTTCATCAAGCGCGCGGACCTCGGCCGTGACCGCGACGAGCAGCGTCCGGATCGCTTCCAGGTCGGCCAGAAGATCGACGCGATGGTGATCGGTTTCGACCGTTCGAAGAAGCCGAACTTCTCGATCAAGGCACGCCAGATTTCGGAAGAAAAGGAAGCCGTGGCGCAGTTCGGTTCGTCAGATTCGGGTGCATCGCTCGGCGACATCCTCGGCGCCGCGCTCAAGAAGGGCGCCGACTGAGGTTTTTGAGCGGCGCGCGCTTCATGGCAGGCGCGCGTGCTCGACGACATGAAAGGCCCGCCCGCTCATTTGAGCAGGCGGGCCTTTTCCTTTGGGGTTGGCACCTGTAAGCTCGTCCCCATGATCCATGTTCACCAGTTTCCCTGCCTCAGCGACAATTACGGCTATCTCGTCCACGACACCGAGAGCCACGAGACGATCGCGATCGATACCCCCGACGCCAAGCAATATCTGCTTGAGGCGGATATGAAGGGCTGGCGCATCACGCAGATCTGGAACACCCACTGGCATCCCGATCACGCGGGCGGCAATGCGCACATCCAGGAGGAGACCGGCTGTTCGATCCTCGGGCCGGCCGAGGTCGAGGGCAAGTTCCCGGTGGACCGCGTAGTCGCGCATGGTGACGTGGTGTCGATCGGCGAAATGCGCGCGCAGGTGATCGACGTGTCGGGCCACACCAACGGCCACATCGCTTTCTACTTCCCCGATGCAGGCGTCGCTTTCGTTGGCGACTCAGTCTTCGCGCTGGGCTGCGGGCGGATGTTTGAGGGCGAGCCGAAGCAATTCTGGGCAAGCCTTTGCCGCATCAAGGCGCTCCCTCCGGAAACGCAGCTTTATTGCGCGCACGAATACACCGCATCTAACGCCAAGTTCGCGCTCCACGCCGAACCCGACAACGTAATCTTGCAGGATTACGCCGCCGAGATCGCCGCAAAGCGCGCGAAAGACGAGTGGACGGTGCCGACCACGCTTCGCCGCGAACTCGCCACCAACCCCTTCCTGCGCGCTAATGACCCGGACATGATGGCGCGCTGGGGCGGCAGCACCCCGGCCGAGACTTTCGCTGCATTGAGGGCGGCAAAGGACAATTTCTAGAACGATGCAGGCCCTTCGGGTCGAATGCCTTTTGGGCGACCTGTCCGGGGTGACCCTTGCCGACTTACCCGCGCCGGTCCGCGCTCCAGGTGAGGTGCTGGTGAAGGTGCGTGCGGCCTCGCTCAACTTCCCAGACCTGCTGATGACGCGGGGCGAGTACCAGTTCAAACCTGAGCTACCCTTCACCAGCGGACTGGAATTCGCAGGCGAGGTTCTTGAGGCCGATCCCGCAAGCGGCTTTGCGCCGGGCGACAGCGTGATGGGCGGGAACAAGACTGGCGCCTTCGCTGAATTGGCGAGCGTGCCCGCGACCAAGCTCTATCCTATGCCGCGCGGCATGGACTTTGCTGCCGCCGCCGCCATGGGCGCGGCCTATTCGACCGCCTTCACCGGGCTCGTCGAAATCGGCGGAATGCAGGAAGGTGACTGGATTCTGGTCCACGGCGCGAGCGGCGGGGTCGGGCTTGCCGCCTGCGACCTCGCGCGGTCGCTAGGCGCGCGGGTGATCGCCACCACTGGCTCACCCGACAAGCGCGGGCGCATCGCCGCCCTCGCCCACCCCGAGGCCGTGATCCTCGCCGAGGGCCGCTTCCGAGAAGCTGTGGGCGAGCTAACGGGAAGCAGACTCGCAGATATCGTTTTCGACCCTGTCGGTGGCGACGTCTTCGACGAATCGACCCGCTGCGTCGCTTTTGGCGGCAAGTTGATGGTGGTGGGCTTCACCAGCGGGCGGATCGCCGAAGTCTCAACCAACATCCCGCTCATCAAGGGCTTCAGCGTCGTTGGCCTGCGCGCCGGGGAATACGCCCGCCGCTTTCCCCAGCGCGGGCGGGCGATCCAGAACGCCATCACTAAGCTGGCCGAAGACGGACGCATCAACCCCGCAATCGACCGCATCCTTCCTCTCGCCAGCTGGCGTGAAGGCTTCGCGGCGATGGCCCGGCGCGAGCTGGTCGGCAAGGTCGTGTTTCAGCCCGGATAGGGCGCGTTTTTCAGCAGCATTGCGAGGTGCGCGGCATTGCCTGCGACCATCTTGGCGGTCTTGGTGACCTTCTCGGGCCGCTCCTTGAGATCCTTGAAGTCAGTGCTCTGCATCGCCTCGCCCACCCAGTAACAGGCA
>JBBRUU010000086.1:0-12212 GCA_038247515.1 Sphingomonadales bacterium
TGCTAGGCGCCCGTGCTAGGCGCCCGTGCTAGGCGGTTGTTAACCAACCCTGCCGCATAGCCCTTAGCGCAAAGCGAAAGAGGGCGCGCAACGCATGGACGATCTGCTGGCGGACTTTATCGCCGAGACCCGCGAGATGTTGGAGGCTTCCGGCGGCGAACTCGTCGCGTGGGAGGCCGATCCAACCGATCGCGCGCGCCTCGATACAATTTTCCGCTTCGTCCACACGGTAAAGGGCAATTGCGGCTTCTTTGATTTCCCGCGCCTCGCAAACCTCAGCCATGCCGCCGAGGATGCGTTGGCCGATTGCCGCGCCGGACGGCGCGATCCCGACCAGCAGCTTGTCACCGCAGTGCTGGCCGTGATCGACCGGATCGCAGCGATGATCGACCTAATCGAGGCGAACGAACCGATCGGCGACGGCAACGACGATGACCTCATCGCGATGCTCGGTGTTTCACATGAAACAGTAATTTCGGGGGGTCTGGAGGGGGTCTACGAGGGGTCTAACCCCCCTCTAAACGCCGCTACGACTGCTCTAGCGGGGTCTAGCGACGCGCAAAACGCCGATCGTTTCGGGCCTGCACGCCGCGCCGACGTTGCCGGTTCCGGGGCCGCTGCCCAACGCACCATCCGGCTTCCCGTCGAACTGCTCGACCGGGTGATGAGCGGCGTGTCGGACATGGTGCTGGCCCGCAACGATCTTGCCCACCGGCTGCGGCAGGCGGGCAACCAGCCGACCATCGACGGGCCGTTCGAACGGCTCACCACGATCCTTTCCGACGTGCGCGATGCGATCACCCGGATGCGGATGCAGCGCATCGAGACGCTGTTTGGCGCGCTCCCCCGCCTCGTGCGCGATCTTTCGACCGAGCTTGGCAAGCAGGTGATGATCGATCTCGACGGCGGCGAAGTCGAGCTTGACCGCGAGATGCTCGAGACAATCCGCGATCCGCTCACCCATATCATCCGCAACGCCATCGATCACGGCATCGAGAGGCCGTCCGCGCGCCACGCCAACGGCAAACGCGAGATCGGCCTGCTCGCCATCGCCGCGCGGCAATCGGGCAACACCATCTCGATCGTCATCACCGACGACGGGCGCGGGCTCGACGAGGAACGCATCGCCGCCAAGGCCATCGCCACCGGCCTCGTCGCCGCCGCCGAGCGGCCTTCGATGAGCCGCGACAAGATTTTGAACCTCATCTTCGAGCCCGGCTTCTCCACCGCCGAGATCGTCAGCAATGTCTCGGGCCGCGGCGTCGGCCTCGATGTGGTGCGCCAGAACCTCGAGAAAGTAGGCGGCTCGATCCGCGTCTCGTCAACGCCCGGTCATGGCACCGCCTTCACCTTGCAGATCCCGCTCACGCTCAGCATAATCGCCGGGCTTACCGTCGAGATCGCCGGCCACCGCTTTGCGATCCCGCAGAGCTATGTCGAGGAGATCGTGCAGGCATCGTCCAGCGCGCTCGACTTCACCAAAATGGGCGAAACCGCGTTGATTACCTTCCGCGGCAACCGCGTGCCCTGCCTGATGCTCGGCGAGGTGCTCGGGCTCGATGCTTGCGCGGTCGAGCCGGCCCCCGAATCCACCCTGGTCATGCTCCGCCTCGCCAGCGGCGACCTGTTCGCGCTCGCGGTCGAAGGCATCCACAGCCACGGCGACCTGGTGGTCAAGCCGCTCGCACCTGCCGTGATGAAGTCCGGCCTCTATGCCGGATCGACCCTCCTTGATGACGGCCAGCCGGTGCTGCTGCTCGATGTCGCCAATATCGCCGCGCAGTATCACCTGGTCTCCGACACCCGGACCCGCGTGCGCGCCGCGCCCGGGGACGATGCCGCCGCTGTGACAAACGCCGAGCGGGCGATGCTGTTTACCGATTTTGCCGGACGCAGATCAGCCGTGCGGCTCGAACTCGTGCAGCGTATCGAGACCGCGCCAGCCGCCGCCATCGACCGTTCCGCTGCCCGCCCGCGGGTGGTGATCGACGGGATGATCCTGCCGCTGATCGGCCTGCCGGAAGGTCCCCTGACATTGCCGCGCGTGCGCCTGTTGCGCCTCTCCGACGGGGCTTGCGAGCTGCTTTACGCAGTGCGCGAAGTCGAGGACGCGGTCGAACTCACCGAAGCATTGCACCGCGTGCCTGAAGATGCGTCCGCCGAGGCGATCACGCTGATCGGCGGGCGCCCGGTCACCCTGATCGACGCCCACGCGCTGTTCGCACTCCACGGCGAGCCGCCGGTCGCGGCCGAACGCCCGCGCTGCACTGTGCCGGACGGCGAGTGGGCACGCACCATCCTTGCCCCGCTGGTCGCGGCTGCGGGCTACGAGATTGTCGCTGAGGACGGGGCCGATGACGGCACGCTCGGCTTCCTGTTCGAGGACGTCTACGAAGTCGCCGGAGCGCTGGGTCGCCCGCTGCCGCCCCGCGTGATCCGCCTGCGCGACCAGCCCGATGCGCCTCCGGGGGCCGAAACGATCTACCGCTACGACCGCGACAGCCTGCTTGCCGCGCTGACCGCCGCAGCCGCCGAAGCTGCGCCCGCGCTGATCGCGCGTACTGGAGAAGCCGCATGACCGGAGACCTGCTCGTCATCGCCCGCATCGCCGGGCGCGCCTGCGCGCTGTCAGCGCTCGACGTGAAATCGGTGATCGAAATCGGCACCATCACGCCGATCCCGCGCGCGCCCGCTTGGATCGCGGGCATCACCGCGCTGCGCAGCCAGGCGCTGACCGTAATCGATTGCCGCCGCGCAATGGGATTAGGGGGCGGCGAAACCGTTTGGCCGACCGACCACCGCGCCGCCGTTGTGGCGGAAGGGGGCCATTCCTACGCGCTGCTGGTCGACGCGATCGAGGACATCACCACCGCCGCCAGCGAAGCGGGGCAGGTGCCCGGCGGGTTCGGCCCCGAATGGTCGCGCGTCGCCACCGGCATGGTCGAGACGATGGCTGGCCCGGCGCTGCTCGTCGATCTTGCGGCGTTGCTGGCCGGGCCAGACGGCGCCCGGCACGAAAACGAAGCCGCAGCTTAATCCAATCCTTACCAAATCTTCCCTAGTCTGTGCATTCCAAACGCAGGGTGCCCCATGAAAACTTGCCTCATCGTCGATGATTCCCGCGTCATCCGCAAGGTTTCGAGACATATTCTCGAGACCCTCGGTTTCGCCGTGGAGGAAGCCGAAAACGGCAAGCTCGCATTGGACGCCTGCGAGGCGGCGATGCCCGATGTGGTGCTGCTCGACTGGAACATGCCGGTGATGACCGGCATCGAGTTCCTCGTCCACCTGCGTCAGCGCCCGGGCGGCGACCTGCCCAAGGTGGTGTTCTGCACCACCGAAAACGACGTCGCGCATATCCGGCAGGCGATTCAGGCCGGGGCGGACGAATATGTGATGAAGCCTTTCGACCACGAGACGTTGCAGATCAAGCTGCAGCTTGTCGGGTTTGCGTGAACCGCCCCGCATCCTTGCCGCACCCGCTGCAAACCGATAGCCCGCGCCGCCCCTTCGCTCACCCCGGAGCCGCCGCAGCGATCCGGGTGATGATCGTCGACGATTCGCTGACGGTGCGCACGATTTTCAAGCGGATGGTCGATAGCGATCCCGCGCTGGTGGCCGTCGGCACGGCGTCGAGCGCCGAGCAGGCGATCAAGCAGCTTGGCACCGATCCGGCCGACGTGGTGCTGCTCGATCTCGAGATGCCGGGGATCGGCGGGCTGGGTGCTCTGCCAGCCATTCTGGCCACGCCCGGCCAGCCGCAGGTGCTGGTAATCTCCTCGCTGACGATGGACGGGGCCGAACACACGCTCGCAGCCTTGCAGATGGGCGCCGCCGACACGCTGGCAAAGCCGCGCCCCGGCGGCTTCACCGAAGAATACCGCTCGCAGTTGCTCGCCAAGATCCGCGCGCTCGGTTCGCGCGCCGTCGACACCACCGCCGAGCCGATGATCGCTGCGCCGGCGCGGCAAGGTGCCTGCGAGCCGTCTTTCGTCCGCCCCGGGCTGACCCGCCGCACTTGGCGGCCGCAGGTGGTGGCGATCGGCGCTTCGACCGGCGGCATTCACGCATTGGGCCTGATGCTGCGCCAGCTGGGGCGCGATTTCGACGTGCCATTGCTGATCACCCAGCACTTGCCCGGCTCGTTCATCCCGGTCTTCGCGCGGCAGATCGAGGCAGCCGTCGGGCGCACCGTCGACATCGCGGCCGACGGCCTGCCGCTCACCCCCGGCCGGATCGTCATCGCGCCCGGCCACGGCCATATCGTGGTGCGCCGCAAGGGCACCATGTCCGCGCTCGTCGTCGAGGTCAGCACCGCGCCTGCGGCGAGCGGCTGCGTTCCCTCGGTCGACCCGATGCTCTCCAGCCTCGGCGAAGCCTGCGAGGGCCGTGCGCTCGGCGTGATCCTGTCCGGCATGGGCCGTGACGGCGCGTTGGGCGCCAAGGAGCTCGTCGCAGCAGGCGGTACGATCTACGCGCAGGATGCCGAAAGCAGCGCGGTGTGGGGCATGCCCGGCGCCGTCGCGCGTGCGGGCCTTGCCAGCATCATCGCCCCGCCCGACCGGCTCGGCGAAGCGGTGATGGCGCAAGCCGCCGCGCCCATTGCGCCTGCGGGGCGGTAACCATGGACGCCAGCGAAGCCTCCCACCAGATCATCGCCGAACTGCTCGAAGCGCGCACCGGTCAGCACCTCACCGAGAGCCGCCGCTGGCGCGTCAACTCGGCGCTCGCCGGCATCTTCCGCGCGCACGGCATCAGCAATGTCGACCAGCTCGTCTGCCTCCTCGCCGCGCCGCCCGCCGGCCCCGAAGGCACCGACCTCACCCAGGAAGTGGTCGAGGCGCTGATCAACAACGAAACCTATTTCTTCCGCGACAAGCCGACCTTTGACCAGCTTCCGGCCGAAATCCTCCCCGAACTCGCCAACCGCCGCCGCGACGTGCGCCGGTTGTCGATCTGGTCGGCGGGCTGCTCGACGGGGCAGGAGGTCTACTCGCTCGCCATGCTGTTCGCCGATCAGGCCGAACAGTGGAGGGGCTGGACCATCGACATCCTCGGCACCGACGTATCGCACCGCGCGATCAACGCCGCACGCAGCGCGATCTATAGCCCCTTCGAGGTGCAGCGCGGGCTCGGCGTTGCGCAGATGCTGCGCCACTTCGACGAGACCCCGCGCGGTTGGCAAGTGCGCGACGAGGTGCGCCGCATGGTGCGCTTCGGCCAGCACAACATCCTCTCCGGGCACCACCCCGGGCGCCTTCCCTTCGATCTCGTGCTGTGCCGCAACGTGCTGCTCTATTTTGACCGCTCCACCCGCAGTGACGCCTTCGCGCGATTGTCGGGCGCGGTGATGCCCGATGGTTACCTGATGCTCGGCGCGGGCGAGACCGCGGTCGGCCAGACCGACCGCTTCGTGCCCGCCTCGCGCCGCGCGAGCTTCTTCGAACCGGTCGCAGCCCCGGCCCCTGCGATGCTGCGGAAATCTGCCTGAACCCGGGCAATTGCTGCACACCGGTGGCTCAGGCTTTACGCTTCCTTAGCCGCTTCCTTTTAGGACGTTTCTGAAAGCGAGCTACATCGGTCGGCGCGCCCATCGGGATAGACCAATAGTGTTCAAGGTTAAGCAACCCCTGCGCCTGACCCCGGTCGGGCTTGTGTTGATCCCGATCGCGGTCGCCAGCCTGACGACCGGTGCGCTTACGGCCGGAATGGTGCTGTCGGGCCATTGGGCGACCGGCTCCAAGAGCGCGCTGCTGATCGTTGCCATCCTGATCTATGCCGCGGTGCTGTTCTTCATCGGGCGCAGCGGCATCGCCACTGTTCGCGGGCTTGAGCGGCGCGCCAGCACCGATCCGCTCACCCGCCTGCCCAACCGCCACGCGCTTCACGAAGATGTCGCCTACCTCGCGCGCGGCGGTGACGAGGTGGCGCTGGCGATGATCGATCTCGACAGCTTCAAGCAGGCTAACGACCACTACGGCCACGCGGTCGGCGACCAGCTGATCGAACGCTTTGCGCAGGAGATGCGAGCGGTATGCGGCAAGGAGGCACGCTGCTACCGGCTCGGGGGCGACGAATTTGCCGCAGTGATGAGCGGCAAGGTCGCGGGTACGATCCTCGAAGGCATCTGCCGCACGCTGCTCGACAGGCTCGGCACGCCGCTGGCGATCGGCCACCGCCACATCGCGGTGGGCGCGAGTATCGGCCTAACCCGCTCGGTCGCCGACCAGCGCATGCCGTCCTCCGAGTTGCTGCGCCGCGCCGACGTGGCAATGGACATGTCGAAGCGCGGCGGGAAGATGCGCTGCACCTGGTTCAGCGAGAGCTTCGACAGCAACCGCGAGCGCGTGCGCGAGATCGAGGAGGATATCCGCAGCGGCATCGCCAGCGGCGAATTCAGCCTCGCCTACCAGCCGCTGGTGAACGCCGAGGACAAGCGCATCGTCGCGGTCGAAGCGCTGCTGCGTTGGGACCGGGGGAACCGCGATCCGCTCGGCCCCAATGTGTTCATCCCGGTCGCCGAGGATTCGGGCCTCATCAACCCGCTTGGGCTGTGGGTGCTGCGACAGGCCGTTTGCGATGCCATGCGCTGGGGCGACATCACCCTGTCGGTCAACATCTCTGCTGCGCAACTGCGGAATGCCGAATTCCCGATCAAGCTGGGCGAAGTGCTGGAGGAGACGGGCTTCCCGCCGCACCAGCTCGAGCTTGAGGTCACCGAGACCTGCCTCGTGCTCGACCCCGTCGTGGCCGAGCGCACGCTCGGCGTGATCCGCAGTTTTGGGGTGCGCATTGCGCTCGACGATTTCGGCACCGGCTACGCCTCGATCGGCTTCCTGCGGCGCTTCCGCTTCGAGAAGCTGAAACTTGACCGCAGCCTCATCGAACTCGCCGGGGTGGATGAAGGCAGCCGGGCGATGATGATTTCCTCGATCGCGCTGGCCCGCGCGCTCAACATGGGGGTGACCGCCGAGGGCGTCGAGACCGAGGCGCAGGCCGAACTGGTGCGGCTTGCGGGCTGCGACCAGATCCAGGGCTGGCTCTATTACCGTGCGCTTCCCGCGCACGAGATCGACCGCCTGATTGCCGAGCAGAACGCCGCGCTGGCGGAGCTTTCCGGCACACGCGTACAAGGTGGACAGGCAGCATGAGCGCTCTTCAGGACATCGCCCTCAATCTCGACGCCGAAACAGCAGGGCACAAACCCGCTCCGCCCGCCGGCGGTGCCGCGAAGGCCCAGCGCTGGTTCGCCGGGCTGTCTATCGGCGGCAAGATCACGCTGTTCTTCAGCCTCAATCTCGCCTTTGCGCTGATTGCGGGGCTGTTCGTGGTCGCCGGCTATATCGAGCTCGGCCAGCGCGCGACACGCATCCGCACCACACACGAGGCCGCGCTTTCGGCCGAACGCCTGCTGGTGCAGCTCGGCGAGGCCCAGCGCCACGCCGAAATGCTGGTCGCCGAGGGCGATCCTTCCCGCGCCCGCGCCGCGCGCGAAGCGCTGGACCGCGCCGCAACAAGCGCTGCCGTGCTGTCCGAGCGCGCTGCCGATGACAGTGTCGCGGCGCAGGGCCACATGGCCCTGATCCGCGAAGGCATCGTCGATCTTGGCCGGCAGGTTACCCGTTACCAGCCCGATACCGCCGATGCGGCGGCGCGGCGCGGTCAGGCGTCGGAAATTGCCGCTACCAGCGGCGCGGTGCTGGAAGCGGCCACGGCGATGACCGCCTCGCTCGGCACCGCGGCCGACAGCATGGCCGACAGCGGTGCAGCCTTGATCTCGCGGCTGCTGCTGATGTGGATCGGCCTTGCCAGCATCCTCACCCTCATCACGCTGTTCGCCCAGCGCTATTTCAACCGCACCGTGGGCGCGACGTTGAAGGCGATGGCGACGCAGATGAGCCGCATCGCCGCCGGCGAGCGCGATGTCTCGATCAGTGGTAAGGAGCGCGCCGACGAGATCGGCGAGATGGCCCGCGCCACTGAAGTGTTCCACCGTGCCGGGATGCGGCTCGAAAAGCTCAGCCGCGAACGCGCCAACCGCGCCAAGGCCGAGCTCGACGAACAGGCCCGCCAGCAAGTGGTGCGCGAAGAAGAGCGGCTCGAACGCGACCGCGTGCTCCACGGCATTGCTGACCAGTTCGAGCGCACCGTGGGCGAAGTCGTCACCGGGGTCGTTGCCGCGTCGAGCCAGCTCCATTCCACCGCTGCGCTGATGGCGAACACCGCCGAGGATTCGAGCGCGCGCACCGAGGAAGCCTCGGCCGCGATGCAGGACGCCAATCTTGGCGCAACCGCTGCCGCTGCCGCCAGCGACGAATTCGCCATGTCGATCGGCGAGATCAGCCGCCAGGCGGCCTCTTCCGCCGAACTCGCGCGCGAAGCCAGTGTCTCGGCGCGGCAGGCCGATAGCACGATCGGCGCGCTCGCCTCTTCTGCTGAGGCAGTCGGCCAGATCGTCGAGCTGATTCGCACCATTGCCCAGCGCACCAACCTCCTCGCCCTCAACGCCTCGATCGAGGCTGCGCGCGGCGGCGAGGCGGGCCGCGGCTTTGCGGTGGTTGCCAGCGAGGTCAAGGAACTCGCCAACCAGACCAGCCGCGCGACCGAACAGGTCTCCGAGCAGATCCGCGCCATGCAATCGACCACCGGCGCCAGCGTCAGCGCGCTGCGCGACATCGCCGCCCAAATCGAACAGCTTGAAACCACCGCGGTCTCGATCGCCACTGCGGTCGACCAGCAATCGGTCGCGGGCCATGATCTTGCCCGCAGCATCGATCTGGCCGCGCGCGGGACCGAGAAGGTCGCCGGCCACGTCGACACAGTGCGCGCGATGTCGCTTTCGACCGGCGCTGCTGCGTCGCAGGTGCTCTCCAGTGCCACCACTCTCGAATCCCAGGCGGCGACATTGCGCGCCCAGGTCCAGAGCTTCCTTGCCAGGGTCCGCGCTGGTTAATTCGATCACCTTCTGGCTCATCAAGTTTTTTTAAGGATTATCCCTTACAAAAACTTTCGAAATAGATCCCGGGGGATTGCGGCATGAACATGATGAGTTTGCAGGAGCGACGCGAAGACCAGGCCGTTCCCGAATTCGTGCGCGACCTCAGGTCGGACTACGCGCTGGACGATGCGAAGCTAGACGCTCTGTCCGGCGCCGCGCCGCAGCGCAGCACCTACCTCGAACGGCTGAGCTGGTTTCGCAACCTCCCGCTCGCGCGCAAGATCAACACCGTGTTCGGCACATTCCTTGGGGTCGGCTTGCTGATGGTTCTGATGCTCGGCCTCGGGCTGGGCGAGCTATGGACCCGCTACAATTCCACCGCGCGCGTGCAGGAGACGCTGGTCGCCGCCGGGCAGCTGCAATCGACCGCGGGCGAACTGCGCTACCACTCGGTGCGCGTGCTCTACGACCGCAGCGCCTCCCTAAGCGAGGCGCAGCGCATGGCCGAAAGCTCGCTGCTCACCGGTGTCGCCACAATCGAAACCGCGGTGATGGCCGAAGCCCCCGAAATCGCCCCGCAGGTCGCTGCGGCGCGCGAGGAAGTTGCGCGCTTTGAAGCCACCTTCGACCGTGCCAGCGAGGCCGTCCGTAGCGGCGACGACGCAAATGCCGCGGCCGAAGCGGTCTCGGAGCAGGGCAACGCGCTGATGGCCGCGAGCGCGAAGCTCGCCGCTGAACTCGCCGCGCGCGGCGTGGCGCAGGAAGCGAGCGGCATCAGCTACTTCTTCAACATGATCCTGATCATCGGCGTGCTGGCGATCTTCGGCGGCGCCGTGCTGCTGCTCGGCCTTGCCTATCTGTCACGCGATTTCTCGCACAAGATCGTCGAAATTACCAACGCCATGACGCGCCTCGCCGACGGCAATCGCAACTTCGACATCGACGGCGCAGACCGTCAGGACGAGATCGGCGCCATGGTACGCGCGCTCGACCTGTTCAAGCGCGCGAGCAAGCGGCTGGAGAGCTGGGCGCGCGAACGCTCGGAGAAGGCCGAGCAGGAATTGCAGCACCAACAGGAGCGCGAGCGCGAACGGCTGGAGGCCGAGGCCAAGAAGTCCGCGCTGCTCGACGAGGTCGCCCGGCAGTTCGAGCGCACCGTTGGCGACGTGGTGAGCGGTGTGGCGGCAGCTTCGAGCCAGCTCCACACCACCGCGACGCGCATGGCGACGAGCGCCGAGGAAGCCAGCCGCCGCACCGGCGAAGCGGCCGCCTCGATGGAGGAAGCCAATGCCGGCGCCACCGCGGCAGCCGCCGCAAGCGACGAATTCGCGCTCTCGATCAGCGAGATCAGCCGCCAAGCGGCTTCGTCGAGCGAGTTGGCGCGGCTTGCCACGGTCGCCACCGGCGAAGCGGACGAGACGATCTCGGCGCTCGCCGCCTCTGCCGAAGAGGTCGGCCAGATCGTCGAGCTGATCCAGACCATCGCCCAGCGCACCAACCTGCTCGCCTTGAATGCCTCGATCGAGGCCGCGCGCGGGGGTGAGGCGGGGCGCGGCTTTGCGGTCGTCGCCAGCGAGGTCAAGGAACTCGCGATGCAGACCACCCGCGCGACCGAAAAGGTCGCCGACCAGATCCGCGCGATGCAGTCCACCACCGGCGCCAGCGTCAAGGCGTTGCGGTCGATCGCGGGCCAGGTGAAAGAGCTTGAATCCACCGCTGTCTCGATCGCCACTGCGGTCGACCAGCAATCGGTCGCGGGCCGCGATCTTGCCCAGAGTATCGACCTTGCCGCGCGGGGGACCGAGAAAGTCTCGAACCATATCGAGGATGTGCGCCAACTGTCGCTTTCGACCGGCGCGGCGGCCAGCCAGGTACTCTCCAGCGCCAACGAGCTCGAGGCGCAAGCCTCGCATCTCGGCGATCAGGTGCGCGGGTTTCTGCGTACCGTGCGAATGGGCTGAGGCACGGCGAGCGCGGCGTCAGGAACGCGCTGCCAAATCTTCCATCTCGTCGACCTCCCGGGCGAAACGCTTGGCAGCGATCCCGGGAGAGTAGGCAAGGAATGCGTCGGCGAGCGCACGGTAGTACCACAGGCTATCCTTGCCCCCGGTGAACCGGTCCCACACCGAGGCGCCGTGGGCGCGAAGATCGGCGTTTATGGCGCTTGCGTTGTGGGTCTTATCGGCGAGGCTCACCGCCAGCGAGCGAGAAGGCTTGTGCGCGAGGCTTGCGACATAGGCCTCCTTGCGCGGCCGCCATTCAGGCTTGTGTGTTTCGTGGGAATCAGTGCAGTCGGCGACCATCCCCGCGACATCGTCCCCGAACCGTGCGCGAATGTCATCGAGCCTGGCGAGCCCGCCCTGATCTTCAACCGCGTCGTGCAACAGCGCGGCAATGGCCTGATCCTCGTCTGCCCCGTTCTCCAAAGCGACGGCGGCGACAGCAAGAAGGTGGGAGACGTAAGGGATACCGCTACCCTTGCGTTGCTGCTCGCGGTGAATACGGCTGGCGTAGGCGAGAGCGTCATCGAAGCGGTCGGTGAGGAATGGGTTATCGGTCTTTGACATAGCATCTCCTTGTTTGTCGTCGGCCACCGCCGCGCACGCCCGGCAGCGAGGCTGCGGGCGTTGCGGTGGTGATCATGCTGTTGTGCGGTGGTGGGAGATTGCGGCAGTTCAGGACGAAGTGCAAGACCGGCGCATACCGCTGGCCACTTTAGCCGGTCCGCATGAAGCCCAGATCGGGATTAGCGAAGCGGCCGATATTAGGCGCCACCGATGCCAGCTCTGACGGGGCCACCCCGAACCACTTGGCTAGCGTCGCCGAATATTCGTCGACCGACACTGCCGGCAGCAGGCGCCCCTGCCCAACCTGATCGGCGGTGCTCACCGAGACACTCGGTGCGCGTCCGTAGAAGCGCCCCCCGCTCACGCCGCCGCCGACGATGAAGTGGTGCGATCCCCAGCCGTGTTCGGACCCGTCGCCGTTCGAGGTGAAAGTCCGTCCGAAATCGGAGGCGGTGAAGGCCGTGACATTGCTCGCCACGCCGAGTTCCACCGTTGCGCGGTAAAAGGCATCCATTGCGACATCGACCTGTCCGAGCAGCGCCTCGTGCGAGCCGATCAGCCCGTCGTGATGATCAAACCCGCCGAGCCCTACAAGGAACACCTGCCGCGTCACCCCAAGTTGCTGCCGCGCGGCGATCAGTCGCGCGACAACGCGCAACTGGTCCGCGAGGCGGTTCCCGGTGCCAAAGCTAGTGGTCAGCGTCGAA
>JBBRUU010000087.1:0-12123 GCA_038247515.1 Sphingomonadales bacterium
ATTAGCTAAAGATGACATTTCGAACATAGTTTCAATGGCTCGCATTGCAGAAGACAATCTCAAACACTTTGTTTCTTTAGCTCAAGCCGAGGTTGGGCGCGAGAGGGCCGCGTCAGCAGACGCCAGCCTAGGAGGGCAAAGCATTAGTGTGGATCAACTAATTTTTGACGACATACAGAGACGAAGTTAGATATTCCCAAATGGCTACTCCAGCTTCGGGTACTTTCCCGTCGAGTGCGCGTTGGTGAGCGCCCCTAGCGATCCATCCAGCATTGCATCTGCTCCCGACGAAAAGCATCCCCAAGGGGTAGAGAATCCCCGCCCACACGCCTATAGGCCACCTATGCGCATCGCCATCGCCTCCGATCATGCCGCCGTGGAGCTCAAGGCCGACCTTGCCGAGTGGCTTGTCGAGGAAGGTCACGAGGTTGCCGACCTCGGCCCCGTGCCCGGGCAAAGCGTCGATTACCCCGATTACGGCTACCGCCTCGCTGAGATGATCGCCGAAGGGACGGTCGAATTCGGCATCGCCCTGTGCGGCAGCGGCATCGGTATTTCGATCAGCGTCAACCGCCATCCGCAGGTGCGCTGCGCGCTCGTGTCCGAGCCGCTCTCGGCTGCGCTCGCCCGAGAGCATAATGATGCAAACTGCATCGCGCTTGGCGCGCGGCTGATCGGGATCGAAATGGCCAAGTCCTGCGTTGCAACATTTCTGGACTCCGAGTTCGTCGATGCCGGCGACCCCGCCGGGCGCCACCAGCGCCGGGTTGGCAAGCTCGGCAAGCCCCCGTTTCTACCCGATCACATAGAGACCCATCAATGAGCACCGCTCCGATCGATTTCGCCGCCCGCGCCGCTGCCAACTCCATGGACGGCTTCTGGCATGACGACTTGGCCCATGCAGATCCCGAGATCGCCGCCGCCGTGAGCAATGAACTCGCCCGCCAGCGCGACAAGATCGAGCTGATCGCGTCCGAGAACATCGCGAGCCGCGCCGTGCTGGAAGCAGCCGGCAGCGTGTTCACCAACAAATATGCCGAGGGCTATCCGGGCAAGCGCTATTACGGCGGCTGCGAATATGCCGACGTGGTCGAAACGCTCGCGATCGAGCGCGCCAAGGAGCTCTTCGGCTGCGCCTTCGCCAACGTCCAGCCCAACTCGGGTTCGCAGATGAACCAGGCGGTGTTCCTCGCCCTGCTCAACCCCGGCGACACCTTCATGGGCCTCGACCTTAATTCGGGCGGGCACCTCACCCACGGATCGCCCGTGAACATGAGCGGCAAGTGGTTCAACCCGGTCTCCTACGGCGTGTCGCCCGAGACCGAGATGGTCGACATGGACGAGGTTTTCGCCAAGGCGCGCGAGCACAAGCCGAAGCTCATCTTCTGCGGCGGCACGGCTTATTCGCGCCTGTGGGACTTCCCCGCCTTCCGCGCCATCGCTGACGAAGTCGGCGCGGTGCTATTGTGCGACATGAGCCACATTTCCGGCTTGGTGGCGGGCGGCGCGCATCCCTCGCCCTTCCCGCATTGCGATATCGTCACCTCGACCACCCACAAGTCTCTGCGCGGTCCGCGTTCGGGCATCATCCTGTGGAACGACGAGAAGTACACCAAGCCGTTGAACATGGCGGTCTTCCCGGGCTTGCAGGGCGGCCCGCTGATGCACATCGTCGCGGCCAAGGCGGTTGCTTTCCGCGAGGCGCTGCGTCCCGAGTTCAGTGTCTATGCCCACCGCATTGTCGAGAACGCCCGCGCGCTGGCGGCAAGCCTTGAGGAACATGGCCTGCGGATCGTGTCGGGTGGCACCGACAACCACTCGATGCTGGTTGACCTCACCGCCAAGAACGTGACCGGCAAAGACGCCGAGAAGGGCCTCGACCGCGCCTGGCTCACCTGCAACAAGAACGGCATACCCTTCGACACCCGCTCGCCCTTCGTGACCAGCGGCGTACGCTTGGGCACGCCTGCGGGCACGACCCGCGGATTCGGCCCGGAAGAGTTCCACACTATTGGCAAGCTCATCGCCAAAGTGATTGATTGTCTTGCTAAAAATGGCCACGAAGGCGATGCGCAGATCGAAGCGAGCGTGCGCCAGCGGGTGAGCGCACTGTGCGCAGCCTTCCCCGTCTACCCCGGAATGTAAGGATGCCCCTGCAATGAACGATTCTGATCCGCGCGGTACCCAGAACTGGGTCGAGGACGTGAAGACCGAAGTGACCGGCATGGCCAAGGAAGGGATCAACCATCCCTCGTCCAAGCCGGTGCTGACGG
The DNA here is from genome assembly GCA_038247515.1 of Sphingomonadales bacterium. Taxonomy (GTDB): domain Bacteria; phylum Pseudomonadota; class Alphaproteobacteria; order Sphingomonadales; family Sphingomonadaceae; genus Erythrobacter. Next base: position 2,274 of record JBBRUU010000087.1, read on the forward strand.
GCGCCGCGATCGGCGCCGTGGCCGGGGCTTTGCTTCCGGTTGTGTCTTGGCCGATCGGGTTGCTGGCCGGTATCGGCTTCGCACTTTATCAGAGGGTAAAGAAGTAAGCCTCTGAATGCGCTGCCCCTTTTGTGCCCATGACGATACGCAAGTAAAGGACAGCCGCCCGACCGAGGACAATGCCTCGATCCGGCGGCGTCGCCAGTGTTCGTCTTGCGGGGCGCGCTTCACCACTTTCGAGCGGGTGCAGCTTCGCGAGGTCGTGGTCGTCAAATCCGGAGACCGGCGCGAGCCCTTCGAGCGTTCGAAGCTCGAACAGTCGGTGGCGCTGGCCTCGCGCAAGCGCGGGATCGATCAGGAGCGGCTCGATCAGCTGATTTCCGGCATCCAGCGGCAGGTTGAAACCTCGGGCGAGCCTGAGGTGCAATCCTCGCATATCGGCGAGCTGGTGATGGAGGGCCTGAGGCAGATCGATTCGGTCGCCTATATCCGCTTCGCCAGCGTGTACCGCGACTTCTCCGAGGCGCGCGACTTCGAAGAATTTGCCCACACCGTCCAGCAAGCCGCTAAGGACTAAGCAGAACATGGCCGACCTCAACAAGCCGGTGATTGTTCTCGTGCGCCCGCAACTCGGCGAGAATATCGGCAAGTCGGCGCGCGCCATGCTCAATTTCGGGCTGACCGAAATGCGCCTCGTTGCTCCGCGCGACGGCTGGCCCAACCCTTCCGCCGGGCCGGCGGCGGCGGGCGCGGACAGCGTTCTGGAGCAGGCCAAGGTCTACGCAACCACCGCCGAAGCAGTTGCCGACTGCGCCCATGTCCATGCCACCACGGTGAGGAAGCGCGGTGTCACCAAACCGGTGATCGGCGCGGACGAGGCCGGCAGGCTGGTCCACACGCTGGCAGGCCGCCACGCGATCCTGTTCGGCCCCGAGCGTTCGGGGCTTGAGACCGAGGACGTGGCGTTGGCCCGCAACATCCTGACTATCCCGATCAACCCGGAATTCGGTTCGTTGAACCTTGCGCAGGCGGTGGTGGTCGTGTCCTACGAATGGGCGCGGCTCGGCCGGGAATTGGCGGGCGGCGATGAAGTGCTGATCCAGCCTACTCTCGAGGAGATTCTCCCCCCCGCCCCGCAAGAGGAGCTCGAGGGTCTGGTTGCGCATTTCGAGAAGCTGCTCGAACCGCTCGACTACTTCTTCCCCGAAGGCCGTGCCGAGGCGACCCGCCGCAACCTGCGCGGCCTGCTCACCAAGCCCGGCTGGAACCACCTCGAAGTGCGCACCTTGCGCGGTGTGCTCAGCACGCTAGAGAGAAGCCACCGTAATCAATAGGATTTTCGCCATGCGCCTTCCGCTGACTTTCGCCGCCTTCGTACTTGCACTTCCCATGCCGCTTCTTGCCCAGAGCGCCGAGGCGCAGCCGCTGCTCTCGCCGGAGCCCGTGGTGAAGAAAGAGGCATCCAACAAGCCGATCTGCCGCCGCGAGGTGAAGACCAGCTCGCGGATGGGCGCGGCCAAAATCTGCCTCACCCGCCAGCAGTGGGAAGAGAAAGACGAAGCTGGACGCCGTGACCTCCGCCAGACCGAAGGCAATGGCGGCCGCTGATGCTTGGGGCACCCGCTCCCTTTCAGCATCCTGCCCCCGCAGGGTTGACCGCGCCGCCAGTCCTGCTATGCGCGCGCTTTCGTAAATGGGCCCTGCACCCCGGTGAAGCAGTGGCCGCATCACACCTCCTGTGGGCGTGATGGAGCGATGCCGGGTTGAACGCCTGACCCTGGTTCAATGAGTGAATTGGGGGGCAAGTCAGCTGATTGAAGGACACGACGTATGTCGAAGCGCAAAAGCGCCAAGTACAAGCTTGACCGCCGGATGGGTGAAAACATCTGGGGTCGCCCCAATTCCCCGGTAAACAAGCGCGCCTATGGCCCCGGCCAGCACGGTCAGCGTCGCAAGAGCAAGGTGAGCGACTATGGCTTGCAGCTGCGCGCCAAGCAGAAGCTCAAGGGCTACTACGGCGAAGTCACCGAAAAGCAGTTCAAGAGCACCTATGCCGAAGCTTCGCGCCTGAAGGGTGACACCAGCCAGAACCTGATCGGCCTGCTCGAGCGTCGTCTCGACATGGTGGTGTACCGCGCCAAATTCGCGCCGACCATCTTCTCGGCCCGGCAGATCGTCAGCCATGGGCACATCTATGTGAATGGCGTGAAGTGCAACATCGCGTCGCGCCGCATTGACGTGGGCGATGTCATCAGCCTCGGTGCCAAGGCCAAGGAAATGGCCCTCGTGATCGAAGCCCAGGGCCTCGCCGAGCGTGACATTCCCGATTATGTCCAGCCCGACGGCAACGACAAGATCACCTTTACCCGCACGCCGAAGCTCGACGAAGTGCCCTACCCGGTCACGATGGAGCCGAACCTCGTGGTCGAGTTCTACTCGCGCTGATCCGGCTTCAAGCCAATTGGCAAAGAGAAGGGCGATCCTGCGGGGTCGCCCTTTTCTTTTGTGCGCGGGCCTGCAATCTTTCGGCAAACGGGAGACGGGTGATGAAGGTGCTGCTGCTGGACGGGCATCCTGATGTGGGGCGGCTGACGACGCACCTGCTCGATACCTATGCGAGCGCCCTACCCGCCGGCGCTGAGGTGACACGCATCGCGGTGCGCGACCTGGTGTTTGATCCGGTGCTACGTCACGGATACATGAAGCGCACCGAATGGGAGCCGGACGTGCATCTGGTCGCCGAAGCGCTCGACGCCTGCGATCACCTGGTGGTGGCCTTCCCGATGTGGTGGGGCGCCGAGCCCGCCGAGCTCAAAGGGTTGATCGACCGGATGTTCCTCCCGAAGTTCACCTTTGCCTATCATGTCGGCGATCCGTGGTGGGACAAGCTGATGCAGGGCCGTTCGGCGGATCTCATCGCGACGATGGACACGCCGCCTTTCATCCTGTGGCTGTGGCATGGAAACGCGTTGCTCAGGCGCTGGAAGGGTCAGGTGCTCGGCTTCTGCGGCTTTGCCCCGGTCCGCACCCTGAAGCTTGGCCCGGTTGGCGAGAACACCCCGCCGCGCAATATCGCGAAATGGGAGGCGCGGGTTGCGGGCCTGGCGCGGACGATCCGGCAGAAAGCGCCCAGCAAGAAACAACCGCGCCTCGCAGCCTTCCTCGGGCGGGACGTCAGTCCCTGATCCGGTCCCATTCGGCAAATTCGTAGGCGATCGAGCCTTCGACGAGCCGTTCCCATATATCCGCGACCACGCCGCTGGGCACGCCATGCGCGCCTGCTTCGGCGACTGCGGCGGCGATCACGCTGGCCTTGCGCGCCTCGTCGCGCACCGCATCGCGGGTCGGCTTGATGCGGGCGGCGGCGCGCATATAGCCGAACCGCTTGGCGAGCAGCGCCACCAGCTCGCGGTCGAGCGCGTCCACGCCGGCGCGGACTTCGGGCATGGTGGTGCAGTTGTCGGGGTTCAGCGCAAGTTCCTTCATGCCCCGCGCCCTAGGCGGTGAATGCGGGGCTTGTCGAGGGGGATCCCGATGGCCTCACTTGCTCTCCATCGAAGTGTCGAGGAACTTGCCGATGTCGGCGAGCATCGACGCGCGCACCGAGCTGTCATCAAGCCCATGCTGGAGATCCTTGTACTCGCGGTACATGACGCTCTTGCCCGCCGACTTCAGCGCTTTGGCCATGTCCTGCGAGTGGCGCACCGCGACGTTGAGATCGAGCGTTCCGTGGAACAGCGCAACCGGAGCGGCAAAGCGATCGGCATGACGGCGCGGGCTACCTGCATCGATGTGCGGGCCGGTGCCGACGAACTCCTTGACGAGCCGCGAGTTGGTGTAGTCCTGCGCATCCGAGGTGATATAGCCGAGATCGGTAACCGGCGCGATCGCCGCGACCGCCTTGAACAGGGTCGGATCGAGCACCTGCGATTGCAAGGCCGCGTAGCCGCCATAGGACCACCCGACGATGGCGAGCTTGTCGGGCTTGGCGATGCCCTCGCTCACCAGCCAGCGCCCCGCGTCGTTTACGTCGCCGATCGCCGTTTCCCACGCCTTGAAGCCATTGCGGCCATACCAGTTCTCGCCGTAGCCCGCCGAGCCGCGGTAATTAGGCTGGAGCACGGCATATCCCTTGGCAATGAAGTACTGCACCAGCCAGTCGAAGCCCCACTCGTCGCGCGCCGAGGGGCCGCCGTGGGGCATGACGATGGCGGCGAGGTTTTTGCCGTCAGAACCCGGCGGAAGCGTGAGGTAGGCCGGGATCATCGTCCCGTCCTTGGCCGGATAGGTGATCGGGCGCATCTGGCCCATCGGCCGATCTTCGAGCTCTTTGCGCACCGGCAGCAGCGGTTCGAGCGTCTTGGCGGTCTGGTCGAACAGGTAGACCATACCCGGCTGGGTGTCGCTCGACGCGATCACCAAAAGCTGGCGCTCGTCCGCGCTCGCCCCGACGATGTTGATCAGCGGCTGATCGGGCAGCGCCTTCCCAAGGCTGCGCGCGAGCTTGGCGAGGGCGGGATCGAAATAGACGATCTCGCGCTTCTCGGTCGCATAGCTCGCCCCGACGACGCGGCGCTGACGGCCGATGCGGATAAGCGCGTCGACGTCGACATCGTCACGGGACATCAACACCTTGCCTGCGCTCGTTCCGTCGAGCGGGAACTCTGCGATCGCGTCGTAACCGTCCTTGGTGACGAAGCCGATCACCATGTTGCGCGCCGAGTCCACAGAGGAGGGGCTGAACCACGGCACGGCCGCACTGTCGATGGTGAGGTTCTCCAGCTCCTTCCACGAGTCGGTCCCGGCAGGACGGTAGAGGGTGTCATACTCCCCGGTCAGCCGTCCCGAACTCATCTGGTTGCGCACCTTCATCCGCACGTTGCCGACACCATCCGCGATGTAGCGGCGGCCGAGCGGGTCATACCGTTCAAGCGCAGAGCGCTTGCCGGTGGCGATATCGACGATTTCGACACCAAGGCCTTCCGCAGTGCTGACCATGCGGATGCGCGGATCGCTTTCGGGAACGGCCTCGCTTGAAATCAGGATGCGGCCCGACTGCCCGCCGACATCGAGCGCCAGAACGTCGCCGCCGCCTTGCGCGACACGGACCGCAGCTGCGCTCTGACGCTTGCTCAGCTCCTTGCTCGCACCGGTTTGGACATCGATGGAGAACAGGCGGTCAAAGGGCAGCAGCACCCCGTCGGGCCGCACAGCCATCCCCGAAGTCTGACACACGAGCTGCTGGTCGTTGCCCTATTCGCACCAGTCGAGATCGACGACCATCTCGGTGTTGGCCACGACCTGCCGCGCGGGGGCATCGACGGTGAAATCGATGACATTGACGATCTCGGTATGGCCCGGCCCGGCCGAGATATAGGCGATTTTGTTACCCGAGGGCGAAAGGCTGATGTCCATCACGCTCTCGCGCGCGCCGAAGCGGATCGCGGCTTCGTCGGTCGTGGCCTGCGCGGCGGCCGATACGACAAGGCTGCCGGTTGCCAACACGCTGCCCGCAAACAGCCAGCGGCGCGCGGTGCGCGCGGCCTTCAATGCCAAAATCATGCTCTGTCCCCTATCTGCGATGCCCCTCAGACTAGCGCAGACAAAACGAGTTTCAAGCCTTCTCGTGCAGATATTCGCGGCGGAAGTTGCTGGCGAAGCTTGCAAATCGTCCAGCAGCGATGCTGTCGCGCATCCCCTGCATCAGCGCCTGATAGAAGCTGAGGTTGTGCTCGGTGACCAGCATCGCGCCCAGCATCTCGCCCGATTTGACGAGGTGATGGATATAGGCGCGGCTGTAGGTGGTGCAGACCGGGCAGGCGCAGCGCGTGTCGAGCGGTCCGGTGTCCTCGGCATGGCGCGCATTGCGCAAGTTCAGCGGCCCGTTCCACGTGAAGGCCTGCCCGTTGCGGCCAGACCGAGTGGGCAGCACGCAATCGAACATGTCGATCCCGCGCTCGACCGCGCCGACAAGATCGTCGGGCTTGCCCACGCCCATAAGGTAGCGCGGGCGATCTTCGGGCAGCATCGCGGGGGCGTAATCGAGCACGCCGAACATCGCCTCTTGCCCCTCGCCCACGGCAAGCCCGCCGACCGCGTAGCCATCGAAGCCGATGTCGGTGAGCTGGTCGGCGCTGACCCGGCGCAGGTCCTCGTGCAGAGCGCCCTGCTGAATGCCGAACAGCGCGGCGCGGGCGGCGTGATCCTCGCCCGCGTCAAAGCCGTCGCGGCTGCGTTTCGCCCAGCGCATCGAAAGCGCCATCGACGTGGCGATCTCGTCCCGCGGCCGGTCGGCGCGCGGGCACTCGTCGAAGGCCATGACGATGTCTGAACCGAGCAGGCGCTGTATCTCCATCGAGCGTTCGGGGGTGAGCATGTGCTTGGAGCCATCAAGGTGGCTGCGGAATTCGACGCCCTGTTCGGTGAGCTTCCTGAGCTCGGAAAGGCTCATCACCTGGTAGCCGCCCGAATCGGTGAGGATCGGGCGCTGCCAGTTCATGAAGCGGTGCAGACCCCCGAGCCGCGCGACCCGCTCGGCGCCGGGGCGCAGCATTAGGTGGTAGGTGTTGCCGAGAATAATATCGGCGCCCGTAGCGCGCACGGCTTCGGGCTTCATCGCCTTGACCGTCGCCGCGGTGCCGACCGGCATGAAGGCAGGCGTGCGGATCTCGCCGCGCTGCATGGCGATGGTGCCGGTGCGCGCCTTGCCGTCGGCGGCGTGGAGCGTGAAGGTGAAGCGGGGCGCGGTCATTGCGCTCGCCCGCTAGCGCCGCGCGCCCGCGATGTCACGCTTGGCGGATCACGCGTAGCAAAAAGGCCGGAGCAGCGCGGGGGCTGCTCCGGCCTCGTTCATGCAGTCAGTTCAGCCTTAGAAGGCGAACAGTACGCCTGCGGTTGCACGGGTCGAATCGAACGCAATCGTGTCGATCCCGGCGCGGAAGCTGATCGGGCTGTCACCGAGGGCGAACTCGACACCGGCGCCGACTAGGTAGTCGCCGTCGCTGTTGTCGAAGCCGCCAGGCGCGACGGCCAAGCCGAGCAGGTTACGGATGTCGAATTCGACTTCCTGATAGCCGCCGCGAACGAAGACTTTGCCACGCTCGCCGACGCGAACGCCAGCGCGGGCCGCGACGCCATACTCGCTGTCGATGGCGCCATCGCCGAAGTGGTAGTTGCCTTCCACGCCAACGAAGAAGGTCTCGCCAACGGGAACGTCGACACCAGCGACGACGCCGTAGATGCCGCCGTCATCGTTCGGCAAGCCGATACCGAGATCGTGGATACCGGCCGAGGCGCCGACATAGAGCTCGGGGCCTTGGGTGGTGGTCGACTGCGCCTGAGCGGCAGCCGGCACAGCGATCGCGCCGAGAGCGGCGAGCGTTGTCAAAGTGAAGGTTTTCATGGTTCTGTTTTCCCTTGTTTTATTCGGTGCGCGTGGGGACGTGCGCCGGTGGGATAGCACCTATGAACCTATCGCTTTCGCTAGGATGAACGGTCTTTAAGCCTGCCGTTCAAGCTCGGCAGGCGACATGGGAGGCCGACTAAAGCCCCCTCCGGATCGACCAATGAAGACGGCCGGAGGACCGGTGTGCCGGTCCTCCGGCGTCCTACCGTGCCTCAGAACTTGAAGCCGACGCCGACAGTGCCGCGCAGGGTATCGAACGCAATGGTGTCGACATTGGCGCGCAGTACGATGTTGCTCACCGGAACTTCCACGCCGAGTCCGACGAGGTAATCTCCGCCAACATCGCTGACATTGATGTTGTTATCGTCGAGGAAATCCTCGTTCACACCGGTCAGGTTCTGAAGGTCGAGATCGACCCACTGGTAGCCGCCGCGCGCATAAATCTTCGCTCCGCCATCGGTACGGAAACCGAGGCGGGCCGACGCGCCGTATTCTGATTCGATCGGGCCGCTGCCGAAGTGGAAGTTGCCTTCGGCGCCGACAAACAGATTGGTGCCGAGCGGGAAATCGACGGCGACAAAGCCACCGAAGATTTCGGCGCTGTCGTCGATGTTGAGGCTGTCGAATTCGCCATCGTCGGCATCGAAATCGCCGAGATCGACACCGAGGTCATGCAGGCCAACCGAGGCTCCGATGGTAACGTCGGGCTTGGTTGTATCGTTCTGCGCGTAAGCGGCAGTCGGAAGAGCGACCGCGCCGATAGCGGCAAGCGAAGTGATGACGAACTTCTTCATGTTCTTGCGTCCTTGTCAGTTGCGCCGCACGGGGTGCGACGTCGGACGCGCATGTAGGAAGCATGCCTTTCCTTTGTAATTAACGAAGGTAAGGAGTTATGTTAATGTCTGTTCGAAGGTGCATCATGTCCGATGAATGCCATAATGTTACAAACATAGATCACTCGCGCAGGCGCCATCCGGTGCGGAAAATCACCGCGATCGCCGTGACGCAGACGGTGAGGAAAGCTAGCGTCAGGCCAAGTGACACCTCAATGGGCACGTCCGACACGCCGTAGAAGCTGTAGCGCAGCCCGCTGACGAGGAAAGCGATCGGGTTGGAGAGCGCGACCACGTCCCACGGCGCGGGCAGTTCGCGGATCGAATAGAAGGTTCCGCCAAGGAAGGTCAGCGGGGTGAGGATCAGCATCGGGATTACCCCGAGCTTCTCGAAGCTGTCGGCCCAGACGCCGAGGATGAAGCCGAACAAGGCGAAGCTCGAAGCCACCAGCATGATATAGACCACCGCGAGCAGCGGGTACGCGATCTCGTAATCGACGAAAAGCCGCGCGGTGCCGAGGATGATCGCGGCGAGGATCAAACCCTTGGTCGCTGCCGCGCCGACGAACCCGACGAGCGTCTCGGCCACGCCCACGGGCGCAGACAGCAGTTCGTAGATCGTGCCGGTGAAGCGCGGCATGTAGATGCCGAAGCTGGCATTGCTGGTAGTCTCACCGAGCAGGGTGAGCATCAGCAGGCCGGGGATGATGAAGGCCCCGTAGGGCACCCCGCCAACCGGCTCCATCCGCGCGCCGATCACCGATCCGAAGACGACGAAATAGAGCGAGGTCGTCAGTACCGGGGCAAGGATCGACTGGAAGGCGGTGCGAAAGGCGCGGCCCATCTCGCGGCGGTAAATGGCATAGGCGCTGCGAACGTTGAAATGCATCACGCCGGCACCTCTTGTGGATGGCCGAGCAGGCTGACGAAGATGTCCTCAAGCGAGCTGTCGTGAATATCGAGGCTGGTGAAGGCGATGCCGGCGCGGGTCAGGGCCTGGGCAAGCTGCGCCACCTCGGCCCGGCCCTTGCCCTCGCCATTGCCGCCGCGATAGATCATGCGCGTCCCGCCCTCAGTGAGCTCTACGCCGAAGCTGGCGAGCGCAGCCGGCACTTCGGCGAGCGGCACGGCGAGGTCTATGACCGCCTCGGTGGTGCCGAGCCGCTCCATCATCGCGCGCTTTTCGTCAACCATCAGGATGCGGCCGCCCTGGATGATGCCGACGCGGTCGGCCATTTCCTCGGCTTCCTCGATGTAATGAGTGGTAAGGATAATCGTCACGCCGCGTTTTTTGAGCGCCGCAATCTGCTCCCACATCCCCTTGCGCAGCTCGACATCGACGCCCGCGGTCGGCTCGTCGAGGAACAGCAGTTCGGGCTCGTGCGCGAGCGCCTTGGCGATCAGCACACGGCGCTTCATCCCGCCGGATAGCGCGCGGATCTGGGTGTCGCGCTTGTCCCACAGCGAAAGGCTGCGCAGGATTTCCTCGATGCGCGCAGGATCGCCCGGCTTGCCGAACAGGCCGCGCGAATAGGCGACCGCGCGCGACACGGTCTCGAACATGTCGGTAGCGAGTTCCTGCGGCACCAGCCCGATCCGCGCGCGCGCCTTG
>JBBRUU010000088.1:0-12048 GCA_038247515.1 Sphingomonadales bacterium
AGCACGTTGAGGTCGAAGGACGAAACCCCGCCCCGCGTACCGGCAGGCCCTGCACGGCGGCCGTTCAGCAGCACCAGCGTGCGGTTGGCGCCGAGCCCGCGAAGGTCGATGGTCTGGGCGCCGGGGCCGCCGTTGGTCACGAAGTTGGACGAAAGCGCCGAAGTCACCTGGGTCGAGCCAGCAGCGATCGAGGAGCCTTGCAGCGTGCTCGCAAGATCGAAGCGGCCCTCTTTCTTGGCGACTTCCGGATCTAGGACCGCGATGGGGTCCGGGCTGTTGAACGGGGTGACTGATCGAATGCGCGAGCCAGTGACGACGATCGAGTTAGCGGGAGCGGCAGCCTCTTCGGAAGGCTCATCTTCGGCGGCGACATCCTGAGCATACGCAGGATGCGATGAAGCCACGGCGCCGAGCGCAACACCAACCATCAGGGCTATACGATTATTCCGCGTGATGAGAGACGCTTTCATGAAGCCTACCTTTTCTAACGTTTGAGACCCGGTTCTGCAAAATGCCCTCCAATATTCCAAGCTAAAGAATCATGAAGGTCTCTTAACGATGCATCAGTCGGTCATTTCGTGTCAAAAATGTCACATGTGGCAGGATGGGTGGAGCACGTGCCTGTTTGTCTGTCTGATCGTCTGCGACGCCAATTACCGTTGATTGTTGCTTTGCTGTCCATCGCCCCTCTCGCGCGCTCACTTGGCGCCTCATTGGTGGCCACACCGACCAGCGACAGGCAGGGCGGGGAGTGGGGCGATTTCCCGGTTCCCTTCCTGGCAAAGTGCCCTAAACAGCTCCGCGGCGACCTTAACGCTTCGGCGCGATCGGGAGCTGCTTGGGTTCGGGAGGTCGAGGAAGGTGGACCGTGCACTAAGCGCCCGTTTTGATTTTAAGTGCCGCGGTGCAGCGACCCCTCCGCAATGATGGGTCACCTAGTGAGTTTGTACCGCGCGCCCTTCGCTTTGGGGCGAAGGGGCGGGACGGTCCGCCGGTAACCGGCTATTGACCATTTTTCGCTACCATTCCCCAAGGCTTCAGGAGGTCTGGAATGTTGCAGGTTCCGCAGACAGGATCAGGCTCCTGCGTGCTTTCGGTGGTGATCCCCGTCTACAACGAGGAAGCAGGGCTCGATGCGCTCGTCGCCCGCGTGACCACAGCGGCGCATGACATCTTCGCCGACCGCTACGAGTTCATCCTCGTAAACGATGGGTCGAAGGACGCTAGCTGGGCCAAGATCTGCCAGCATGCCGAGCGCGACCCGCGCATCGTAGCGATCAACCTTGCGCGCAATCACGGCCACCAGCTGGCGCTGACCGCGGGGCTCAATCATGTGCGCGGCGATATCGTCTTCGTGCTTGATGCCGACCTGCAGGACCAGCCCGAACTGCTCGGGCCGATGCTCGCCAAGCTGCGCGAGGGGCACGACGTGGTCTACGGCCAGCGCATCAAGCGCCACGGCGAGACCGCCTTCAAGCGCGGCACTGCGGCGCTGTTTTACCGGATGCTCGGCAAGCTGGTCGACACCCACATTCCGCCCGACACCGGCGATTTCCGGCTGATGACGCGGCGCGTGGTCGAGCAGCTTAACGCCATGCCCGAACGGTACCGCTTCGTTCGCGGACTAGTTAGCTTCGTCGGCTTCAGCCAGGTGCCCTTCCCCTACGAACGCGATGCGCGCTTCGCCGGGGAAACCAATTATCCGCTGCGCAAGATGGTGGCGCTGGCGATCGACGCGGTGACCAGCTTCTCGGTGGTGCCGCTGCGCTTTGCCTCGCATCTCGGCATGCTGTTCGGCCTTGCCGGCCTCGTCTCGCTGGCCGGGATCGCCTGGGTGTGGCTGGAGGGCGGGACCGTGCAGGGCTGGGCGAGCCTTGCCGCGTTGATCCTGATCATGGGCAGCGTCCAACTGTTGGTGTTGGGCGTGTTCGGCGAGTATCTGGGCCGCATGTACATGGAAGCCAAGCAGCGTCCGCTGTTCATCGTAGCCGAGGTCCGCCGCCACCCGGTCGCGGCCAATCTAGGGACGCAGTCGGGCGCAGCGGCGAGCATCGTGGCCGATACCAGCGAGGTGATCCGTGTCGCAGGCTGAATTCGACGCCTATGTCGATGAATACGACGCGCAGCACGCAGCCTCGGTCAAGCTGAGCGGCGAGGACCCCGATTTCTTTGCCGCCTACAAGGCGACCGAAGCCACGCGCGCGATGGCGGCTTCGGGCGTTCGTCCGCAGCGGATCATGGATTTCGGCGCAGGCCGGGGCAATTGCGTGCCACACCTGCAAGAAGCCTTTCCGGAAGCGGCGCTCACCGCGCTCGACGTGTCGGCCCGCTCGCTCACGCATTGCGAGGCACGTGCGATCCGCCCGCTTGAGGCGGTGTGCTACGACGGGCGCACGTTGCCGTTTGAAGATGGCAGCTTCGACCTCGTGTTCACGGCGTGCGTCTTCCACCATATCCCGGCCGAGGATCACATCCGCCTTCTAGCCGAGATCCGCCGGACGCTGAGCGCCAAGGGGCGCTTTGTGCTGTTCGAGCACAACCCCTGGAACCCGGCGACCCAGCATGCGGTGCGCACCTGCCCGTTCGATGCGAACGCGGTGCTGATCAGCGCGCCCGAGATGCGCCGCCGTTTCCGGGCTGCGGGCTTTACCGATGTGGGCTTGCGCTGGACGCTGTTCTTCCCGGCCTTTCTCAGCGCCCTGCGCCCGCTTGAGCGCGCACTCGGCTGGTTGCCGCTCGGCGCGCAATACTGCCTCGTCGCGCGCTGAGCCGATGCTGGCGCGCCTGTTCCGTTTCGCGCTGGCGGGGCTTGTCAATTCCGCCGTCGGCTGGGCGGTGATCTTTGGCGGTTTGTGGGCGGGGCTGAGCGGGCTGGCTGCCAATGCCGCGGGCTTCGGCGTCGGGCTGGTGCTGTCCTTCACCCTCAATCGCCGCTTCGTTTTCGGGGTGACCGGCGCGGTGCAGGGCCGCGAGGTGGCGAAGTTTCTCGCCGCTTTCGCCGTCGCCTACGGGGCCAATGTGGCGGTGCTGTCCGCCGCGCAATCGTCCCTAGGGTCGGATAATCCGCTGGCGCAGCTGCCCGCGATCGGCGTCTATGTGCTGATCTTTTTCCTCCTCTCCCAGCTCTTCGTCTTCAGGCCCGCAGTCACCGAATGATCTCCGCAGATCCCTCGTCCATCGTGCCCTCAAGCGGCACGCCGCAGGCGTTCGGCTGGCTCGACCGCTGGCCTGCGGTGCTGCTTGTCTGCCTTATCGCCATTGTGCCACTGCTGCTGGTCGAGTTCCCCCCGCTGGTCGATCTCTACGGCCACCTGGGGCGCTTTGCGGTGCAGACCGAGCTCGCCCAGCGTCCCGAGCTCCAGCCCTTCTACTCCTATGAGTGGAAGTTGATCGGCAACCTGGGAGCGGACATACTGGTGCAGGCGCTGCACCCGCTTCTCGGGCTTGAAGCATCGGTGCGTTGCGTCGTGATCCTGACCCAGCTGCTTGGCGCGCTTGGGCTGATGCTGGTCAGCCGCGAGATCCACGGCCGCGTCACGCCTTTCGCCGTGGCGGCGATCCCGCTGCTTTATGGCTATCCCTTCAACTACGGCTTTATCAACTACGCGCTGAGCATGGCGCTGGCGTTGCTCGCCTTTGCGGCGTGGCTGCGGCTGCACCGTAATGGACGCGAGGTCGCAGCGGGCCTTTGGCTGGCGGTCGCGGGCGCTTCCATCTGGGCGTGTCACACCTATGGCTGGGCCTTCCTCGGACTGCTGACCGGATCGACCATGCTCGCCGAGGTGATCGGGGCGCGGATGCATCCGGTGCGGGCGGTCGGGCGCATCCTTGCCGCATGCTGGCCCTTGCTGCTGCCTATCGTCCCGATGGCAATATGGCGCGCGGAAACCGCAGGCCCTTTGATGTCAGGCTGGTCGCTGCCTTTCAAGTTCAACTGGCTGTTCTCGCCTTTCCGGAGCGTCTGGAAGCCGATGGATATCGGCGCGCTCGCCGTAGTTGCCGGGCTGCTCTGCTGGGTGCGGCTGAGCCGTTCGGCTGCGTTCGATCACCGGGTCGGCATCGCCGCGCTATTGTGCGTCGCCTTCTTCTTCATTCTGCCGAGCTGGGTGTTCGGCTCCGCCTTCGCGGATATGCGCTTGCTGCCTTATGGCCTTGCGGTCGGGTTGGTGGCGATCGGCATCGCGCAGGTGGGCGCGCGCGACCTGCGCATCGCGGGCCTCGTCGCGCTCGCCTTTTTCGCAGGGCGCATGGCGGTGACGAGCGCGGGCTATGTCGAGCAGGACCGCATTGTGCAGGCTGCACTTCCTGCGCTAGGCAACATGCCGAAAGACGCACGGGTCGCCTTCTTCGTGATCAAGCCCTGCGCGGTCAGGTGGACTCTCCCTGTGCTCGACCATGTGGCCGGAGCGGCGCTGGCGCGGCGCAACGCCTTCGTCAACGACCAGTGGCAGCAGCCGGGGGTCAACCCGATGATCGTCCATTATCCCGCCGGCGAACCCTTCGTGCAAGATCCCTCGCATCTGGTGCAGAGCGATGCCTGCGGGGCGTCAGTGCTGCCCAAGGTGACGCCGACGCTCGACAAGCTTCCGCAAAGCGCCTTCACCCACGTCTGGATCGTGGGCTATATGCCCGAGCGCTACACCGTCCCCAAAGGCTTCGTCGAGGTGCCGGGGAGCGGCAGCGGCAGGCTCTTTCGCATCCAGCCCCAAGGCTGAACCCGCCGCGCGCCCACGCCTAGTGGAAGCGCCAGTGTTGCTTGCGCAGCGCAGCCTTAGGGCTGGCGGCGCGGCCATGATGGCTGTGGAGGCAAGGGATGGGCATTCTCGACCGGTTCCGGATCGATGGCGATGTGGCGGTGGTGACAGGCGCAGGCAAGGGCATCGGGCGCGCTATCGCGATCGCGCTGGCAGAGGCGGGCGCCGATGTGGCACTGGCCTCACGCACGCAGAGCGATCTCGATGCCGTGGCGGCGGAAATCACCGCTCTGGGCCGCCGGGCCCTGCCGCTGGCGACCGACGCCACCGACGCACAAGCGCTCGAACATCTGGCATCCGAAACGGTCCGCCAGCTCGGCAAGCTGACGATTTGGGTCAACAATGCTGGCGGCATCCCCGATGCGACTGCGCGCTACCTCACCCGCACGCCCGAAGCCAGTTTCGATGCGCAGATCGCGCTCAATCTCAAAGCGGTGTGGCTGGGCGCAAGCATTGCGGCGCGCCATATGGGCGAAGCCGGCGGGGCGATCGTCAACATCTCCTCGCGCGCGGCTTTTGGCCCGCAGGTCAAAAACGGCCCCTATGGCGCGGCAAAGGCGGCGGTCAACAGCCTGACGAGCACGCTTTCGGTCGAACTTGCGCCGCAGATCCGCGTTAATGCGATCGCGCCCGGCCCCGTACCGACCGAGAATTTCGACGAGTGCATGGGCACAGACACCCCCGAAAAGCGCGAAAAGCTGCTGGCGATGATCGGCATTCCGATGGGCCGCTATGGCGAGCCGGAAGATATTGCCGCAGCGGTGGTGTTCATGGCCTCGCCGGCGGCAAGCTGGGTGACGGGCCAATGCCTTTATGTGACGGGCGGCAGGTAAGGGGGAAGCAATGGATCTGGGAATCAGGGGACGCAGGGCGCTGGTCAACGGTGGCAGCGCCGGGATGGGACGCGGGGCGGCGCTGGCATTGGCTCGGGAGGGGGCCGAGGTGTTCATCTCGGCGCGCGGGGCCGAACGGCTCGAAGCGACCTGCCGGGCCATAGCGGCCGAGAGCGGAGCCAAGGTGCACCCCCTCGTCGCGGATCACGCCTCGGACGAGGGGCGCGCGAAAATCCTTGCCGCGATCCCCGATCCCGACATTTTGGTGGCCACCTGCGCCCCGCCGCCCTTCACCGGCGACTTTCGGGGCGTCTCGCGCGAGGATTTCGAGAAGTCGGTTGCGACCGCGCTGCTGAGCCCCATCGAATACATCAAGGCGGCGGTCGGCCCGATGATCGAACGCCGTTGGGGGCGGATCGTCAATATCAGCACGGGCGCAGCCAAGTATCCGGCGGCGATGCGCGTGCTTTCCGGGCCTCCGAGAGCGGCGCTCGCAAACTATTGCCACGCGATCTCCAAGGAGCTCGCCCCGCACAATGTCACGATCAACTCGGTGCTGCCGGGGATGCATCACACGCCGGGGATCGAGGAAGCGCTGGCCCCGCGCGCGGCGGTCAACGGACGCAGCTATGACGAGGAGGTCGCCGCCTTCGTCAACGCGGTGCGCCTGCCCGCCGGACGCTTCGGTGATGCCGAGGATCTGGGCGCACTGGTCGCCATGTTCTGCAGCGCGCAGGCGAGTTACGTCACCGGCCAGTCGCTGGTGGTCGACGGCGGGATCGGCACCTCTACCTTCTAGGCTGCGGCCCGATATCCCGCCCCGCGCACCAGCTTGCCGGGCCGCGCGCCGGTGCTTTCATCGAAGCGCCTGATCACCTCGCCCGCGACAATCGTCGCCTCGTAGCCGGTGGCGCGCTGGTGCAACCGGCGGCCGCCTGCGGGGAGATCACGCACCACTTCGGGCAAGTGAAGCGTGAGGCCATCGAGGTCGATCACATTGAGATCCGCCCGCCCGCCCACGTGCAGCGTGCCGCGATCGGTGAAGCCGACCGCGCGCGCCGCCTTGGCCGAAAGCATATGCACTGCTTCAGCCAGCCCCAGCTTCAGCGGCCCGTCCTTCTGAACAAACTGGATGAGCAGATAGGTCGAATAGCTCGCATCGCAGATCGCTCCGTAATGTGCGCCGCCATCGCCCAGCCCGGGAACGCAATGCGGATGGCGCAGCATTTCGTGGGCGCTGGCGAGGCTGGCGTTCTCGTAATTGCCGAGCGCGGCGAGAAACAGCCCGCGCCCCTCGGTTGCCAGCAAGCGGTCGTAAGCGACCTCCTGCGGGGTGCAGCCGCGCGCTGCGGCTTGCCCGGCCATGCTCATGTAGGCGGGCGGGGCATAGTCGGGCGGATTGTCGAGCGGGAACAGCCAGCGCCAGTTGCGCGCAAGCTCGTTGAAGGGGTGACCCGAGTTGAAATCCTCGCTGAGAAGCGCCGCCCGCAGAGCCGGATCGCGCATCGCGGCCACTTGCTCTGGGATCGAGAGGTGCGCGATTTTCGCCCAGCTGGGGCACAGCACGAAGGGGTGTACCGTCAGTTCGAGGCCCGCGATCAACCCGATCGGGCGCGGCATCACCTGCGCGTGGGCAACGCCGCCCGCCGCATGGGTGCGCTCGAGCATCTCCAGCACCCGCCGCCAGCGCGGGGGTGCGTCATTGCCCGAGGCGAGGGTGAAGGTTGCGGGGCGACCGCTCGCGGCGATCACGCGCTCGATGACGCGGTATTCCTTGTCCCACCCGACAAATGCATCGAGCACCACCTGAAACGTCCCCGCGCCGGCATCGGCCATGCCGCGAGTGATCGCCTCAAGCTCGGCGATGTCGGTATCGAAGGTCGGGATCGCCTCGCCATCGGCGGTCTTGTGGATGCTGAGCCGCGAGGTGGCGAACCCGATTGCGCCTGCTTGCATCGCCTCGGACGTCAGGCGGCGCATCAGGGCAAGGTCTTCGGCGGTCGCAACCTCGCGCGCGGCCCCGCGTTCTCCCATCGCATAGACCCGCAAGGGCGAGTGCGGCAGATAGGCCGCCACGTCGATGTCGCGCCTTCCGGCAGCGACAGTGTCGAGATATTCGGGGAAGGTCTCCCAGTCCCAGTCTAGCCCTTCGGTCATCACCACGCCGGGGATGTCCTCGACCCCTTCCATGACGTTTATGAGCATCGCGTGATCGGACTTGCGGCAGGGCGCAAAGCCCACCCCGCAATTGCCCATCACCGCCGTCGTGACGCCGTGCGACGAGGAAGGCGAAAGCTCCTCGGCCCAGATGCATTGGCCGTCATAATGGGTGTGAACGTCGATGAATCCGGGCGTAACGATGCGGCCATGCGCGCCGATTTCCTCGCTCCCGTGCCCACTTACGCTGCCGATTGCGGCAATTTTTCCGGCTGTAATAGCAACATCGCCCTTGATCAGATCGCCGCCAGTGCCGTCGGCAATCGTGCCGCCGCGGATCACCAAGTCATAGTCTGCCGCCATTGCCTAGGCTCCTTGCACAAGCTTCACGATCCCGCTCACGAGCGAGCCGAGCACGAAGATATAGATCGGCGGCATAGAGATATAGAGCGGGATCAGCCGCTTCTCTGCCGCCCTGTGATAACCCAGCGCATAGAGCACCCGCATCGGCGGCCAGACCGCCCCGATCGCCGCTGCCCACAGCGGGCTCACCGCATAGGCGAACAGCCACATGCCGGGCAGGAACAGCACGAGGTGTTCGAGCGTGTTGTGGTGCGCGCGCACGTAGCGGACATATTCCTCCGGCCCATCGTGCAAAGGCGCCGGCACCTTGAACTTTACCCGCGCAAGGCCTGCCTTGAGCAGCGTGAAGTAATAGGCGAGCAGCGCTAGCGAACTGACGATCACGACGAAGATATACGGGTCTTGCATGGCGGCGCCTTTCCCCAAGCGTCACGGCAAGGCTGGGCGTGCGAAGGTCGCGCGGCAACTCGCACTTTTGCGCTCCGCGCCCGTGCGCGTTATGGCGGGCGCATGAACGAGGTTCTTCCCACCCCGCGCCGTATTGCCCTTGCCGGGGCGAGCGGGACGATTGGCTCGGCGGTACTGCGGCAGATGGAGGCGGATGGACATGATGTCGTCGCCCTGCCGCGCGGCATGCTGGCGGATGCTGGCACGCTGGCGCAGGCGCTGGCCGAAACGCGGCCCGAGGTCGTGATTTCCTGCATCGCTTCACGCTCAGGATCGCCGAGGGATGCACAAGCCGTTGATTACGAGGCTAATGTTGCCCTGCTGGAAGCGGCGCAGGCGGCGGGTGCCGGGCACTTCATCCTGCTCTCGGCGATCTGCGTGCAGAGGCCGCTCCTTGCCTTCCAGCACGCCAAGCTCGCCTTTGAGGCGGTGCTGGCGGGGAGCGGGATCGGTTACACGATCGTGCGGCCCACAGCCTTCTTCAAGTCCTTGTCCGGACAGGTGAAAAGGGTGAAAGCGGGCAAGTCGTTCCTGATCTTCGGCGATGGGGCGCTGACCCGCTGCAAGCCGATCAGCGATGATGATCTGGCGGGCTTTATCGCCGGGTGCATCGACGATCCCGAGGCGCTCGGGAAGATCTTGCCCATCGGCGGCCGGGGCCCTGCTATCTCCTTGCGTGAACAGGGAAATTTGCTCTTCAAGGTTGCCGGCAAGGAGCCGCAATTCAAATCGGTATCGCCGAAAATCTTCACCTATGCCGAGCGCATCCTGAGCCTTGGCGCACCGTTTTCCGGCTGGTTTGCCGAGAAGGCCGAATACGCCCGGATCGCGCGCTACTACGCCACCGAATCAATGCTAGTGCTTGATCCTGAAACCGGAACATATTCCGCCGATCTGACCCCCGAATATGGCTCCGAGACGCTCGAAGAGCATTATCAGCGCCTTGTGGCGGGGGTCTAGAGGGGGTCTAAGGGGGGTCTAAACGCGTCAAAAGGGGGTCTAGATGCCAGCTAGCAGGGGTCAAAGTGACCCCTAGATGCGGCACAAAAACCGGATTTGCTGAATAATTGAGCGTGAAAACATAATCTTGCGTGCGCCGCACCCGGATTCCTTCGGGCAAATCGATCAGTTTTACACCGGCCTTGCCTGCCATCCGTTCGATGAGCATCGCTAACAAGGCGCGGCCGGGCCAGACCGCGCAATACCGCACGCCGCCGCTGTAGTAAACTACGCCGCGCCCGTCGCTGTCCGACAATTCGGGGGCGGACGCGCTTGCGACATCCTCGCGCCAGCGGGTCACAGCAAAGCCTTCCGCAGCCTCGGCCACCCCGTCGCGCAAGCTCTCGGCGCGGGTGACGGTCAGCCCGAGCAGCGGCTTGAGCGCGCCGGGTGCCAGCCCCTCGGGAATGCAGAAACTTGCCGTCTTGCTCCCCGACCTCGGGCCGAGCAGCACCGGGCAATCGAGCGCCTCCAGCTTGGCCGCAAATCCCTCGGGCACGATCGGCAGCGTCGGCACTATCACCATCTGGTAGCCTGTAAGGTCGGCGTCCGGCGATACGATATCGATGTCGAGGCCCCGGCTTCGCAGCGCCGAGTAGCATTCGAAAACCAGCTCCAGATAGCGGAAGCTTGCCCCCTGCGGCTGGATGCCGATCACCCATGCCGCCTCGTAGGAGAACACCAGCGCGACCGGAGCCTTCGCGAGTACCTGCGGGCCTATGTCCGCCAGCACCGCCGCCGCCGCGCGCACCTCGTCTGCGCCTTCCGCTTCGGAGCTATCGGGGCGCAGCAGGCCGGCGTGCATCTGCTCCTGCGCGAACGGCGCCTGCCGCCAGCGGAAGTAGGAGGTAAACTCGGCCCCGTGCGCGCAGGCCTCCAGCGTCCACAGCGTCACCATCCCCGCCAGCGGCGCGGGATTGAAGCGCGCCCAGTTCACCGGCCCGGGCTGCTGCTCCATCACCCCCCAGCGGCCGCCAGAACCCTCGGCGCAGCATCCGCGATAGAGATCGTGGTGGAAGGCGGCGATGTCGGGGTGGCCCTGGCGCAGGTAGGCGTGCTTCTCGTCCGGCGAGAACCAGAACTGTTCGAGAAAGCCGAGCGGGTAGGAATCCCACGTCGCCACGTCGATATCGCGGCCCATGGCATAGTGATCGAACTCGGTGAAAAAGCCCATGAAGTTGTGCGTGATGTCGCGGCGCTGGCCGTCTTTGGGTGAATGGGCTCGGATGATATCGACCTGCTCGCGGTTGAAGCTGACGACCTGATCGGAAGCGAAGCGGCGATAGTCGAGCCAGTGCGCAGGGTTGGCTTCGGTTACGGTCAGATGCGGCGGATCGACCTCGGCAAAGCTGCGGTATTCCATGCTCCAGAACACATTACCCCACGCCGCGTTGAGCGCATGCACAGTGCCGTAACGCGCCTCCAGCCAGCCGCGAAAGGCTAAAGCGGCGGCTTCGGAGAAGCTCAGGACGGTGTCGTGGCAGCCATATTCGTTGTCGGTCTGCCACATGACGACCGCCGGGTGCGCGGCGTAACGTTCGGCCTGCGCGGTGACGATCCGGCGACACTCGGCGCGGTAGCCTTCATGGCTGAAGCAGTAGTGCCGCCGCGAGCCGAAGCCGCGCGGGTGGCCCTGCTGATCGATGGCGACCATGTCGGGCATCCGGTCCAACAGCCACTTGGGCGGGGTGGCGGTCGGCGTGCCGAGGATGACTTGCAGCCCCGCTGCATGGAGCGTGCCGATCGCCCGGTCGAGCCAGCCCCAGTCGTAACGAGCATCGCCTGCAGGCTCGATCCGGCTCCACGCAAATTCACCGATCCGCACCAGCTGCAGACCCATGTCGGCCATCTGCCGCGCGTCCTTGGCCCACATCGCTTCGGGCCAATGTTCGGGGTAGTAACAGCAGCCAAGCTTCATTGCGGCAACCTCTCCAGCGCGATCAGCCACGCGGTTTCGGGGTGGGTGAGGGGGAGGGCGAGGCCCTGCGCCATCAGCGCTGTGCCCGACAGGGTGATGCCGGTACGCCATTGGTCAGGATCGGCGAGATAGGCCCGCGCCTTGGGCGGCCAGGGTTCGGGCAGAGTCACGCGGTAACGCGCCTGCGGTTCCAGCCCCGCAAGACGCAGCGGCGCAGCGTCGAACACCGGCGAGAACGCGGTCTGCGCGGCCAGCACCAGCGCCTTATCCGCGTGGGTCACCATCATGCCCGTCACGCCCGGATCGGGGTGCGCGAGGCGGTGGAGCGCGCCGGAATGCAGCACCCCGCGCCACGCCTTGTAAAGCGCGATATGGGCGGCGAGGGTCTCGCGCTCGCGGTCGGTCATCCGCGACGGATCGGCCTCGACCCCCATGTGCCCGAACACCGCGACCTTGGCGCGGAAGTCCATCGACGCGCGCCGCCCGGTGATCGGATTGGGCGAGGGGCCGACATGGCTGCCGAGCACCTCCAGCGGCAGGAACTGGGACCATGCGGGGATGATCCGCAGGCGCTCGA
>JBBRUU010000089.1:0-11937 GCA_038247515.1 Sphingomonadales bacterium
GCGCAAGTGAGCTTGCGCCGCCCGCTGCCCGGACTTGTGGCTGCGCTGGCACTGCTGCTGGCCCCAGTCGGGGTCGGCAGCGCGCTCGCCCATCAGCAGAAAATCGCGATCAGCACCGTGTCACTCAACCCGCGCACTGCGATGATCGAGATCGTGCATCAGGTGCCGGTGCACGATGCTGAGCACGCGTTGAGGGTGCAGGGGATAGCAAGTCCCGACATCATCGGCAGCGAAAAGAGCCGCGAGGCCTTCGCGCGTTACGTCACGCGCCGCTTTTTGCTCGAGGTCAACGGCAAGCCCGCCGAACCCAGCTACGTGGGCAGCGAGATCACCGGCGGGAGCCTGTGGGTCTATCAGGAAGTCCCGGCGCCTGCCGAAGCCAAAGCAGCGGGCCAGGCGGGGCTGCGGTTCGATTCGCAGATCCTCACCGATGTCTGGGCGCGGCAGGAGAACCGGGTCAATATCGGCGGCGGCACAAACCCCGAGACCTTTATCTTCAAGGCCGGCGACGCAGCCCGCGAGGCCCTGCTGGCCCGCTGATCTAGGCGCGCTGGCGGGTATGCTCGGCGACGAAGCGCGCCTGCAGGTCCGCCAGCAGGCCCGGGCGGCCATAGCGGTAGCCCTGCACATGGCGGCAGCCGACCTCGCGCAGGAAGATCTCCTGCTCCTCGGTCTCGACCCCCTCGACCACCACCCTGAGGCCCAGGCTGTGTCCCATCTGCACGATCGCCTGAATGATCAGCCGCGACTGGTGATCCTCGCCGATGCTGGCGATGAAGTCGCGATCGATCTTGACCTTGTGGATCGGGAAGGCGCGCAGGTGGGTGAGCGAGGAGAACCCGGTACCGAAATCGTCGAGGCAAATCGTGAAGCCGCATTCGTCGAGCGTGGTGAGCGAGGTGCGTAGATGTCCGCTAGCGTCGAGCAGCATGGTCTCGGTCACTTCGATACAGATGTTTTTGGGCGCCAGCGGGCTGCCGTCGATCACGTCGATGAGGTGGCGGACAAAGTCCCCGCGTCTCAGGTCCGCGTCCGAAAGGTTGAGCCCGATGCGGACGTCCGGCCCGAACAGCGCAAGGATCGCCGGCCCGTCGGTGACCACATGGTCGAGCATCACGCGCGACACCCGGCGCGACAATTCGGGATCGAGCAGCGCAGCGAAGACCTCGCTCGCTGCGATCAGGCTGCCTTCTTCGCCGCGCAGGCGCAATAGGGCTTCGACCGAGACCACGCGCCCAGTCGCAAGTTCGACGATCGGCTGATAAGCGGCCAGCGCCCGCCCGCTGTCGAGAGCGCTGCGCAACTGCGTGATAATGCGCTGGCGCTCGCACTGGCGCGCCTCGATGTGCTTGTCCCAGCACACCACTGCGCCGCGCCCCTGCTCCTTGCCGCGGTAAAGCGCAAGGTCGGCGCGCCGCATGATCTCCTCGCTGCTGGCGCTGGTGGTCATGCGGGCGACGCCGCAGGTCGCACCGATCCTCAGATGCAGGGTGCCCAGCGGCGGCATTTCGGCGAGCTCGCTCAGCAGCCCGTCGAGCAATGTCGTGACCTCCTCGAGCGCCATCGACGGCGGGAAGAGTAGCGCGAACTCGTCGCCGCCCCAGCGCGCGAGGAACACGCCGTCGGCGGCTTTGGTCTGCAATAGCCCGGCGATCGTCTCGAGCACTCGGTCGCCCACAAGATGCCCGAGCGTGTCATTGACGTCCTTGAACCCGTCGAGATCGAGCAGCGCGATCGTAACTGGCCGCTCCTCGGCGCGCTGCATCTCGGCGGCTGGCCGAAGGTGGCGCGGTTGTACAATCCGGTCAGCCGGTCGCGCTTGGCGGCGCGCTTCAGCGCGACGTTGCGCATATGCTCGTCGGTACAATCGAGGATGATACCGGCGATGGAGTCGGGTTTGCCGTCGACATCGACCCGCTCACCCACCACCCGGATGCGCCGAGGCTCGCCGTCGGGACGCAGGATGCTCGCCTCGTAGGTGAAGGGCCGCGCATCGGCGATTAGTTGCTCCATACGCGAGACCACCATGCTCCGGTCGTGGGGGGCGTAGAGCGCCACCGATTCCGCAACGCTCGGCACATGACTTTTCGGCAGGCCGTTGATCGCATAGACCTGATCTGACCAATGGAGCTGACGCGTGCCGAGATCGAGCCGCCAGCTCCCGACATTGGCGGCGCATTCGGCCTGGCGAAAGATCTGGCTCGATTGCTGTAGCGCGGCGTTGGCAAGGCTCAGAGCTTGGGTGCGGGCGTGGAGTGTGATGCTCTGTTCGGCGAGTTCTGCCAGCATCGCCAGCGGGGCGATCTGGTCGGGGCGGAAGGCGTTCGCCTTGTCCGAGATGCAGCACAGCGCGCCGAGCGGCACGCCGTCGTCGCCGCGGATCGGCACGCCCAGATATGAGCGGATGAAGGGCGCGCCGGTGACCAGGCTATTGCCCTCGAACCGCGTATCAAACTGGGCGTCGGGGACCAGCATCGGGCCGTCGCCGAGCATGCAGAACGCGCAGAAGGAGTCCCCGATCTTCGTCTCGACAAGGTCGGTGCCGGTGCGCCCAAGGAACCACTGGTGGTCCTGCTCAACCACCGAGAGCAGCGCGATCGGGCAGCCGAGCATGGTGCTGGCGAGCAGGGTGATGCGCGAGAATAGCTCGCGATCGGCGATCGCACCGAGATCGAGGTTGCGGCTGGCGTCGAGGCGCGGATCGTCCTTCACACGTGAGGCATTGCGCTGATATGATTTAACAAAGCGTCTGCAACGAACCACGTAGTGCGGCAAGTTTGCCCGCGGCGGACAGAAGCGTTTTCCTTGTTTTTGCGAACGGGCCCGAACCGCTGCCGAGAAGCTCCGGTGATCGCAGTCAAGGCACCGCCCGCCTGCGTTCCGCTGCCAATCGTGACTCAGGTTAGAGGCCAAATACCCCGTTGAGCCTAAGCCGAAAAGCGCCCTCCTGTCGCGCCCGGACAACACGGCACTTGCTCTGATCCGCGAGCGCTACGGGCGAATGATTGCCCCCCGGCAATTGCGACTGAATTATCAAGGTGGCCTTCGTGACTTACGTCTTCAGCATTCATCGTCCGCCCCGCCCGCCGCTGCGCGAACACGATGCGCCCAGCCCGCGCCTCGCTGCGGCAATGACGGGCCTGGTGGAGAAGCCCGATTTTCCTTGTGTCGGCGCGAAGTCGGCGCTGTCGCAGGGCAATCTGGCGGTCGAGCCCGCTTTCTCGGTGCGCTGCGCGCGGGACGATGTGCGCATCCACGAAAGGCTCGTCCAGTGGAGCCGCGCGGTGCAGGCTGGCGACAAGGGCTTTCGGAGCCTCGCGGTGGTCTTCACCGGGCCGATCGGCCTCGACGAGCGCGGCTTTGAGGCGGCCCTGTGGCAGCGGCTCGGCGCGCTGACGGAGCTTGACCGTGCGGCGGGCCACCGCCAAGCTACAGGCTTCAGCGCCGATCCCGATCACTCGGATTTCGCGCTCAGCTTCGGCGGCAAGGCCTATTTCGCCGTCGGGCTCCACCCCAATGCCTCGCGCCGCGCCCGCCGCCTGCCCTTCCCGGCGATCGTCTTCAATCTGCACAGCCAGTTCAAGCGCCTGCGCGCCGAGCAGCGGTACGAGCGGATGCGCGAGGTCATTCTCGCCCGCGACGAGGCCTTCGATGGCAGCATCAATCCGATGGTCGAGCGCCATGGCGACATCAGCGAGGCGCGCCAGTACAGCGGCCGCGAGGTCGAGGGCGACTGGGCGTGCCCATTCGTTCCGGGGGATCCTTCGTGACCCGGCGCACCCCGCCGCGTTCCGGATCTCGTGCGGAGATGGATCTGGTGGTGGGGCTGGCCGCGTGTTCGGCCTGTGCCTCGAGCGGGGGTAGCTGCAAGCCGATCGGCTTCGTGGTCGGGCCAGCGTCCTGACACCCTGGGACCCACCCTAGGTTGGGAGGGAAAGGCCCAAGGCGCGGAAAAGAGTGCCGCTCGCATGACCCCGCCAAGTCGCGTTTTTTGCCCTGAAAACCGCTTTTTTGCCATTCTAGAGTGCCTCAAGAGGGGGTCTAGAGGGGGTCTAAACGCCTCTGGAGCACCCCAAGGGGGGGTCTGGACCGCTCTGGAAGGGGTCTAAACACACACCGAATTCGCCCCCAACCGTTCCGGGCGTTCAGTTCCGGGTCACCGAGACCGCCGCCTGATCTCTATCGCTCAATAACCCCAAGGAACTCCCATGCGTTCGCCGAACCTCTTTGCCTGCCTGCCGCTCGCTTTGCTGATACTCGCTGGCTGCGACAACACGGGCGGGTCGAAGCCGGACAAGCCCGATGCGCCCGCTCCGGCCCGCAGCCAAGGCGCCGACAGCATGGCCTCGCGCGATCCCGCGTCCGGGCAAGCGCCTGAAGCTTACACCCCGGGCTCCGAGCCGCGCCCTGTCATGCAGGCACAGGTGGTGCTCGACCGGCTCGGCTTCAGCTCGGGCGTCATCGACGGGCAGTCCAACCGCTCCTTTTCCAACGCGCTGACGGCCTTCCAGCAGGCGCGGGGCCTTCCGGTCACCGGCACGCTCGACAAAGCCACCGCGCAGGCGCTTGCCGCGTGGTCCGACATCCCCGCGACCCGCGTCGTCACCATCCCAGACGCGTGGGGCAAGATCACCTTCACCGCTCTGCCCGACGATGCGGCCGCGCAGGCCAAGCTGACTCGGCTCGGCTACGAGAGCATGGCCGAGAAGCTCGCCGAGCGGTTCCACACCACGCCCGAGGTGCTCGCCCTGCTGAATCCGGAGCGACAGACCGCGAGCCCCCCCGCCGCAATCACCCCCGCCGCGCCCGCCCCCGCCGCACCTGCCCCCGCCGCACCTGCCCCCGCCGCACCTGCCTTCGCCCCCGGCCAGCCAATCCGTGTCCCCAACATCGGCGCCGATGCCATCGATCCGGCGCAGGTCAAAAAGCCCGGTTGGCTGGACACGCTGCGCTCGCTCGGCGTTGGCACCAACCAGCCCGAGGTGGTCCGCATAGTGGTTGACGAGAGCGAGGGCTGGCTGCGCGCCTATGACGCACAAGGCCGGCTGGTGGCGGCTTTCACTGTCACCACCGGGTCCGAGCACGATCCGCTCCCGATCGGCGATTGGAAGGTCAAGGGCGTCGCCTATAATCCGCCCTTCGCCTACAACCCCGAACTGTTCTGGGATGTCGATGATAGCCAAGACAAGCAGCGCCTGCCGCCAGGGCCGAACGGCCCGGTCGGGGTGGTGTGGATCGACCTCACCAAGGAGCATTACGGCATCCACGGCACGCCCGAACCGGCGCTGATCGGCCGGACCGAGAGCCACGGCTGCGTGCGCCTTACCAACTGGGATGCGGCGCGGCTGGCGCTGATGGTGAGCAGCCGCACCAAGGTGGTGTTCCGCAAGTAGCGGCGCCCGCGCCTGAGTGTTGCCAAAATATGACAGGCGGCAAGCTATAAGCTTTGCGCTGGCCGCCGGTTGCGATTTGGGTTGACCGCGTGCTTCGCAGGCGCAACATTATTACGCTTAGCGAAGATGGAACATGCCAGGCCGGTTTGAACGGGATGGTTTAACGCGCAGATGAGCGAACGCACCATAGAGCGACAGGGGGTCGCTCTCTGGTGCGAGATAACAAATGAGCGGACACAGTCTGGCCGAACGGGCAAAAGCCTGACCGGACCTGCCCGCAGATAGCCGTAACGATTTATGGGGTAGCAATGCAAAAGATCACCAAGGTTCTTCTTTCGGGCTCGCCGCTCGCCATCGGCGCGGCCCTGTTTGCCGCAACTTCGGCCCATGCCGCCGAGGCGCCCGCCGACGTCGCAGCCAGCAGCGCCGCCGCAGCAGCGCTGGTGCAGGATGCCCAGCCCGAGACCGCCGAAAGCCAGACCGGCGAAGACCAGACCGGCGAAGACCAGACTGGCGGCGACCAGATCGTCGTCACGGGCACCCGCCGCACGGGCCGCACCGTCGCTGAAAGCCCGGTGCCGATCGATGTCATCTCCGGCGAGCAGCTGCAGCGGTCCGGCTTAACCGAGACCGCGCGCCTGCTGCGCGACCTGGTGCCTTCATTGAACTTCCCGCAGCCTTCGATCACCGACGGCACCGACGCGATCCGCCCGGCGACCTTGCGCGGGCTGGGTCCTGACCAGACGCTGGTGCTGATCAACGGCAAGCGCCGCCACGCCGGCGCGCTGCTCAACCTCAACGGCTCGGTCGGGCGCGGCAGCACCGCAGTCGACTTGAACCAGATTCCCGCCTCCTCGATCGGCCGGGTCGAAGTGCTGCGCGACGGCGCTGCGGCGCAGTACGGTTCGGACGCGATCGCCGGGGTGATCAACTTCCAGCTCAACGACGCGCGCAAGGGCGGCCGCTTCTTCGTCAACTATGGCGGGTTCAACACCCGGGTTGAAGGCGTGCAGCAGGTCACCGGCGTCAACGCCGTGGCCGGCCAGACGCCGACGCTCACCGCTGACGGCGTGTTGCAGCTCAACAACACCGGCAGGGACCTCAAGGTCACCGACGGCGAAGTGCTCACCGTGGGGGGCAATATCGGCCTGCCGCTGGGGGCAGAAGGCTTCATCAACATCACCGCGGAATACCGCGACCGCGCCGACACCAACCGCGGCGGCTTCGATCCGCGTCGCAACTATGCGCAGTCGGGCGCGCTCGATCCGCGCGAGCTGACCCTCGACCGAAACTACCACCGCTACGGCGATCCAAAGACCGAGGATCTCAACATCGTCGTCAATGCAGGGATGCCGCTTGACGATAACGTGTCGTTCTACGCCTTCGGCACCTTCGGCACACGCAAAGCGGAATCCGCCGGCTTCTATCGCCGCGCGGCCGACGCCCGCAACGTGGTGGCGATATATCCCGACGGCTTCCTGCCGCTGATCAACACCGATACGCAGGACTATTCGATCGTCGCCGGGCTTGATGGCGAGCTGGGAGGTTGGAACTTCGACCTGTCGATGTCCTACGGCGATAACCAGACCGATTTCGTCATCTCCAACACGCTCAACGCCTCGCTTGGCGCGGCGAGCAATACAAGCTTCGAAGGCGGGGGGATTAACTATAATCAGCTGATCAGCAACCTCGGCATAAGCCGCGACATCGACTTCGGCGGGATCGAGTCGCTAACTGTCTCCTTTGGTGCCGAGTGGCGGCGCGAGGAGTACCAACTCACTGCCGGTGAGCCTGACAGCTTCCGTGCCGGTCCGGTGCTGGTGGGGACCAATAACCCCTTCATCACCGGCGCAGGCGCGACCGCCTTTGCCGCGCCAGGCAGCCAGGTGTTCCCGGGCTTCCAGCCGCGCATCGGCGGGGTCGATGTGACGCTTCCCAACAGCCGCGAGAACGTCTCGCTCTACGGCGAACTTGATGCCGATATCACCTCGGGCTTCAATGTGCAGTTGGCGGGCCGTTTTGAGGACTACACCGACTTCGGCACGGCCGTCACCGGCAAGCTTGCCAGCAGACTTGAACTGATCGACGGCTTCGCGCTGCGCGGCGCGGTGTCGACCGGCTTCCGCGCGCCTTCGCTCCAGCAGCAATTCTTCGCAGCGGCGGCGACCAACAATATCGGCGGTGTGCTGGTCGATGCGGTGACCCTGCCGGTCAGCAACCCGGTCGCGATCGCGCTGGGGGCAACCCCGCTCAAGGCCGAAAAGTCGTTCTCGTGGTCGGCGGGCGCGGTGTTCAACAAGATCGACGGGCTCGACGTGACCTTCGATTATTACCAGATCGACATCGACGACCGGATCGTGCTGTCCGACAACCTTACCGCCACCCGCAGCGCGGCCGGTGCGCCTTCGGGGACCAACCCGGGTCTCGGGATTGCCCAGATCCTCAACAATGCGGGCTTCACCAGTATTTCGGCAGCGCGGTTCTTCTTCAACGGCATTGATACCCGCACAAAGGGCTTCGACGTCATCGCGACCTATCGCACCGACCTTGGCGACCTTGGTTCGCTTTCACTGACCGGCGGCTACAACTGGAACGACGTCGCCATCACTGAGCGCCGGACCAACCCCGGCAGCCTTGCGCAGGTGCCGGGTATCAACCTGTTCGGGCGGCTCGAATCGCTCCGGATCGAGCGCGGCCAGCCGAGGGACCGCATCAATCTGGGTGCGGACTGGGAGTGGAACTGGCTGAGCGCCACGCTGCGCACCAACCGCTTCGGCGAGGTGTTCTCGCCCGGTGCAACGCCGATCAACGACGTGCTGTTGGCACCGCGCTGGATCACTGACCTCGAATTCCGCCTGCGCCCTGAAGGCGGCATCGCGGAAGGGGTTGAGCTGGCAGTCGGGGCAAACAACCTGTTCGACCAGTATCCGACCGTCAATCCGACCGGCCGGGCGATCGATCCGATCACCGGCCTGGAGGCGAACCTTTCGGTCAACAACTACTTCCTGCCCTACTCGTCCTTCTCGCCCTTTGGCTTCAACGGACGCTTCTTCTATGCGCGGATCAGCTACGCCTTCTAAACGCGCCAATCGCTGAAACCGCAAAGCGGCGGGCAGGGCTGACCTGCCTGCCGCTTTCGTTTGTGGAAGCGCGCCCCGATGCCGAGGGCGATCAGCCGAGCATCCGCGCGCCCATCCACAGCGCCATCCCCATCATCATCAGGTTCTCGGTGAGCGAGACGAAGCCGAGCGGCACGTTGCTGTCGCCGCCGACACAGGCGCACTTAAGCTCGCGCCGGTCGATATAGACCGCCTTGAACACCGACACCGCGCCGATCGTGCCGATGAACAGCGCCAACGGTACCGACCAGCCACTGCAGCGCGCCGGCCACCATCAGCACCCCTGCCAGCCCCTCGGCGAAGGGATAGATGGTCGCATAGGGCACCCAACGCTTGGCCAGCAGGTCGGAATTCAGAAACATCGTCGCAAACTTGTCCACATTCTGCAGCTTGAGCAGCGCCAGCACGCACATGCTGAAGGCGATGAACCATTCGGCAACGCGTATCGGCATGACCGCGCCGTCCGCTGCATAGCCTGCTGCGAGCGCCATAGACGCAGTCATCGCGAACAGCACGACGACCGGGCGGTAGGTGGTGGCGGCGGGATCGGCGACCTTGAGCCCCAAGAAGCGGCGCAAGTCGTCATAGCCGCCGATGCGCGTCCCGCCGACGAAGGTCTGCGGTGTGGTGGCGACTCCGTGCTCGGCCTTGAATTGGTCGTTTGCGCGCGGGTGGTGAGGTGGCGGTCGTCAACCTGGTAGCCCTTGTGGCGCAGCAGGTCGCGGGCCTTGACGCCATAGGGGCAGGTGTGGCCGGGCATCACCATGCGGGTAAGGACGGCGGTCTTCGGAGACGAATTCATCACGATTGATCCCTTGCGGCCTGCATGATGACCCGTATATAAGTCCCGTACTGTGGTACGGTTTCAAGAGGTCAGGATGAAAATAGGCGAACTGGCAAAGGCAGGCGGTGTCTCCGTTGAGACAATTCGTTTCTATCAGCGCCGCGGGCTGCTCGCCGAGCCGCCGCGCGCTACGGGGGCGAGGCGTTATGGCCACGCCGATCTTGAGGGTTGCGGTCGGTCCGCGCAGCGCAGACCGCGGGCTTCACGCTTGAGGAGGCCGCTGTGCTGCTGGCGCTCGGCCCAGACGATCGCACCGCCGCGCGCACGCTCGCCGAGTCGCGGATCGCTGCTATCGACGAACGCATCGCGACCTTGCAGGTGATGCGCGCCGCGCTCCATAACCTGGCGCAGGATTGCGCGCGCGGCGAGCCCGGACCTTGTCCTATCCTCGCCGCTTTTGGCCCGCTGCTGCCGAACGAATCCGCCACGCCTGCAAGCCAAGTCCGCGCCCGGAGCGTATAAGCATCATGATCCTTCCCCATATTTCCCGCCGCCGCCTGCTGGCAGGCGCCGGAGCCGCTTCCGCATTTGCGGCCATGCCCGCTTGGGCGCAGGGCCATGCGCACCATCGTAGTGGCAGCGGCGGCGCGCCGATCCGCACCGGCTTCGATCAGGTGTCGGGCGCGGTGATCGACCTTGCAGTCGGCGAGGGCCCACGCATGGTGCAGGGCCGCAAGGGCCACGGCATTGCGGTCAACGGCTCGGTGCCGGGGCCGCTGGTGCGCCTGAAAGAGGGCCAGCACGTCCGCCTCAACGTCACCAATCATCTGGACGAGGACACCTCGATCCACTGGCACGGGCTGCTGCTGCCGTTCCAGATGGACGGCGTGCCGGGGATCAGCTTTCCGGGCATCAAGCCGGGGCAGACCTTCAACTACGATTTCCCGGTCCGCCAATCGGGGACCTATTGGTATCACAGCCATTCCGGCTTGCAGGAGCAGCAGGGGCATTACGGCCCGCTGATCATCGATCCGGCGGGCGCGGAACCGGTCCAATACGACCGCGAATACATCCTGCTGCTGAGCGAGTTCACCCCGATCCACCCCCATGCGATCATGGAGCGATTGCGGAAGGGCGAGGGCTATTTCAACTACCAGCAGACCAGTTGGAGCGACGATTACAAGCTCTCGGCCGCAGATCGCAAGATGTGGGCCGAGATGCGCATGATGCCGACCGACATCGCCGATGTGACCGGCTCCACCTACACCTACCTTGCCAACGGGCGCGGACCGGAGGAGGGGCTGGAATACCTGTTCCAAGCGGGCGAGCGCATCCGCCTGCGGATCATCAACGGTTCGGCCATGACCTTCTTCAACGTCCGCATCCCAAGCCTCGCCATGACGGTGATCGCTGCCGACGGTCAGAACGTGAAGCCGGTCGAGGTTGACGAGTTCCAGATCGGCGCGGCTGAGACCTACGACGTGATCGTCCAGCCGCGCGATGCGCAGGCCTATGCGATTGTCGCAGAAAGCATGGACCGATCGGGCATGGCGCTGGCGATGCTCGCCAGCCGCCCCGGCGTGCGCGCGCCCGTCCCGGGGCTGCGGAAGCCCCCGCTGCTAGGCATGGGCGACATGGGGATGGATCACGGCGATATGGGCGGCGATATGGGCGGCGATATGGCGGTCGAGTCCAGCATGGCGGGCATGAAAATGCGCGACCCCCAGCTGCTGCCGCCTGACGTGGAGTTCGGCCCCGGCATCGACATGGTTTCCATGAACCCGGTCGACAAGCTTGGTGATCCGGGTCTTGGCCTGCGCGATGTGGGCCACCGCGTGCTCAACTACCGCATGCTTAGCGCGCTGGAACCAAACCGTGACACGCGCACGCCTTCGCGCCTGCTCGAGCTGCACCTCACCGGCAATATGGAACGCTACATGTGGTCCTTCGACGGCAAGATGTACTCCGCCGTTAGCGACAATCCGATCCGTTTCGCGTGGAACGAGCGGGTGCGGGTCAAGCTGATCAACAACACGATGATGGCGCACCCGATCCACCTGCACGGCATGTTCTTTGAACTGGTCAACGGCGAGGATGCCGCGCACCAGCCGCGCAAGAACATCGTGGTCGTTCAGCCGGGGGCGAGCGTGCAGTTCGACCTTACCGCCAACGAGCCGGGCGACTGGGCGTTTCACTGCCATCTGCTTTACCACATGCATGGCGGGATGATGCAGACCGTGACGGTCATGGGGCCGGAAGGCGGCGCATGAAAACCGTCCTTGCACTCATCGCCGTGCTGAGCGCCGCGCCGCTCGCCGCGCAGGATCCCCACGCGGGGCACGCGATGCCCGCGCCTGCGCCCACGCCTGCTCCCGCGCCGGCTCCTGAACCCGCCCAAGATCCGCACGCAGGGCATGATATGGCCGCCCCTGCCCAAGATCCCCACGCGGGGCATGATATGAGCGCTCCCAAGCAGGCCGCCTCGCCCGGACCGACGATGGAAACCCCGGCGCCTGCCGCCGCCGGCAGCGGGCCTCCAAGGGCCGCCGACGCAATCTGGGGTGCAGAGGCGATGGCCGCCTCGCGCAACGAACTGCGCCGCACCCACGGTGATTTCCCGGTGTTCTGGTTTCAGGGCGAC
>JBBRUU010000090.1:0-11776 GCA_038247515.1 Sphingomonadales bacterium
ACACTTCAAGGATCCGCGCTTGCAGCAATTGTTCGGGCGCTATGCCACCTATTGCGGCTCCTCGCCGTTTTCTGCGCCGGCCACGCTGATGCTGATCGCGCACGTGGAGGCCAAGGGCGTGTGGCTGATCGAGGGCGGGATCCACGCGCTGGCCAAGGCGCTTGCAAGCCTTGCCGAACGGCAGGGCGCAAGAGTACGCAGCGGGGCGCCCGTCGCCGAAATCCTCACCAAGAACGGCCGCACCAGCGGCGTCCGCCTCGCGAGCGGCGAGGTGATCCCCGCCGATATCGTGATCTGCAACGGCGATCCCGGCGCGCTCGCCACAGGGTGCCTGGGCGAAGCGGCAACCCGGGCCGTGCCCGCGATCCCGCGAGCCAAGCGCTCGCTTTCGGCGCTGGTCTGGTACGCCCACACCGCTACCCGAGGCTTCGAGCTCACCCACCACAATGTCTTCTTCTCGCGCGATTACGCCAAGGAGTTCCGCGAGATCGCAGGCGGTGCCACGCCGACCGAGCCCACAGTATATGTCTGCGCCATCGACCGCGGCGCGCGCGTGGGCGACCCGCCACCGCCAAACGGTGCCGGATCGAATGGGCGCGAGCGCCTGCAGATCATCGTCAATGCCCCCGCCGACGGGGACGTTCATCACTATACACCCGAGGAGAGAGACCGATGCACCCAAGCGATGATGGCCACGCTCCGACGCTGCGGCCTGCAGCTGGAGGAGCCGTTGGAGCATCAGCTCATGACCCCGCAGGACTGGGAGGGCCTGTTCCCGGCCACGGGCGGCGCCCTCTATGGCAGAGCTTCGCACGGCTGGGCGGCCTCTTTCCAGCGGCAGGGGCCCAAGACGAAGGTGCCCGGTCTTTATTGCACGGGCGGGGCGACCCATCCGGCGGCTGGGGTGCCCATGGCAGCCTTGTCCGGGCAGCTGGCCGCGCGGGTGATCGCGAAGGACCTCGCTTCGATGAAGACATTCCTGCGGGCGGCTATTCCTGGTGGTATGTCGACGCCATCTCCGACGACGGGCAGCATGGGCTGACGATCATCGCCTTTCTGGGCAGCGTCTTTTCGCCCTATTACAAGAAGAGCGGCCGGGGCGATCCGCTGAACCATTGCTCGCTCAACGTTGCGCTCTACGGGCCGCAGGCGCGCTGGGCGATGACCGAGCGCGCATCCGGCGCGGTGGAGCGCGACGCGAGCAATCTCGCGATCGGCCCCAGCAACGTGCGCTGGGAGGGCGATGCGCTGGTCATCGACATCGTCGAGGGCGACTCGCGCCTGTTCGTCCCCTGGCAGCGCCCGGTACGCGGTCGCGTAAGGGTGATCCCCGAGGCCCTCAACCGCACCGCCTTCGCGCTCGACGGGGCGGAGAGCCACATCTGGCACTGCCTTGCGCCTCGCGCGCGGATCGAGGTCGAGATGACCTCGCCCGGGATCTCATGGTCCGGCAAAGCCTATCTCGACCACAACCGCGGCGCCGAGCCTTTGGAGACAGGCTTCAATACCTGGCACTGGTCGCGCGCGCATCTGAAGGACGGGGCGCTGGTGTGCTACGAGGGCGAGCGCGGCGACGGATCGCTGTTCGCCAGCGCCTTGCGATTTGATCGGCACGGCGTGCCCGAGCCGGTCGAGCTGCCGCCGATCGCCGCCTTGCCCGACAGCAAGTGGGGCATCAACCGCCGCACACGCTCTGATATCGGGGTGGCTGAAGTGCGCCGGACATGGGAGGACACCCCCTTCTACGCCCGCTCCGAACTCGCCTCGCGCTTCGCTGGGGATGAGGTGGTGACGGTGCAGGAGAGCTTGGACATGCGGCGCTTCTCCTCGCCGATCGTGCAGTTCATGCTGCCCTACCGGATGCCCAGAAAAACCCGGTAGGCCGGTAAGAGTGGGCGCGCGCGGGACATCCGTTATTCGGGACCGTTCTTTCGGCGTGTTTTCCCAAAATCACGGCGGCGGACCGGCTTTGGCCGACGGACCGCTATCGTAGTTCTCAGCGCCCAACCGATGGCAATGGTCCCGAATCGAGGTGAGCAAGAATACGCGTCAACGCTGCGACGTTTTTTGCATCTTCTGTGCTTTCCAGCGCGTCTTCCAATACGGCGCGGATGTCATCGGCATCAACAAGCTCCATCTCCCAATTCGGGTACAGGCGCTCACGTTTTTCAACGCTCTGGTCGAGTGTGACGATATCATAATGGCGCGTATCGTTATGCAGATTTTCGATCAGGCTCTGCACGTCGGCGGGCGGTCCTTCGATCCATTGGAAGAAGACCCCGCTGCCAAAAACCAGCACCCCAGTGATGCCGCGCGCGACATTGCGGCGCTGTGAAAACGCGATGAGCCGGTTCACCTCGGCGTCGTCGACACTTTCAGCGGCGCGGCTGCAATAAACGAACGTCTCAAGCGTGAGAGCGGCATATTCCGGTTCGGCGTCGACCAGGAAATTATATTCGTCGAACACGGGCAAGCTTCCTTTGATTGTGCCGGGCAAGCCATGCCTCCCGACCGTCTGGGTCTAACGTAGCACATCTGGCTGGATAATGTCACGAAGAGGCGCCGCGCCAATCCATTCCCGCTCAGCGCCGTGCATGTGACGCTTTGGAGCAACACCTGGTGGCTGTACCACGCCGAGGGCACGCGGCGAGCGGTCGTGCGGGTTTGCGGTGATTGCGCCGCTGCCGC
Source organism: Sphingomonadales bacterium (assembly GCA_038247515.1). GTDB lineage: Bacteria > Pseudomonadota > Alphaproteobacteria > Sphingomonadales > Sphingomonadaceae > Erythrobacter. The sequence continues at coordinate 2,689 of JBBRUU010000090.1, forward strand.
GTTAGAGCCTGCCCCCATCAGCCGACTACCGACTAGCCCGAAGGCCCGCCGCCATCCCGCTCCGCCGCTTCCTTCGCCGCTCTTTCGGCGCGGGTCTTCTTGAGCATGCGGTCCATCTTCAGCCACTGCCACACGCCGACACCGATCGCGATGCCGTAGAACAGCACCAGTTCGATCCAGCCCATGCCGCCCATTGCGTCTCTCCTAGCTGCGGCCCGCGAGGAATCCCGCGATCAACGCGGCGACCTTACCGGGCGCTTCCTCGTGGGCAAGATGGCCGAGCCCGGGGAGCACGTCCAGCCGCACGTTCGCAAGCCAGCCCGCCGCGTCCTTGGCCCAGTCGAGCGGGATCGCCGGGTCCTGCGCGCCGTGGATCAGCAGCACCCGGTTCGCCACCTCGCCCATGCGTGCCTTGAGACCGGGCAAGTCCCAGTTCGCCATCATCGCCAGGCCCCCGCCAGCGTGGTCCGGGTTCTTCAGGAGGATTCGGTAGCAGGCCATCCCGCTGGCATCGATGCGCGACCGGGTCGATCGCCACATGAACCGCTCCGCGCCGCCGGCAAGGTCAATGGTGCCCGCAAAGAAGCGCGGCACCAGCGGGTTGACGAACAGCGCCTTGGCGATGGCCGGAAAAATCTGCGCCATTGCGCCAGGGAAGGGGCGCAGCGCCGCGCTGAGCCCGATGATCGGCCCGGCAAACCCGTGATCGAGCGCCAGTTGCAGCGCGATCGCCGCGCCCGCCGAATGCCCGATGATCGCCGCCGGTTCGATCTCCAGCACTGCCATCAGCGCTGCGATCTCGCGCGCCATCGCGGGCAGGCTCATCGCATACGCGTCGTGTCCCCGCGTGAAAGCATGGCGTGGCAAGTCGATGGCGGTGACGGAGTAGTCCTTCGCCAGCAGCGGCATCAGGTCGCGCCACGAATGCACCGATGCGCCGGTGCCGTGGATGAGCAGCAGGGGAGGCCCTTCTCCCATCTGTTGGACGTGCCAATGCGCGCGGCCCGCAGTGACAAAGGTGCTCGCCTCGCGGTTGGGCCAGATCTGCCCCTCGCGGTTCCAGTCGAGGGTGCTCACGCCGCGCGCCCGATCGGCTGGACGGCGTTGATCGCCTGCTGAAGCATCCGCGCGTCGGCGCGGGGGAGGGCGAGGAAGCGGCCCCCCAGCGCATTCGCCAGCGCCGCGCCTTCGGGGCCGGGGCGCGCGGAGATGTCGACCACCAGCGCATCGATGCCGCTTGCCGCGATGGCTTTTGCGGCGACCGCAGTATCGGCGGCGGCTTGCGGGCGGCCGGGCGAGCCGTCGGCGGCGATGTTGGCGCGGCCATCGGTGAGTATCACCAGCGCTGCGCTGCGGCCGCGGGCGATGACGCTTTCGGCGACCTCGCGCGCTGCGATGAGCCCGAGCGCGAGCGGCGTTCCCCCGCCGCCGGGGAGCTGCGACAGCGTGCGCCGCGCGCGGGTCAGCGAGCGGGTGGGGGGCAGGAGCAATTCGGCGGTGGTGCCGCGAAACGCGACCAGCGCGACTTCCGAGCGGGTGACATAGGCCTGCGCAAGCATCAGCTCGACCGCGCCCTTGGCCTCGGCAAGCCGCGCCGCCGCTGCCGAACCGCTGGCGTCGACTGCGAAGATCGTGACCCGCGCGGCGCGCTCCTCAAATCGGCGGATACGTAGGTCCTCCTTGCGCATGAGGATGGACGACGTGTCATTGGCGCCCGCCTCGCGCCTGCGCACCGCCTGCCACGGGACCGCGGCACGCAGGCTATCGATCAGCGCCAGCTTCGCGCCGCCGCGCGGCATTCCCGGGCGCGCGCCGAGCGGCTTGCCGCGCGTCGCTGCCTTGCGCTTCTGCCCGGTGCCGCTGCTGCTCGATCGGCGCGGCGCCTTGCCCTGCACGAGGCTGGCGAGAAGATCCGCCGGGATCGACGTCTTGGCCGCTTCGACGAGGATCTCGGACAGGTCGGGCTCTTGTTGCTGCTGCTCGCTGTTCGACTGGTCGTCACGCTCACCATCGGGGGGTGGGGGCGAAGGCTCCTCGGGAGGGGCGTCCTGCTGTTGCGGGGGCAGCCGGGTGGCGCGCGGGGCGAGCACCAGACGTACGGCCCCGGAAAGATCGGATTTGTCCGCAGTATCGCGCCCGCCCAGCGCCGCTAGCGCGCGCGCCGTCTCGCCAGCGAAGATCAGCGCCCTCAGGGAGTCCACCCCCAGTGCTTCGGCGGTCGCGGCAAGCGCGCGCAAGGCTGCGTCGCCCAGCGGCGCCACGTCGGCAAGGTGCCCCGCCGCTGGCGCCAGCTCGACGCCCTGCCAGCGGCGCGATGCGGAAAGGTCGGCGATGAAGGCGACGCGCTCGGAGAGGCTTTGGGGCGGGCCTTCTTCAGGCTCGCTCGCATCGTCGAGCAGCACCAGCGCGGTCGCGCCCTCGTCCAGGGCCTGCCCGAGCCGCCCGGCGATCGCGCCATCCATCCGCTCGGCCATGCCTGCGATCAGCGCGCCGCCTTGCGCCTCCTCGATAAGCCCGGTCTGGCGGATCGGTCGTCCCGCTGAAAGGCTTGCGGCAAGGTCGACCCCGCCGAGCAGCCGTTCGTCGTCGACATGGCCGGGCAGACGGCGCAGCGCGATGTTCTCAGCCAACGCCGCGACCAATGCTTCGCGACCCGGGCCGGGCCCGCGCAGCACCATCCCCTTGAAGACCTGCGGAGCGGACACGAAAAGTCTTGCCGCCAGCACCGCATCTTCGAGCGGGTCGGCTGGCGGGGCGCCAAGGCCCTCCACGGTCATCCGAACAGCTCGTCGATCGCCCGTGTGATGCGCGCCGTGGAGCCGGTCTCGTCGAGCACGTCGCGCCGCAGCCGGTGGCGCAGGGCCGAAGGCGCGATAGCGATCAGGTGCTTGCGGGTAACGCTCTTGGCGCCCTCCAGCGCCGCCAGCGCCCGTGCCGCCCGCATCAGCGTGAGCTCACCGCGAAGACCGTCCGCGCCGACCGCAAGGCACAGGTTTGCCGCATCGCGCAGCAAATCGTCGCCCGCAGAAAGCTTGGGGAGCCGGGCCTTGCCCTTGGCGACGCGTTTGAGGATCGCGTCGTCGGCCTCGGCCCAGCGCGCGGCAAAGCCCTCGGGGTCGGCCTCGTTCTCGGCGACCAGTTTCATGATCGCGATGCGCACCTCGATGTCCTTGGGCGTCCGCACTTCCAGCGAGAGCCCGAACCGGTCGAGGAGCTGCGGGCGCAGTTCGCCCTCCTCGGGGTTACCGCTGCCGATCAGCACGAACTTGGCGGGATGGCGCACCGAAAGCCCCTCGCGCTCCACCACGTTCTCGCCCGAAGCGGCGACGTCGAGCAGCAGGTCGACGAGGTGATCTTCGAGCAGGTTGATCTCGTCGATATACAGAAAGCCGCGGTGGGCCTTCGCCAGCAGTCCGGGTTCGAAAGCCTTCTCGCCCGAGCGCAGCGCGCGTTCGAGGTCGAGGCTGCCAATTACCCGGTCCTCGGTCGCGCCCAGCGGCATGTCGACGAAGGGCACTGCGCGCTTCACCATCTTGCCGGTGCCGCACACGTCAGGATAGCGCGCCTGGTCCTCTTTGGAGCAGCCATAGAGGCACCCCTCTGCGGCAAGGATCGGCGGGAGCAGGCTGGCGAGCGCGCGCGCGGCAGTCGATTTGCCCGTGCCGCGGTCGCCGAACACCATGACCCCGCCGATGCTGGGGTCAACGGCGGCGATCAGCAGCGCCTGTTTCATGTCGTCTTGTCCGACGATCGCGGAAAATGGGAAGCGTGCCATGCGGCTCATCTTTAGCGCTCGGAGGGATTTGGACAAGCCTACTGACAAGCTGGCGTTACACTTTTTGTTGGCGAAGTTCACTAGCGTGAACTGGCAGACCACCGGAGGCGGGGCGGGTGGTCTGATCCCGGAGCGTCAGCGCCGGGACAAACGATTCAGCACCAGCACGGGCAAAAGCCCCGCCGCGATCATGATCAGCGCGGGGATCGCGGCTTCGACCAGCCGCTCGTCACCGGCGAGGCGGTAGGTGCGGGTCGCGAGGGTTTCGAGGTTGAAGGGGCGCAGGATCAGCGTCGCGGGAAGCTCGCGCAGGGTGTCGATGAACACCAGCGCGGCCGCTCCGCCAAGGCTGGGCGCGAGCAGCGGGGCATAGATCCGGGCGAGCACCCGCGAGGGACTTGCGCCGAGGCTGCGCGCCGCGGCGTCGAGGCCGCGGGGGATGCGCGCCAATCCGCCGCTCACAGAGTTATAGGCCACCGTCATGAACCGCACCGAGAGCGCATAGACGAGCACCGCGCTGGTGCCGGTCAATAGCAGCCCGCCGCCATAGCCGAGGTTGTCGCGTGCAAACCGCGTCAAGGTTACATCGAAGGCGCCGAGCGGGGCGAGCAGGCCCACGGCGAGCAGCGCGCCGGGCAGGGCATAGCCCAAGGTCGCCAGCCGGATCGCGCCGGCGGTCACGCGGGACGCCGAGCGCGCGCGGGCGAAGGCGAGGACCAGCGCGGCGACGAGGCACAGGCTCGCAGCGGCAATCCCGAGCCGCAGGCTGCCGCCGAGATATGTCGCCAGGTCGCCTGCGGCATTCTGCGCGGTGTCGCTTATCGCCAGGCTGACGAGGTAACCTGCCGGCAGGACGAAGCCGAGGAGGACGGGGGTAAGGCAGGCGGCAAAGGCCAACGCCTTGCCGAGCGGCAAGAGCGCTACCAGCGGCTCATCCTCGACCCCGCGCGCGGCTAGGCCGTCGCGGCTGTCAGTGCGCCCGCGCCGCGTGTGCGCCTCCCATGCGACAAGTGCGATCACGAACAGCAACATGACAGCGGCGAGCTTCAGGGCGGCGGGCTTGTCACCCATCGCCAGCCAGCTTCTGAAGATGCCCGTCGAGAAGGTGGGGATCGCGAAATACTCGGCGACGCCGAAATCGGCGAGCACCTCCATCAGCACCAGTGCAAGGCCGCCTGCGATGGCCGGGCGCGCGGCGGGCAGAGCCACGTACCAGAAGGCCCGAACAGGCGCCGCCCCGAGGCTGCGCGCGGCGCGGAACTGGGTGAGGCTCTGGGTCGCAAAGGCAGTGCGCGCGAGGAGGTAGACGTAGGGATAGAGCACGATGCCCAGCACGAAGGCCCCGCCGCCCAACGAACGGATGTCGGGGAACCAGTAGTCGCTCGCACCCCAGCCGGTGCTTGCGCGCAGTGCGCTCTGCACCGGGCCCGCGTAGTCGAGCATTCCCGCATAAATGTAGGCGGCAAGATAGGCCGGCAGCGCCAGCGGCAGCACCAGCGCCCAGCCAAGCACCCGGCGGCCTGGAAAGCGCGTCGCGGCGATCAGCCATGCGCAACCCGTCCCGGTCACACCGGCAAGCCCCCCGGCGAGCAGCATCAGCAGCAGTGTGTTGGCGATATAGGTCGGCAGCACCGTGCCCGCGATTTGGCCGAGCGCGCCCGTGCCGCCTACCAGCGATTCCCACAAGATAGCTGCGATCGGAAGTCCGGCAAGCAGCGCAATGACGAGCGCCGCCACCGTCCAGCGCCCGCTGCCGTCACCGCTATTGGTGGCTCCGCTTGCGTAGCGGGTGCGAATTTGCCTAATGCGGCTCGCTTGCAACCCGCGCAGAGAAGTTTTCTCTAGAGATTGGGCTGGATCGGTCATTGAGCCTCGAATTCCGTCATATTGCCCATGCTTATGGCCCGGTCCGGGCGCTGGAGGACGTCAGCTTCACCGCGCCTGCGGGAGAGATCACGTGCCTGCTTGGCGCGTCGGGTTGCGGGAAGTCAACACTGCTCGGCCTCGCAGCGGGGCTGCTTTGCGTGCAGCAGGGCGAGATCGTGCTCGGCGGCGTGATGCTCGCGGACGCGCATCGCAGTCCGCCGCCCGAGGCGCGGCCCGTCGGTCTTGTGTTCCAGGACGGGGCGTTGTTTCCGCACATGACGCTCGCCGCCAATGTCGCCTTTGGCTTGCCGCGCGCACAGCGGCATGAGGCGGAGGGCTGGCTCGCCCGTGTCGGCCTTGCCGGCATGGGCGCGCGCTTCCCGCACGAGCTTTCGGGCGGCCAGCAGCAGCGCGCCGCGCTCGCTCGGGCGATGGCGCCGCAGCCGCATGTGCTGCTGATGGACGAGCCCTTCGCCAGCGTCGACATCGTCCTGCGCCGCAAGCTGCGCCGCGAATGCCGCATCCTGCTGCGCGAAGCCGGAGCGACGGTGGTGCTCGTCACCCACGATCCTGCCGAGGCGCTCGACATCGGCGACCGGATCGCGGTGATGGAGGCGGGGCGCATCGTCCAGTTCGGCACGCCCGAGCAGCTCCACGAAGCGCCTTCCACCGCTGCGGTCGGCGCAATCTTCGGCGGCGCGCAGGTGATCGCGGGCGCGCTCGCTGCCGAGGGGCTGGATACGCCTTTCGGTCTGTGGCCGCTCGGCGCGCTCGCCGGCGAACTGCCCGAGGCTGCGGCGCTCAACCTGCTCGTGCAGGCCGATCGGCTGGTGCCGGTGGCCGATCTGCGCGGTTGCCGCGTGCGCGACGTGCATCCGATGGGCGCGCGCGCCCGCGTACTGCTCGAAAGCGCGGACGGAGCGACGATCACGGTCGAGACCGCGCTGCCGGTCGATCCTGCCAAGACATACAGCGTGATTCCCGATCCCGATAGCGTGAGGGCCTTCGTGCGCGGCTGATCCCGGCACAGTTAGGTCTTGCGTGGGGTGCGATAGTATTGCAAGTCATTCGCAAGAATAGACTGGAAAGCCCCTCACGATGAAAAGACTGCTCCTCGCTGCTTTGGCCGGCATCAGCTTCGGCCTGCTCGGCGCCTGCGCTGACGCCACAGGAGAGAAGTCTGCCGAGGCCGTGCCGATCACCGGCGAGGTCAACATCTATTCCTCGCGCCATTACGACACAGATCTGGCGCTCTACGAGGACTTCACCAAGGCAACCGGCATCAAGGTCAACCGCATCGAGGCGGATGCCGACGCGCTGATCGAGCGCATCCAGGCCGAGGGCGAGTTCAGCCCGGCAGACCTGCTCATCACCGTCGACGCCGGACGGCTGTGGCGCGCCGAAGAGGCGGGAATCCTCTCGCCCGTCGATTCCAAGATCCTTGAGGAGCGCATCCCGGCCAACCTTCGCGACCCGGCCAAGCGCTGGTTCGCTCTGTCGACCCGGGCGCGGATCATCATCTACAACAAGGCCAAGGGAAAGCCCGCCGGGCTCGACACCTACGAAAGCCTCGCCAACCCCGCGCTGAAGGGCCGCATCTGCATGCGCTCGTCATCCAGCGTCTACAACATCGCGCTGCTCGCCAGCATGATCGCGCATGACGGGCCGGCAAAGGCAGGCGCTTGGGCCAAGGGCGTCGTCACCAATTTTGCGCGCCCTCCGCAGGGCAACGACATGTCGAACATCGAAGCGGTGGCGGCAGGCGAGTGCGACATCTCGCTGGTCAACACCTACTATCTCGCGCGCTTCGATACGCCGGAAAAGCGCAAGGTGCTGGGTAGCGTCGGGATCATCTTCCCCAACCAGGCGACCACTGGCACCCATGTCAACATGAGCGGCGCCGGCGTAGTGAAGACCGCGCCCAACCGTGCCAATGCGATCAAGTTTCTGGAATACCTCTCCTCCAAGAGCGCCCAGCGTTATCTCGCCAATGGCAACAACGAATATCCTGCGGCCAAGGGCGTTGCCCCGACCTCGGCGGTGGAGGCGCTCGGCAGCTTCAAGGCTGACCCGCTGGGCGCGGCGGAGATCGGCAGGAACGAGGCGACGGCGGTCGAGCTTTACAACGCTGCGCGCTGGAACTGAGGCAGGACGGCGACGGCGACGGCGATCAGCCCGCAGCTACGTGACATCCTTTTCTTTCCACCGGCCAATCGCCAATCCGATAGTAATGCCAAGCGCAATTCCAATTGCCAGATTACTGGTCGCCGCCCCTAAGGCCACCCCGATCGCGAGACCCACTGGCAGATAACGCTTGTCGATATTTCGCACTGCCATTCCCCTGTTTGCCGCAGAAGTGTCGCAATCGGGCGTGTAGAGAAAGCTGCCGCGACAACGACAGCCGCAAGAGCCGCTTTCAGCGCCTAACGCGAAACTGTCTTGAAGCCGCGCGCCTAAGCGTCCATTTGCGCGCCCATTCCGCTGCCCCTCCCGGGCACCGCACCCCTGTTTCCGAGGCCTGCACGTGAACCAGCCTACCATCGACCGCGACCAGTTCATCGAAAGCGCGGCGCTTTCCGTCGAGACCATCACCTACGTCCATCACTGGTGCGAGGGGCTGTTCACGCTGCGGACAACGCGCCCGCCAAGCTTCCGTTTCCGTTCGGGCGAGTTCGTGCTGATCGGCCTGCCGGGCGACAACGGCAAGCCGCTACTGCGCGCCTATTCAGTCGCCTCGCCGAGTTATGACGAGGAATTGGAGTTCCTGTCGATCAAGGTGCAGGAAGGGCCGCTGACATCGCGGCTTCAGCACATCAAGGTCGGCGATCCGATCTACCTCGGCAAGAAGCCGACCGGCACGCTGGTCACCGACGCGCTGCTGCCGGGCAAGCGCCTGTTCATGCTCTCGACCGGCACCGGCCTTGCCCCGTTCATGAGCCTCGTGCGCGATCCTGAGGTTTACGGGATGTTTGAAGAAATCATCGTCGTCCACTCGGTGCGCAACGTGAATGAACTCGCCTATCGCGACCTGCTGGAATCGAAGCTCGAAGGCGACCCGCTGCTCGAAGACGAAGACCGCGCGAAGATGATCTACGTCCCCACCGTGACCCGCGAACCGTTCCGTACGCAGGGCCGTATTCAGGCGCTGATCGACGATGGCCGGCTGTTTGAACAGTCGGCTGGCCCGCAACGCTTCGTGCCGGATGAAGACCGCGTGATGCTGTGCGGCAGCATGGCGATGATCAAGGACCACGCCGCCGATCTGGAGCGCCGCGGGTTTGAAGAGGGCGCGAACAGCAAGCCGGGGCAGTTCGTGATTGAGCGGGCGTTTGTGGGGTGAGCGACTAAACTCTCTTCCCCGTCGCCCCGTGCCTGACACGGGGCTTGGCTACCTTTTTGCCTGACTTTGAGAAGAAGAAGCCAAACCCCGGATCAAGTCCGGGGCGA
>JBBRUU010000091.1:0-11509 GCA_038247515.1 Sphingomonadales bacterium
CCACACATGACCTTTTTCAAGAACCTCGTCCGTGACGAACAGGGCGCCACCGCCATTGAATACGGCCTCATCGCCGCTCTGATCGCCGTAGCCGCGATCACCGCCATGAGCGCACTCGGCACCACGCTGACCGGCACGTTCGACAACGTCAGCAGCAAGATGCAGCCCGGCGTTACCGGCGGCGCGTAAGCTTGTCAGCTTCATGAAACAGTAAAACGGCGAGGAGCAATCCTCGCCGTTTTTCTTTGTGTCATGCGATCTTCCGGGCTCCGAAACTGCTAATAGGGTTTAGCGGTCTCGCACCACAAGCTTGACCTTCTGGCCCGGCGTCACTGCGGCGTTGCTTCCAAGCGCGTTGAGCACCCGGAAGCGATCCTCCTGCGCGCTGTCATAGGCCATGCGCCGCGCAAGGCTGGCCGCGGTATCGCCGCGCGCGACAGTCACCACCTGAAGCTTTTTCGGCACCACTGCACCTGCCTCGGTCTGGGTGATTCGCCGCATCGACTGGAACATCCCGTTGAAAGTTCCCGCCCGGCTCGCCGGCGCAATCACCGCGAAGTGGAACGCCTTGTCGCGGGCGAATTCATACGCGAACACAACGACATCGACCTGCGAGTTGCCGTTGTTGACCCGCGCCGTCCCGTAGACCGCTGGCAGCCCGTTGACGGTGGTGCGCTGCAGCTCGCTCGGCGCGAGCGTGCTGTTCTGTCCGCCCAACGCTGTGAAAGCTGCGCGCACATAGGTTTCGAGATTGCCGTTGTAGGCGGCGGTCGTCATCTGCGCCTGACCGCCCTGCCCCTGGATGCTCACCGCGCGCGTGCCGTTAATCATGTAGAAGCCTTGGGGCGCGGTGAAGGCGAGGCGCAGCTCGGGATGGATGAAGGTGTTACCCTCGATCAGCCCCTGTGCGGGGTCGTCGCCGTAGCGCAGCCCGTCGATCCGGGAAAGGAAGGTGTCGCGATTCGTTACACCCGTGCTCGCCATACCTGCCTTGGCGAGCGCGCTCTTCACGCGGCTGGCGGGGTCGGGGTGGGTCGAGGCCCATGCGGGCACGCTCGCGTTGTTCCGCCCCGAGAGCCGCACATCGAGCGAGTTTTGCGCCGCAAGGCTCGCCAGCACCGTCCCCATCGCGCGCCGGTCATAGCCCGCACGGCCGAGGTACTGGATGCCGAGGTCATCGGCCTCTAGCTCTTGCTTGCGCGAGAATTTCAACGTCAGAAGCTGCGATCCTTGGAGGAAGCCACGCGACAGGGTGCTGCCGATCTGCGAATCGCCCAACAATATCGAGGAACCGATCGCACCGAGCAGGCCGAGGATTGAATTCTTCTGTGCGGCCTTTTGGCGCCGCTGCGAGTGGCGCGCCGCGACATGGCCGACTTCGTGACCGAGCACACCGGCGAGTTCCGCTTCGTTGTTCATCAGCGAAACCAGTTGGCGGGTCGTGTAGATATAGCCGCCCGGCACCGCGAAAGCGTTGTTGACCGGCGAGTTTAGCAGGCTGACCGTAAAGGTCTCTCGTGCATTGCCGAGGCCCGATTGCACCGCGACGTTCTTGCCGATCTGCTCCACATAGGCCGCCTGCGGCCCGGACATCGCGCCGCCGAATTCGGCAAGGAATTGCGGGTGATATTGGGCGCCCGTTTGGGCTTCTTTCTGGCTGATCGGCGCAGAGGCCGAGGGGACCTGCGCGCCGGCGCCCATGCACCCCGCCAGCGCGATTGTCGCTGCGCCAAAGCCCCACATCTTGCGTGAAATCCGTGCCATCATCAGTCCCTTTTCCGCTTATCCCCTTAAACCGCTTTTCGTGGCCTATCGGGAAAGCATTGTGCGACAGGGAACTGGCAAACCGCGCATTAACTTGGGATGGCCCGTCACCCACCGATCGCGAGGAAGCGTTGCTCGCGCGCGACGACCAGTTGTTCGCCGGTCTTTGCCGCGAGCGCGTCGAGCTCTTCCGACAGCGCCGTACCGAGCATCCGTGCGGCCGCCATCGGATCGCGGTGCGCACCGCCGACCGGTTCCTTGACGATGCGGTCGATGACGTTGATCCGCTTTAGATCCTGCGCGGTGACCTTCATCGCCTGCGCGGCCTCGGGCGCCTTTTCCGAGGTGCGCCACAGGATCGAAGCGCAGCCTTCCGGCGAGATCACCGAATAGACCGCGTGCTCCATCATCAGCACCCGATTGGCCGAGGCTAGCGCCACAGCACCGCCCGAACCACCCTCGCCGACAACCGCAGCGATCATCGGCACCTCAAGGGCGAGGCACGCCTCGGTCGAGCGCGCGATCGCTTCGGCCTGACCGCGTTCTTCTGCCTCGATCCCGGGGAAGGCTCCCGAGGTGTCGACCAGCGTCACCACCGGCAGGCCGAATCGGCTCGCCATTTCCATCAGGCGGATCGCCTTACGATAACCCTCGGGCTTACCCATGCCGAAATTGTGGCGAATGCGGCTCTGCGTATCGTTGCCCTTTTCGTGGCCGAGCAGCATCACCCGGTGCCCGCCAAGCCGCGCAAAGCCGCCCATGATCGCAAGGTCGTCGCCGTACAGGCGGTCGCCGCCCAGCGGCATGAACTCGGTAAAAGTGTGCGCCACATAGTCGCGGAAATGCGGACGCTGCGGGTGCCGGGCGACCTGTGTCTTCTGCCAAGGGGTGAGCGAGCCATAGGTGCTGGCGAGCAGCTCGGTGCTTTTGGACTCAAGCCGGCCGATCTCGCTGGCGACATCGACATCATGCAACGCGTTGACACTGCGCAACTGCTTAATGCGTTCTTCCAGCGCGGCCACGGGCTTCTCGAAATCGAGGTAGGAAATCATTGCGCGGGGCTAGTCGGATGTTGCCTTGGTTGCAAGCGGGTGACGGGAATTGACCAGCGCCACCAACCGCGCGGCATCAACATGGGTGTAAATCTGCGTCGTGGATATGTCGGCGTGACCGAGCAGGGTTTGCAGAACACGCAGGTCCGCGCCGCCTTCGAGGAGGTGTGTGGCAAAGGCGTGGCGCAGCACGTGCGGGCTGATGCCGGCAGGGTCGAGGCCGGCGCGCCCAGCCAGTGCCTTCACCAACTGGAACAGCCGCACCCGGCTGAAATGGGCGGCCTTTCCAGAGGGAAAGAGGAAGCGCGAGGCCGGCACCTGCGGGCGCAGCGCCAGCCACCGCCCCACCGCCTCGAGCGCCCTTGCGCCCACCGGCACCATCCGGCTCGCCCCACCCTTGCCTGTCACTGTCAGGAACGGCGCGTCGCGCGGCACGGCGTGGAGCGGCAGGCTCACCAGCTCCGTGGCGCGCAGGCCCGATCCGTAAAGCAGCTCGATCAGCGCCAGCAGCCGGACCGCCTTGGGATCGTCGCCCGAGGCCTCCTCCTCGGCGTGGGCAAACAGCGCGGCGATCTGGTCGTGGCCCATCACCTTGGGCAGCGGACGGCGCGCGCGCGGGCGCGGCAGGGTGCCGGAAGGGTCATCCTGCCGCCAGCCTTCATCGATGGCGAAGCCGAAGAATTGCCGCAGCGCCGAGGCCTTTCTCGCGACGCTGGCAGGCGCAAGGCTAGCCCATTCGCCTGCAAGACTCGCCACCGCATCGCGGTCGGCTGCCGCAAGGTCACCGATTGCCTCCTCGGCCCCAGCAAAATCGCGGCGATAGGCGGCAAGCGTGTTGATCGCCGCCGAGCGCGGGGCGGCGAGCATGGCCAGGAACGCCTCCGTCGCCGCGGACATTACCCGCGCGCCACCGCCTCGGCGGCGATCATCCGGGCCTCGGCCGTCATCCCGACGCGGGTCAGCGCCGAGGTGATGTGATAGAGGTGCAGCGGGGTCATCTGCTCCCAGCTCGTCCCCTGCATTCCCAGTCCCGCGAGCAGCACCACAAGCGCCGGATTGCCGACATTGGCGGCGTCGGAGATGGCCCGGCTCCAGCGCGTCTGACGCGTGATGTTCACGCCGAGATCGCCCGCGACTGCGTTCGCGTCGCTCTCGCTTAGCCGTCCTAGGCCCGCGAGGCCAGCAACGAGGAATGCGGATTTGCGCTGCTGAGGACTGTTGTCGTCACTGACGAAGCTCTCGACGGCGCCCTGCCCCACGCCCTCGCTACTAGGCGCAGCAAGTGCGATCAGCGCCCATCCGAGCGAGCCTTCCTCGACGACATTCGCCCAGCGTCCCGCGTTGCGATCGAGCCCGGCGGCCAGCATTGCGCCGATCAGGTCGCCCGCCGCGCCAGCATGGCTTGCGTTCACGGGAATACGCGCGGCGGCGTAGGCGGTGAGCACCCGTGCCCCGTATCCGTCCCCGCCGCCCAGCGTAGCGCCCGCCGCCCAGAGCCGCTGCATCGCGGCAATGCGCGCGGCCGGATCAGTGGCGAGGTACGCCTCGCGCAATGTGGCGGCGTTGGTCTGCGGGTCGCCGGTGGCGGCGGAATCGAGATAGACCTCGGAATAGAGATCGACCATCGCGTCGGCTGACATGATGCCCTCCCGCGCAGCGCGCCCGGCAAAAGCGGCGCGCTGGGCCGCGGGCAACATCGGCAGCAGCGCGCCGGCGCGGGCGTAATAGGCCCCGCCGGGCGACTTGAGCGCATTGTCGAGAACCCCCTCAGGGATCGGTTCGCCGACCGCATTGGCGAGGCCGAACCGCCAGGGGTTGAGATCATCAACCCCGTTCCATTCGATCTGCACCCCGCGCTGTCCGCGCCCCGCCGAACCGGCGAGGCGCCGCGCCAGCAGCACGTCAACGCGCGGGGCAACGCCGCGGAACAGCGACCGGTCGAGCTGTGTGGCGGCAACCGCCGCTTCGCCCGCATAGGCGTTGCAGATTGCCTGCCACATCTGCCACTCGCCGTCCGTTCGCTGCGAGCCTTGCAGCCGCACCGCGGGGCACGCCCCCGTTATGTCGCCGGTTGCGAGATAAGCGGTAAGCGCCTCCTGCGTCAGCGCAGGCGACCAGTTGGCGGTGTCGATATCCTGAACCACCGCGCGGGCCAGCGCATATTCGCCCGTCCGGTTGAGCGCGCCGACGCGCAGGGCAGCAAACTCGATCGGGTCCATGCCGAGCGGCGCGGCAAGCCGGCTTGCCAGCGCGCGGCGCAGCAGGATGTGCCCCCAGCGCGAAACCATGGGGCCTTGCGTGCCGTTCAGGACTGCCCGCACCAGCTTGTCCGACTGGTTGGCGAGCGCGACCGGCGGAAGACCGCCCTCGTCCGCCGCCAGCACACCGACACGGGTCAGCGCCCGCTTCGCACCGAGGGGGATGTCGCTCTTGGGCGCAAGGCCGAGCAGCTGGTCGAGCTCCTCAGTCGACATGTTCTCAAGCTTCTCGAGGCTCGGCAGGCGGGACAGCTCTTCGCGCGAGATGCCCGGCAGCGCCGGGAGGGCCGAAGGATCCACTGGAATGCTGGGCGCTGGTAAGGCGCCAGGCGCGCCCGAAGGCGGCTGGGCAGTCCCTTGCGCAGGAACCGGACTCGGACGCGGGGCCGGAGCGGGCACAGGATCGTCGAAACCGGGCGGCAGCAGCGATTCAGGTTTACCCTGCGCGCCTGCCAATCCCGCCAGCCCCGCGCCGCCGAGCGCGCCCACGAGGCCGAACGCGGCAATGCTCGCGGTCAGGCCGAACCGCCGCCTCATTGCCCCTGCTCCGGCAGGACGACCGGCTCAGCGATCGCGTGTATCGCCTCTTCCCCGCCGTCGAACCAAGCGAGCGCGAGGAGGACAACCGGCACCAGCACGCCCAATCCAATCATCAGTTTACGACGCGCAGGCGGCATGGCCGGCGCGGGGCCATCGGCGAGACCGGTCGGAGAGAGACGCGAGGGGCGCGGGTTTGCCATATTGCGCGTGCCCTAGCCCATCTATAGGCCGTGGGGCAATGTCCGCTGCGCCCTCCTCCCCTTCGTCTTCAGCCTCTGGCCGCGATCTGGCCGCCGCCGCTGCGCGCATCACGCGGCCGGTGGTGCTGGTGGGCCTGATGGGGGTCGGCAAGTCGACCGTGGGACGCAAGCTTGCAAGCCTCCTGCACCGCGATTTCGTCGATGCGGACGAGGCGATCGTGGAGGCCGCGCGGCGAACGATCCCCGAGATATTCGAGACCTTCGGCGAGGCACATTTCCGTGACGGCGAGCGGCGTGTGATCGCGCGGCTGATCGAGGAAGGCCACGGGGTGATCGCCACCGGCGGCGGCGCTTTCGTCGACCCTGCCACGCGCAGCGCCGTACTCGATAAAGCCATCGCGGTGTGGATCGATTGCGACATCGACACGCTGGTCGAGCGCACCGCGCGGCGCTCCAACCGCCCGCTGCTCAAGACCGGCAACCCCCGCGACATCCTCAGCCGACTGGCCGCCGAACGTGCGCCCTTCTATGCCGAGGCCCCCATCCGCGTCGTCAGCGAGAACGGCCCCAACGCCGACACCGCCCGCGCGATTATCGAGGCGATTGATAAATGGCTGTAAATTCCACTGCCCCGATCCGCGTGGAATTAGGCGGGCGATCATATGAGGTGCAAGTCGGGCGCGGGTTGCTCAACGACGCGATCGTGCAGGCGCGCGACATGATCGAGACATATGCCATCCGCGGCGACCCCCACGGCAGCCGCAAAATCCCGGTCGTTGCCGACATGAATGCGCGCAAGCACCATGGAGAGCGGCTCGCGAATTCGCTCGCGTCGGACGGTTACGAAATCGCATGGTTTGACGTCGACCCCGGCGAAGGTTCGAAAAGCTGGGCGAACCTCGAACGCCTTACCGACTGGATGCTGGCGCAAGGCATCACCCGCAAGGATCACGTATTTGCACTCGGCGGTGGGGTGGTGGGCGACCTCGTCGGCTTTGCTTGTGCGGTGCTCAAGCGCGGCTGCGGCTTCGTCCAGCTGCCGACAACGCTGCTGGCGCAGGTGGACTCGTCGGTCGGCGGCAAGACTGCGATCAACACCCGTGCGGGCAAGAACCTGATCGGCGCCTTCCACCAGCCCGCGCTGGTGCTGGTCGACACAGCGACGCTCGATACCCTGCCCGACCGCGAGATGCGCGCAGGCTTTGCCGAGGTGCTCAAGTATGGCCTGCTAGGTGATGCCGCCTTCTTCGCTTGGCTCGAGGCCAACGGCCCCGCGGTGCTGGCGCGCGAGCCTGCCGCGCTCCAACACGCCATCGCCACCAGCATCGCCATGAAGGCCCGCATCGTCGCTGCCGACGAGCGCGAGACGGCGGATTTGCGTGCCCTGCTCAATCTGGGCCATACCTTCGGCCACGCGCTTGAGGCCGAAATGGGCTTTTCCGACCGCCTGCTCCACGGCGAGGCGGTGGCATTGGGCATGGTGCTGGCGGCGCGCTATTCGGCACGGCGCGGCGAGATTTCGGCCGCTGATGCCGAGCGGGCCGCGCGCGCCATCGCTGCCGCAGGACTACCCTGGCAGCTCGCCGCGCTCGGTCTGACCTGCAACGGCGCGGCGCTGGTCGACCATATGCGGCACGACAAGAAGGCGGAAGGCACCACCCTGCCATTCCTGCTGCTCCGCCGTCTGGGCGAGGCTTATGTGGCACGCGACGTCGACCTTGCCGATATCGCCGCCTTCCTTGACGGGGAGCTGACTTCGTAATCCGCGCGGTGGCGATCCTCGAGGAGTGAACATGCAGATTGCGATCGCCGACCTTGCCGACGCACGGGTTCAGGATCTCGTCGCCTTCCATCAGCGGGCCATGATCGATGGCTCGCCGCCGGGGCTCAGCTTCGCCCTTGATCTTAGGGGATTACAGCACCCCGACGTGACCGTGTGGGCGGTTCATGTGGGCATGCAGGTCGCGGCAATCGGCGCATTAAAGCGGCTGAACGAAGCGCGCGGCGAGGTGAAATCGATGCGCACCCATCCTGATTTCCTGCGGCAAGGTCTGGCTGCGGCGCTCCTCGAGACGATCATCGACTACGCCCGCGCCGAAAACCTTGCTGTGCTGAGCCTCGAGACCGGCGGCGGTCCCGCCTTTGAACCCGCATTGGCGCTTTACCGGCGGCGAGGCTTTGCCAATGGCGAGGCTTTCGGCGACTACCTGCTCACCCAATTCAACCAGTGCCTTCACTTCGCACTGGCCTGACCCTGCAACCTAATGCGCCGGACGAGCCTGCAAATGCGCGACATTGTCGGCGGCTTTGGTGATGCGGGCCTGCTTCAAAGGCGCTTCTTCCCCGACCATCAGGTCGTGGTCGGTGAAGAGCTGTTCGATTTCAGCCCGCCGTTCGAGCAACATATTGGCGATGCCCGGCGCCAAGCTCTCGCCATCGCCGATCTTGCCGAGCAGCGCTGCAAGGTCGCTTGCCGTCGCCTCTCGCGCCGATTTAAAAAAGTTGCTCTTGCGATCGAAAAATCCGGTTCCGGTATGTGCCATGATTAAATCATCCCCTGAGATTCAATCCCTCACGCGGGAAATTCCGCAACTCGGCTAGGAAAGGGTGTCTCACAAGGGGTGTGTAGGACAGACCGGCGGGTAATTTTATGTCGGAAATCATTAAACTGGCGCAGTTCTACAACGCAAATCGCACAATCATTGCGGGACAACGCATTAATCGTTCCAGTTGGCGATAAGATTTGCCCAACACTTCACTTCGTCAACACCGGCTCAAACAGGGGCTAGTGCCGGTCTAAGGGGGGTCTAACGCGGTCTAGACGGGGTCTGGATCGGGCCAAACGGGGGCCGAAAAAAACGGCCTGTTGGGACGGTCATCAACCCTTCAACGGGTTTGCGCAAAAACGCTTTCAAAACAGCCGCGATCCGTTCGGCACAGGGGTGTCTGGCGAAAACAGGATCACCGCGCCGCTTGCGTCACCAAAGCCCAGCGTCAGCACCTCGGACATGAACTTGCCGATCTGGCGCGGCGGGAAGTTGACCACCGCCGCGACCTGCCGCCCGGGCAGATCGGCGAGCTCATAGCGGTCGGTAATTTGCGCGCTCGATGTCCTGATGCCGATGGCCGGGCCGAAGTCGACGACGAGCTTGAAGGCAGGCTTGCGCGCTTCGGGGAACGGCTCGGCCAAGAGCACGGTGCCGACCCGGATATCGACGCCAAGGAACTGGTCGAAGCCGATTTCGTCTGCCCGCGGCGCATCGGGCGCGTGCGCCAGATGCATCACTCCAGCTCGAGGATCACGGCATCGACCGCGAGGCTCTCGCCCTCGGCGGCGTTGATCTTGGCGATTACGCCTTCCTTCTCGGCGCGCAGGATGTTTTCCATCTTCATCGCCTCCACGGTCGCCAGCGGCTGACCGGGCTGCACGGTCTCGCCCTTAGCCACGTGGAGCTTCACCAGCATCCCCGGCATCGGGCAGATGAGGAACCGCGAAAGATCGGGCGGCGTCTTTTCGATCATCAGCGATTCGTGCCGCGCAAGACGCAGCGGGAGGACCAGTACGGTGTGCGCCGCGCCGCGGGTGGTGACCTTCCACTGGTTGCCGACGCGCTCGACAATCAGGCCGAGGCGCAGCCCATTCCCGTCGGTCGCGGTGGCTTGCGTCATCCCCGGCATCCAGTCGCAGGTTCCCTCAACCCGCACGCCGTCCACGACCGCGTGGCCTTCGCCCAGAGTGACTGCGAAGCGCTCATCACCCAGTTTGACCAGCCATTGCGTGGCCACCTGCAGCACCCCTTCGCGCCCGTCGCCACCGCCGAGCTGACCTGAGATGCGCCGGGCGCGGCTTTGCAGGGCGTGCTCGTTGCCTGCGCAGACTGCCGCGAGCAGGCGCTTGACGTGCTCGCCGGTCGCGGCCCCGTGGAAGCCTTCGGGATATTCCTCGGCAATAAAGCCCGTCGTCAGTTCGCCCGAACGGAAGTGCGGGTGCTGCATGATCGCCGAGAGGAAATCGACGTTGTGGCCGAGCCCCTTGATGCGGAAATTGTCCAGCGCTTCGATCTGCAAATCCGCCGCTTCATCGCGCGTCGGCGCCCAGGTGATCAGCTTGGCGATCATCGGATCGTAGAAGCGCGAAACCTCGCCGCCTTCGTAAACGCCGTCATCGACCCGTACAGAGCCTGCGCCATGCGCGACCCCGCGCCGGGGCTTGCCGGCAACCACGGCGTCCTCCTGCCAGCCGGGGATCGGCGGCGCGTAATGCACCAACCGGCCTGTGCTGGGCAGGAACCCGCGATAGGGGTCTTCGGCATAGACGCGGTTTTCGATTGCCCAGCCGTCGATCCCGATATCATCCTGCGTAAAGGCGAGCTTTTCGCCCGCCGCGACGCGGATCATCTGTTCGACCAGATCGATGCCGGTGATCGCTTCGGTGACAGGGTGTTCGACCTGAAGCCGCGTGTTCATTTCGAGGAAGTAAAAACTCTCCCCCGTCGGGTCGGCGCCGCTGACGATCAGCTCCACTGTGCCCGCGCTGTAATACCCCACCGCGCGCGACAGGGCGACGCATTGCTCGCCCATCGCCTTGCGCATTGTGGGCGTAACGAAGGGCGACGGCGCTTCCTCGACCACCTTCTGGTGGCGGCGCTGGATCGAGCATTCGCGCTCGTTGAGGTAAAGGATATTGCCGTGCTGATCGCCGAGGATCTGGATTTCGATGTGGCGCGGATTGAGGATGAACTTTTCGATGAACACACGGTCATCGCCGAAGGAGTTGAGGCCTTCGCGCTTGGTCGCCTCAAAGCCCTCACGCACGTCGGCTTCGGAATAGGCGAGGCGCATCCCCTTGCCCCCGCCGCCGGCGCTCGCCTTCATCATCACCGGATAGCCGATCTCGTCCGAAATCCGCACCGCGTGCTCGGTATCGTCGATCTCGCCGACAAAGCCGGGGACGACGTTGACCCCTGCCTTCATGGCCAGCTTCTTGGACTCGATCTTGTCGCCCATTGCAGCGATCGCGCCCACCGGCGGGCCGACAAAGGTAATGCCTTCAGCCGCTAGCGCTTCGGCAAAGCTCGTGCGCTCGGACAGGAAGCCGTAGCCGGGGTGAACGGCCTCGGCCCCGGTTTGTTTGCAGGCGGCGATAATCTTGTCGGCAATCAGGTAGGATTCGGCGGCAGGCGAAGCGCCGATATGCACCGCCTCGTCAGCCATCGCCACGAACGGCGCACGCGCATCAGCATCGGAATAGACCGCAACGGTCTTGATCCCCATCTTACGGGCCGTGGTGATGACCCGGCAGGCGATCTCGCCGCGGTTGGCAATCAGGATTTTAGAGAACAACGGGCACCTCCGAGGGCGTTACAGGCCGATGCTGCCTATGCCGCCCCCGGAGCCCGGTATCAACCTGACTAATTCGTCGGCGCCGTGCGCTTTAGTGATCCTTGTGAGCGTGCCCGACCTGGGTGACCGACATCGCAACCAGCGAGTCAAATTCGGCAATCAGCTTTTTGGCTGCATCTTCGCTGCCCGCCAGCTTCACCATTTGAGCCATCCACTTGGCGTCGTCGGGCGAGTTGCGAACGGCAAGATCTGCTGGTCCGCCCTTCATCGGGAAGACATAGATGATATCCCATTCGCCGGTGTCGAAGTGAATACCATGAACACCTGCGCCCGTGCCAGCCATCTGGTCCGC
>JBBRUU010000092.1:0-11508 GCA_038247515.1 Sphingomonadales bacterium
AACAAGGCACGCGCAGCAAGGTGCCCGCCGAGGGCGCCGACCCCTTAGAAGGGGGGCAGATAGGTGTCAACCGTGAGGGGACACGATATGCCGCAAGTGCGAACGACTAGTCGCCCGTGTCGTTTCCGGCAGCGGCAGCGCTGGGGCAGCGGCTGTCGCGGACCGGCACGGCATTGGTGCGGGTCTGCCACGTGCCGTCGGGCGCGCGGTACTTCTCGCCGGTTACCGTGCGCAGCACCGCGGTGCAGCCGGCGCTCAGCGCAGAGGCCTCAAGCGTCGCGTTGTTCTTCTGCGCCTTGTCGGCATAGACCGCGCGGCGTTTGATGTTGATGTCGTCGACCAGCCGCTGGGTTGAAGGGTCAGCGTTGCCGACGATGCCGAGATAGCCGTCTGATTGCTCGCCCACCTTACCCGATGCGCGCGCAGCGGCCTAGGCGGGGTCGCGCTGCTGGGCGAGCGCTGGCACCGCACCTGCGCCGATCACGGCAAGGGCTGCGAGTGCTGAACCGATGGACTTGCGCATTTCTCGTTCTCCTGGGGGAGCTGCCAACATCAGAAGATGTCGGCATTTTCCTCCACTGTATTGGCCGCGTCTGCCGCGAGCCGGTAGATCACTTCCTGCCGGATGTTGATGTTGAGCTCGATCACGATCGGCTTGTCGGGCGCAGCGATGTTCACACACCCGGCCAGCCCCGCGACAAGGATCGCGCATCCGGCCATCAACGCCCGGCGCTTTCCATTCCTGTGCCGCTGCATTGCTGCCGCCCCTTCCCCTGTGTCATACAGGGATGTGGCAGCGCGCGCCGAAGCGGTCAATTCGTGATGCATCATGGCTTGTCCTGGCTTTCGGAAGGTTGAACGGCGCGAGGTTGAACGGGAAGCGCCAGCGGCGCGAGGCGGCCGTTTTCCTGCCGGAACAGGCCGAGGTCCTGCGGATCGCGGACATAATCGGCATCCCAGAAGGATCGCACCATCGTGGCAAGCTGGTAGAAGTTCTGCGAGCGGACATTGACCTTGAACCGGATCGGCAGCTTGGCGAGGCGGCGCGTGACGAAGTTCTGGCTCGTCCCTGCGCCCTGCCGCACTCCGTCGAACTCGAAACTGGTGACGATTTCCCCGTCAAGCTCGCCGCCCAGCCCGACGCGCATCTGCCAGTAGTCGAGCGAGCGCAACGCTGCAAAGGCGTAGTTGCCCATCGTCCCGAGGTTTTCATACGAAAGCTCGCCGATATAGGCGATGTTGCCGCCGCCTGCCCGCGCGATCAGCACCCCGCCCTCGATCCGTCCGCGCCCGTTCGCGTCAAAGACAATCGGCACGGTCCCATCGAAGATGCCGGTGGCACTGAGATTGGTGAGCTCCATCTGCGCCACGAACTTGGCGGCATCGAGCCCGACGATCTCGAACACAAAGCGGCGTTCTTCGGCTGCGCCGAAGTCCATCACCAGCGGGCGCATCACAAGGGTGCCGCCCATGAACGGGAATCGCGCGTCATTCAGGCTGAGGCGGGTGCCGCCTGTGACACCGAAGCGCACTGTGCCCGCTAACACCTCGACCCCGGGGTTGATCGCGGCGATGGTGACGGTCTGGTCAGGCGCGGTGGTAAGGTTGAGGAGATCGGTGAAGGTTACGCGCCCGGCGGCCCCGCGTACCGGGCCAAAGGCAGCCGCAAAGTCGAAGCCGTCCGATCCGAAGGTGCCGCTGCTGGTGACCTTGTCGCCCTTCCAGTCGATGCGGCCTGCTCCGGTGATCGTGCCCTTGGCAAGCGCGACCACGCCCTTGGCTAGCGGGGTGAGGTCATCGGGCTGGAGCGCCTTGTCGAAGACGAGGCGGGGGACGGTAAGGCGCGCGGAGCCGGCGGCGTTGTTCAGATCATGGGTGACCGCGACGGTGACGATCCCCTTGCCCGATCCCGAATGCCGCAGCAGCGCGTCGGCGGTGATGCGGTTGTCGGCCAGCGTCATGCTCGCGCCCTGTGCGGCCAGCGGGACGAAGCGCGCAGCGGCGCCGCCTGAAGGACGGTCGGAGAGGGTGAAGGACCCCTCGCCGATCCGCAGCGTGCCATCGGCGAAGGTCCACCGTCCGGTGATCGCGTCGAGGTCGAGTGGCACTGCCGCCAGCCGCGCCGTGCCGCCCGCAAAGCCGCCGCCGGGGGTGCCGCTGAGGCTCCCTGTCAGGCTGGCGGCAACAAGGCGCACCTCGCTGGTGCCGGTGCCGATGCGGGTTGCCAGGTTCTCAACCGCGAAAGGCTGCGGGTAACGCAGGGTGACCGCGCTGGCAGAGAGGATTGCGGGGCTGTCGCCGAGCTTTCCAGCAAGCTCGATCGGCCCGGTGCGCGCGGCCAGCGTCAGCGCATCGCGGTAGGCGAGGATCGGGGCCTTGCCTTCAGGACACACGGTGAGCGTCTCCTGCCCGAGCGTCAGACCCGAGAGCTTCAGGCTGGCAAACTTCACCGGCGTGCAGCGCGTGCCCATCGCAAACCCGCGCGCAGGCGACCACGTGCCCTCGATCGGCAGGGTGAGATCGCGCAACGCGCCGCCCGGCAGGTCGCCGCCTGCGGTCATCAGACCCGCAAAAGCGAAGGATCCGCCAGCCGTGCCGGTAAGCGCCAGGCGGGGGATGGCGAGGCGGTTGGCCCCTGCGGCATATTCGGCCATCGCCATCCGCAAAGTCCAGCCACCGTCCTTGCCTTGCGCGATCCGGCCGTTGAGGCTCGGCAAGCCCTCGCCCCCTGCCAGAATGCTGCCATTGAGGCCCTGAAGACCCTGCGCGAGACCCTGCGCGCCAAGGCTCGCCCCCGCCCGCCAGAGCGCCAGCACCCGCACGCCGTTGCGGCTGGCGAGGCTCGCCTCGGGGATGGAGAGCGTCGCGCCCTCTCCCTTGTGGCGGATGACCGCGTCGGCCCTGAAGCTCGCGCCGTCCAGCGCGCGGCCAAGGCTGGTGCGCGCCTTGGCGAGCAGGGGTGCGAGCAACGTGCCCTCCATTGCGCGCTCGGCCGAGGCGAGACTGGCGGTGAGGCCGGGCGCGGGCGTGAGGCCGGCGCCGCGCAGGGTGCCATCCCACTGCCCGCTCGACCCGTTCGCTGCCCCGCGCCAGCTCCCCTCGGCCGCAAGCCGCGCGAGGCGGGCTTGCGGGCTGGCCACAAGGGTGAGGGCGAGATCATGCCCCACCGCAAGGCGCCTGTTCGACCAGTTGACCTTTGCGGTCCCGTTCAGCGCCGCTCCTGTGATCTTTGCCAGCGACGCACCGCCACCCTCGATCCGCAGATCGCCCTGCGCCGCTGCAAAGTCGCGCCTCAGCCGCGCACGCGTGCCGATATCCGCCCGCGCCAGCCGCGCGTTCGCGCAGACGAGGTCCGCCAGCCGCAGCGGGCCCTCCAGCGTGGGCGCACGGTTTTTGGTGGTGAGTGTGCCGTACAGCGTCGCGCTCCCCGCACGGCAACCCTTGGTCCCCAGCCCCGGCGCGGTCGCGGTGAGGGTTCCGGCAAAGCCATCGTCGAGCCGCCCTGCCCCTTCCAGCTTCACGCCCACCCGGCCAAAGTCGCTCACGATCAGCGCCCGCGCATCGCTCAGCGCGACGTCGATCGCGGGGAGTACGGGCGGCGCCTTGCTTCCGGTGAAGATAAGCGGATCGAGCGCTCCGAGGCTGAACTTCCCGCCCTTGAAAGTGCCGAACAGTCGCGCGCCCTCGACCCTGACGCGGCGCACCTCCGGCCCGCTCCAGCCAACCCCGAGGTCGATCACCATGCGCCGGGCGAAAAGGTCGGGCTGCGCGGGATCGCCGACCACGAGGTTTTCGATCACCTGCTGGTCGGGCGTAAGGCTGACGATGTCATAGGTGGCGGGCACGCGGCGCTCGGCGAGGTAGTCGTCGATCACATCCCGGGCGATTCGTTCGCGGCTCATCCACGCCGCGCTGCCGCCCACCAGCAGCGCCGCCGCAATCCCGAGCGTGACGCGACTGCGCCACCGCCTACGCGCGCTGCCGCCTTCCGGCCATTCACTGTGCTGCACGTCCGCCACCGGCATGGTCTCCAACCCTTGCGCGCATCATCTCCTGAAGGCAATGAGGCAAGCGGGAACAACGCTTTCCCGGGGGGCGCCTTGCCGGAAGCTGAAGACACTTTCGATTTCGCCGACGAACCGGTGCCCGACTTCGATGCCGGAAAGGCGGCGGGGGACGGGCATCGCGCGCGTCTTCGCCATCGGTTGCTGACCGGCGGGGCAGAAGCGTTGGCCGATTACGAGGTGCTCGAATACCTGCTGTTCGCGGCAATCCCGCGCGGCAACACCAAGCCGCTCGCCAAGGCGCTGCTCGCCCAGTTCGGCAGCCTTGCAGGCGTGCTCAATGCCGATCCCAAGGCGCTCCAGCGGGTCAAAGGCGTCGGCGAGAACAGTGCCGCCGCCCTAAAGGCGGTCGCCACCGCCGCGCGGCGCATGGCGCGGGGCGAGATCATCAACAAGCCCATCCTTGGCAGTTGGCAGGCGCTGATCGACTATCTCACCACCGACATGGCGCATCTGACGGTCGAGCGTGTGCGGGTGCTCTATCTCGACACCAAGAACCGGCTGATCGAGGATCACCACGTGGGCGACGGGTCGATCGACGAGGCCGCGATCCATCCGCGCGAAGTGATCCGCCGGGCGCTGGACGTGGGCGCCTCGGCGATGATTCTGGTCCACAACCACCCGTCGGGCAACCCCGAGCCGTCCCGCGCCGACATCCAGATCACCCAGCGCATCGCCGAAGCCGGGCGGCACATGGGCGTGACAGTCCACGACCACGTCATCATCGGCCGCGAGGGGCACACGAGCCTGCGCGCCAAGGGCCTGATTTGATGTCATCAGGCCACGGCCCGGGTGCACCGGGCGCTGCGCAATATCGCCCCGAGATCGACGGGTTGCGCGCTCTTGCCGTGGGCGGGGTGGTGGCGCACCACACGGGACTTGGCGTGGTGCCCGGCGGGTTCACCGGGGTCGACGTGTTCTTCGTCATCTCCGGCTATCTCATCACCGGGATCATCGCTGCCGAGATGGCGGCGGGAAAGTTCAGCCAGTGGCGCTTTCTCGAGCGGCGCATCCGCCGGATCGTCCCGGCGCTCGCCGCGATGCTGCTGGTGACTAGCGTGGCGGCATGGGCGATCCTCACGCCTGAGGATTTCCGCCCCTTCGCGCAAAGCCTCACCGCCGCCGCACTGTTCGCCTCCAACCTGCTGTTCGTGCGCGAGACCGGATATTTCGATTCGGTGGAGGGCATGCTGCCGTTGCTCCACACCTGGACGCTGGGGGTGGAGGAGCAGTTCTACCTCATCTTCCCGCTGGTGCTGATCGCCTGCCTGCGCTGGCGGCGGGAAGCGATGCTGCCGGTGGTGGCGGTGCTGGGCGGGCTGAGCTTCGTGCTGGCGCTGGTGCTGGCGGAGCACTGGCCGCAATGGTCCTTCTATCTGCTGCCAACGCGTTTCTGGGAATTCGCGCTGGGCGCTGCCTGCGCGCTGCTCCCCGCACGCCCCCCCGCACGCCCCCGCGCGCGCAGCTGGTTGGCGCTGGCGGGCCTCGGCCTGATCGTCGCAGGCTACGGCCTGATCCGCCCCGAGACGCCCGCGCCCGGCGCAATGTTCCTGCTGCCGACGGTCGGCACCGCGCTGGTGATCCTGTTCGCCGCGCCACAGAATGCTGCGGGACGCCTGCTCGCATGGCGACCCTTCGCGTGGCTGGGACTGGTCAGCTTCGGCACCTATCTGTGGCACCAACCGCTGCTGGTGCTGGCGCATTACGTGTGGTTCGGGCCTCTGCCACTGCTCGCGACGGGGGGCCTTGTGGCAGGATCAGTGGCGTTGGGCGCTGCGTCCTATTACCTGATCGAACAGCCAGTGCGGCAGAAGCGTCAGCTGCCCACCCGCACTGCGCTGCTGCTGGTATGCGGGGCGGCGCTTGCGGTTCCGGCGCTGGCGGGTATCGCCGGACACTTGCGCTGGATCGTCCCTGCCTCTGCTGCCGAGGCCCAACGGCTCGGCGGTCTGCGGCCCGATGTCGATACGCCCGCTATCTCGCTCACGAAGAGCCCTGACTATGTGCTGCTGGGCGATAGCCATGCGGGCCATTACCGCGAAGCGCTGACCGAGCGCTTCGGCGCGGGCGCGCTGCTCACCTTCCCGTCGTGCCTCGCGGTGCCGGGCGTCTCGAACAAGCGCGCGGGCGAGGCAGACGCCGAACCCTGCCGCGCCATGCCCGATCGCCTTGCCGCACTGGTGAAGAAGCGGCGGTTGCGCACTGTCATCTGGGCGCAGCTATGGGAGCGCAGCCTTTATGCCGATGGCGCGGGCCATCGGCTCCCCTTAAACGAGGGCGCGCGCCGGCTCGAGGCGGGGATGCAGCGTCTCGCCGACCGTCTGCCTGCCGGCACGCGGATCATCATCATGGGCAACGTGCCCACCGCCGGTGTCGCCGCGCTCCAGATGGAGGGCGGATGGCTGCGCTGCCGCGCGTATCTCAACGTTGCCTGCCCAATATCCTATCCGGCCGGCAAGGCGCAGGGGATCACCATCAATACGCGCTTGCGGGCGCTGGCCGCGCGCGATCCGCGCTTCGTCTATGTCGACACGGCAGCGCCGCTGTGCCGCGGCGGGCAGTGCCTGATCATTCAGAACGGGACACTCAATTATTGGGACCCGCACCACCTCAGCCAGTCGGGCGCGCGGCGGGTGGCGGCGACTGTGCCGGGCTCGCCCTGAAACTTGCCACCCGCGCGCGCCTTCCCTAGGCGCTCGCGCAGCACGCCAACCCCAAAAGCCGCCATCCGGAGTTAAACATGGTCCCCCGTTATTCCCGCCCTGCCATGACCGCCCTGTGGGAGCCGGAAGCCAAGTATCGCATCTGGTTCGAGATCGAGGCGCACGCGACCCAGAAGCTCGCCGACCTTGGCGTGGTGCCGCAGAGCGCCGCCACGGCGCTGTGGGACTGGTGGGCGACCGATCCGAAGATCGATGTCGAAGCGATCGACGCCATCGAGGCGGTGACCAAGCATGACGTGATCGCCTTCCTCGACTGGGTGGCGCAGCACGTGGGCGCAGAAGCGCGCTTCATGCACCAGGGCATGACCAGCTCGGATGTGCTCGACACCACGCTCTCGGTGCAGCTGGCGCGGGCAAGCGACCTGCTGCTCGCCGATCTCGACGCGCTGCTCGCGGCGATCAAGACCCGCGCTAAGGAGCACAAGTACACGCCGACCATCGGCCGCAGCCACGGCATCCATGCCGAGCCGGTAACTTTCGGGCTGAAGCTTGCGCAGGCCTATGCCGAGTTTGCCCGCTGCCGCAGCCGTCTGGTCGCAGCGCGCGCTGAAATCGCGACCTGCGCCATCTCGGGCGCGGTTGGGACATTCGCCAACGTCGATCCGGCGGTGGAGGCCTATGTGGCGCAGCAGCTCGGCCTCGAAATCGAGCCAGTGTCGACGCAGGTCATCCCGCGCGATCGCCACGCGATGTATTTCGCCACGCTGGGCGTGATCGCCAGCAGTATCGAGCGCCTCGCCACCGAGATCCGCCACTTGCAGCGCACCGAGGTTCTGGAGGCCGAGGAGTACTTCTCCCCCGGCCAAAAAGGTTCGTCAGCCATGCCGCACAAGCGCAACCCGATCCTTACAGAAAACCTCACCGGCCTTGCCCGCCTGGTGCGCTCGGCGGTGACCCCGGCGATGGAGAACGTGGCGCTGTGGCACGAACGCGACATCTCGCACTCGTCGGTGGAGCGTTTCATCGGGCCGGACGCGACCATCACACTCGACTTTGCGCTGGCGCGGCTGACGGGAGTGATCGATAAGCTGCTGATATATCCTGAGCGCATGGCGAAGAACATGAACCGCATGGGCGGGCTCATCCATTCTCAGCGGGTGCTGCTCGCGCTGACGCAGGCGGGCCTTAGCCGCGACGATTCCTACCGGCTGGTTCAGCGCAATGCGATGAAGGTGTGGGAGGCGGACGGCGCGCTGCAACTGCTCGACCTGCTCAAGGCCGACGCCGACGTCACCGCGCGGCTTTCAGGCGAGCAGCTCGACCAGCTGTTCGACCTCGCCTACCACTTCAAGCATGTCGACACGATCTTCGCGCGGGTTTTCGTGTGACGGCGGGGCGGCTGGACTCATCGCGCAAATCGCTTAGGCTTGCGGCCATGAAGAGCCACCGGGAGAGACAGAGCTCGTGAAGATCCTTCGCACCATTGTCTGGGTTTTGGCGGTGATCGGCTTCCTGATCTTTGCGGCCTACAATTGGCAGCCGGTCGAGCTGACCCTGTGGCAGAACCTGGTGGTCGAAACCAAGGTGCCGATGCTGGCGCTGCTCGCGTTCATTGCAGGCTTTGTGCCGATGTGGGCGGTGCATCGCAGCGTGACCTGGGGTCTTAACCGCCGCGTCCGCACGCTCGAGACCTCGCTCAAGAACAGCGCGGCGGCGCAGCAGACGGATGTCACCACTGCCGCCAGCGCTTCGATGGTGGCTGACAGCCCTGTGGAAAAGTCCGGCAAAACAATGGGAGAACCCGCCGACGCGTTCAGCCCTCCCGATACTGGCAGCAACGGGGGAAGCGGCCAATGAGCAACCCGATCTACCTCGCGCTCGACATTCTCCAGCTTGAACCCGCCAAGGCGCTGGTCGAAAAGGTCAAGGCGCATATCGGCGGCGTGAAGCTCGGCCTCGAGTTCTTCTGCGCCCACGGCAGCCACGGCGTCCACGAGATCGCCCATTGCGGGCTGCCGATCTTCCTCGACCTGAAGTTTCACGACATCCCCAACACTGTCGCCGCCGCGATGCAGGCGATCCACGTTTATGAACCCGCGATCGTCACCGTTCATGCAAGCGGCGGGCGCGCGATGATGGAGGATGCCAAGGCGGCTGCGGCGGCCGGGACCAAGGTTGTCGCGGTGACGATGTTAACCAGCCTCGATGCAAATGACCTCACCGTGACCGGCGTCTACGGCAGCGCCGAAACGCAGGTGATGCGCCTCGCCGAGCTTGCCCATGCGGCAGGCCTCGACGGCATCGTCTGCTCAGGGCAGGAGGTCGCCATGGTCAAGAAGGCGTGGCGAGGCGGCTGCTTCGTCGTCCCCGGCCTGCGCCCCGCAGGCGCAAAGAATGGTGGGGGCACCGGCGACCAGAAGCGCGTCGTCACCCCGCGTCAGGCCCGCGACAACGGCGCAAGCGTGCTCGTCATCGGCCGCCCGATCAGCCGCGCGGAGGATCCGGTCGCGGCGGCAAGGGCGATCGAGGCGACGCTTTAGGGTTTCGGCTTTGGCAGACGCGGCCACCCCCAACCTGCCCGCGCGCGATTTCGGCGTGACGGCTGCATTCTACGCCACGCTCGGGTTTGCGGAGGAATTTCGCGACGACGGCTGGATGATCCTGGCGCGCGGCACCGCCACGCTCGAGTTCTTCCCCTACCCCGACCTCGACCCCTACCAGTCCTCCTTCAGCTGCTGCCTCAGGCTCGATAATCTTGCGGCGATGATGGCGCAGGTCGTGGCCAGCGGCGTGCCCAATGCGCGCCAGGGCATCCCGCGCTATCACCCGCCCCGGCTGGAAGACAGCGGGCTTACCATCGCCTACCTGATCGACCCGGACGGGACGCTGCTGCGGCTGATCCAGAACGATTGACCTGATGACCGACACGTTGACCATCACCCCGGCTACCGCCGCGGACTTACCCGCGCTCAAGTCCCTGCTCGAAGCTGCCTATCGCGGCGATTCGGCGCGTCTGGGGTGGAACCACGAGGCCGACATTCTCGGCGACGAGCGCGTGACCCGCGAGGAGCTGGGCGCGCTGATAGCCGATCCGGCGGTGGCGATCCTTTCCGCCCGCGACGGCGCGGACATGATCGGCTGCGTCGCAGTAACCTGCAAAGACTCTGCGCTTGGCTATCTCGGGATGCTGTGCGTATTGCCCGCGCTGCAATCGGCGGGCCTTGGACGCCGGCTGCTCGATGCGGCGGAGGACCATGCCCGCAAAGCTGGCATCGCGGCGATGGAAATGACCGTAATCGAAAGCCGTGCGAGCCTCATCGCGTGGTACGAACGGCGCGGCTATGTCTTCACCGGCGAGACCCGCCCCTTCCCGGTGCTGCGCGATCCGCCGGTGACTTTCGTGGTGCTGGAAAAGCGGCTCGGGGCCGCGTAAAGCGCGCGGCCATGACCGGTACTCTTGTAAAAATCTGCGGCATTTCGACGCCCGAAACCCTCGCCGCTGCGGTGTTGGCGAGGGCGAGCCATGTCGGCTTCGTCCACTTCGCCAAGAGCCCGCGCCACCTGTCGCTCGCCGACGCCGCGCAGCTTCGCAGATTGTTGCCCGCTCACGTGAAGGCGGTGCTGCTGCTGGTGAACCCTGCACCCGGCGATCTCGCCGAAGCAGTGCGCACGATCGCGCCGGACGTGGTGCAGTTCCACGGCGCCGAGACCCCCGATGCCCTCGCCCGCTTCCGCGCCGAGACCGGGATCGAGGCATGGCGGGCGCTCGCGGTAAAGGACGCCGCCGACCTTGCCGAAGCCGCGCGCTTCCGGGGCGCGGCCGACCGCGTGCTGCTCGATGCGCCCGCCTCCTCGCTCCCCGGCGGCAATGGCACCGCGTTCGACTGGAGCCTGCTCGCCGGATGGCAGGCCCCGCTGGCATGGGGCCTTGCCGGCGGGCTAACCCCTGCCAATGTCGGCGAGGCCATTCGCCTGACGCG
Organism: Sphingomonadales bacterium; assembly: GCA_038247515.1. Taxonomy (GTDB): domain Bacteria; phylum Pseudomonadota; class Alphaproteobacteria; order Sphingomonadales; family Sphingomonadaceae; genus Erythrobacter. Next base: position 10,708 of record JBBRUU010000092.1, read on the forward strand.
CGCACCGCTGGTCGATACCTCCTCGGGCGTCGAGCGCGGGCCTGGCATCAAGGACGTGGACAGAATCGCCGCCTTCTGCAAAGCCGCCCGCCTATGAACACGCACCTTAATCCCTTGGCTAACTCGTTCCGCAATCAACCTGACGACCGCGGCCATTTCGGCCAGTTCGGCGGACGCTATGTCGCTGAGACACTCATGCCGCTGGTGCTCGATCTCGAGCGTGAATACCGCAAGGCGCAGGCCGATCCGGCGTTCCAGGCCGAGTTTGACGACCTGATGGAGCATTACGTGGGCCGCCCGAGCCCGCTCTACTTTGCGCCGCGCCTCACCGAGGAACTGCGCGCCAGCGCGCATGAAGGTTTCGGCGCGCAGGTCTGGTTCAAGCGCGACGAGCTCAATCACACCGGCGCGCACAAGATCAACAATTGCATCGGCCAGATCCTGCTCGCCATGCGCATGGGCAAGACCCGGATCATCGCCGAAACCGGCGCGGGTCAGCACGGCGTGGCGACCGCGACCGTCTGCGCGCGCTTCGGCCTGCCTTGCGTGATCTACATGGGCGCCCAGGACGTGAAGCGCCAATCGCCCAACGTGTTCCGCATGAAGCTGCTTGGCGCCGAGGTGATCCCCGTCACCAGCGGCGGCGCGACGCTGAAAGACGCGATGAACGAGGGGCTGCGCGATTGGGTCGCGAACGTCCACGACACCTTCTACATCATCGGCACGGCGGCTGGCCCGCATCCCTACCCTGAAATGGTGCGCAATTTTCAAAGCGTGATCGGCACCGAAGCGCGCGCGCAG
>JBBRUU010000093.1:0-11504 GCA_038247515.1 Sphingomonadales bacterium
CGCCGCATCGCCGACATGTCCGCGCTCGCCGCCAAGAACGGGATCGAGCCGCACGCCGGCCACGGACTCACCTTCGAGAACGTCCAGCCGATCGCCGCCATTCCGCAGATCGCGGAACTCAACATCGGCCACTACCTGATCGGCGAGGCAGTGTTTGTCGGCCTCGAAAACGCGATCCGCCGGATGCGCGAGCTGATGGACGAGGCGCGCTGACTTTGGCCGAACGCGAGCGTTCAACGCTGACCGGCGAACAGCAGCGCTGGGGTCTTGCTGCCGCCGGGCTGTTCCTGCTCGCGATCGGCTTTCTCGGCTTTGCGCTGAATACCGGGGTAATGGTGGTCTTCGCGGTCGGCTGGGTCGCTTTGCAGATCTTCGGATTTGGCGGCGCGCTGAAGATAGCCAAAGGCGACTTTGCGCATCCGCTGTTCAAGGCGCAGGTGATGCTCCACGTCACGGCGGTAGCACTGCTCGCGGCGGTCATAGTGAGGGCGTTCAAGTGACGGCCCGCAGTCACGTTAGCGGGACCCCGGGTCAAGTCCGGGGCGACGGTTTGGGGGAACCGTCGTGATCATCGGCACCGGCTCTGACCTTTGCAACATCGAGCGGATCGCCAATTCGCTGGCCCGCTATGGCGAGCGGTTCGAGAACCGCGTCTTCACCGCCACCGAAATCGCCAAGGCCCGCCGCCGCCCGTTCACCATCGCGGGCACCTACGCCAAACGCTTCGCCGCCAAGGAGGCGTTCTCCAAGGCGGTCGGCACCGGCTTTAGGCGCGGCGTGTTCATGAAAGACATCGGCGTCGTCAACGCACCCTCGGGCGCGCCCACCCTTGCGTTGACCGGCGGGGCGGCTTTGCGGCTTGAAGAAATCACGCCAAGCGGCCATGAGGCGCGCATCCACCTGACCCTCACCGACGATCACCCCTGGGCGCAGGCCTTCGTGATCATCGAAGCCATCCCTCTCTGAAGCGGTCCACCCTCTCCATGGCATCCACCCAATCCACGCAAGCGACCGAGACATCTGAGAAGGTCGACTGGCTTGCCGAAATTCGCGGTCTTGCGCTGATGCTGCTGGCGGTGCTGGTCTTCCATAGCCTGATCGCCAAGCCCTTCTACATCCCGTCCACCTCGATGATGCCGACCCTGTGGGTGGGCGACCGGCTGGTGGTGAGCAAGTATCCCTACGGCTGGTCATGGGCCTCGGCGAGCTTCCACCTGCTGCCGCGCAGCGACTGGCGCGTGATCCCGCATACTCCCGAGTACGGCGACATCGTCATCCCGGTGCACCCGGTCCGCGACGAGGACTACATCAAGCGCGTCGTGGCGCTGCCGGGCGACACGATCGAAGTGCGCGGCGGGCAGATCATCCTCAACGGCAAGGCGATCAAGCGCGAGGTTGTGCCCCCGGTGCGCCTGCCTTTCGAGCCTGAACTGCTCTGCAAGGACAGCCCGTGCCTCACCGCCTTCGAGGCGTTCCGCGAGACCGGCCCCGACGGGAAGGACTTCTTTGCTCCGCCGACATGGCGCGAGACCCTGCCCAACGGCGCGACCTATCTGACCATCGACTACATGGATCAGAGTCTGGACGACTACGGCCCCTATACCGTCCCCGAAGAAAGCGTATTCGTGATGGGCGACAACCGCGACCAAAGCGCCGACAGCCGGGCGGCGGCAATCGAGAACGGGCTGGGCGGCGCTGTGCCGCTCGCCAATATTGGCGGGCGCGCGGAGTTCCTCACCTTCAGCCTCGACGGATCGACCACCTGGAACCCGGCGACGTGGTTCTCGGGAATGCGCCCCAAGCGTGCGTGGACGACATTGCGCCCGCCGCTCGCCGAGGGCGCGGCAGCCAAGTAACCTCGCGAAGGTAGCCTGCAGGAATGGTTAAGAAATTTCTCTATCTCGTCGCTATCCTGATCGCCCTCGTGATCGGAGGCCGGATCGCCTTTGAGCTGTTCCAGAAGGAATTCGCCGAGATCGCGCTGGTGCCCTCGGCAAAGTTTGCGCCCGTCAAGCCGCTGGACGCCAACGCCTACGAGGACTCCTCGCTGTGGTATTCGCGCCCGGGCATCGGCAAGGACGATCCCGCGCGCTGGCAGCCTAGCTATGCCCAGACCGGCGGCACTGCCATCCCCGGCTCGCCCGCCGCCCCGGCCCGGCGCTTCGCGGTGTTCTTTGTCCACCCCACCAGCTACCTCAATCGCGCACGCTGGAATGCCCCGCTGGAGAACGGCGGCGATCCCGAGGCCGAGCGCATCGCCCGCATCTACCTGCGCGGGATGGCAAGCCCCTTCAACGCCGCGACCGAAATCTGGGCCCCGCGCTACCGTCAGGCAACAATGGGCGCCTTCCTCACCGCCGCGCCCGAGGGCAAGCAGGCGATCGGCGCCGCCTATGCCGACGTACGCGAGGCGTTCCGCTACTTCCTATCCTCGGTCGATCCCAAGACGCCGATCGTGCTTGCGGGCCATTCGCAAGGCGCGCTGCACCTGAAGCGCCTGCTCGCCGAGGAGGTGAAGGGCACGCCCGTCGCCCAGCGGCTGGTGGCGGCCTACGTGATCGGCTGGCCGGTCTCGACCCTGCACGACTTGCCCGTCATCGGCTTCCCCGCTTGCGCCGCGCCCGACCAGACCGCCTGCGTGATCAGCTGGTCGAGCTATGCCGAGCCCGCCGATCCTTCGCTGGTGCTCGACGCCTATGGCAGCACCCCCGCGCTTGACGGCAAGGCGCCGGGCAGCGACCCGATGCTGTGCACCAACCCGCTCACCGGCCTGATCGGCGGCTCGGCTCCCGCCGGCGCCAATCTCGGCACGCTGGTGCCCGACGACAGCATGACGAAGGGCGAACTTCTCCCCGGCCTCGTCCCTGCGCGCTGCGACAAGCGCGGGCTGTTGCTGATCGGCCCGCCGCCCGAAATGGGCTCCTACGTGCTGCCGGGGAACAATTACCACGTCTATGACATCCCGCTGTTCTGGGCGAACACCAAGGCCGACGTGAACCGCCGGGCGGACGCGTGGAAGCCCCGGTAAATCAACAGCCCGCGTTGATCTTCGAGGACGCGCACGGTTTTGCGGGCGCGCTCGGTGAGGGCGGCGTGCTGCTCGGGCTCGACCTCGGCACCAAGACGATCGGCACCGCGACCTGCGACGCCGGATGGCGCTTTGCCACTAACAACTCCACGATCGAGCGCGGCAAATGGGGCCGCGACCGCGAGACCATCGCGCAGCTCATCCGCAGCCGCAGCGCCAAGGGCATCGTGCTGGGCCTGCCGCGCAACATGGACGGTAGCCAGGGCCCGCGCGCGCAGGCGTCCCGCGCCTATGCCCGTAACTGCGCCGAGGCCTTCGCGCTCCCCATCTTGCTGTGGGACGAACGCTGGTCGACACAGGCTGCCGAGGCCGCAATGATCGGCCAGGACATGAGCCGCGCCAAGCGCGCCGCCGTCATCGACGCGCACGCTGCGGCGGTGATCCTGCAAGGTGCGATCGACCGGCTGGCAGGGGGCGTGCTGTAGTCGCTCATAATTCAGTGATTGCCACCCGCGCACCCTCGCCCCTATGCACCGCGCCATGAACACCCCCCCTGCCCGGTTCGACGCGCGCGAAGCGTCCAAGTGGTTCTTCCGCCACGGCCATACCGGCTGGCTTGGCCTGCGCTTCACCGATCAGGGCGACAACTGGGTGGAGCTCGAACTGCCGTGGCGCGAGGACCTGCTGGGCGACCGCAGCCGGCCCGTGCTCGCTTCCGGCCCGATCATCAGCCTGATGGACATGGCGAGCGGAATGGCGATCTGGCAGACGGCCCGCACCTTCAATCCGGTCGCGACGCTCGACCTGCGCGTCGATTACCAGCGCCCCGCGCGTGAGCGGGCGAGCGTGCGCGGCCGGGTAGAATGCTACCGCATCACGCGGTCCGCCGCCTTCGTGCGCGGCATCGCCTATGACGACAATATCGAGGACCCGGTCGCCCATATCGCTGGCAGCTTCATGACCATCGGCACCGATCCGCGCCAAAAGAATCCGGCGCAGAACCCGGCGCTTGACGGGTCCGGCGGCGATGAGTGAGCAATTGGACCTGCCCGCCTATGCTCGCTCGCTCGGCATCGTCCTGACCGGCGAACACGATGGGGGATTGCCGGTGCTGACGGTCGATTTCGGCCCGATGGTCGAAGGTCGTCCGCAGCACTTTCACGGCGGAGCAACAGCAGGCCTGCTCGAAAACGCGGGCTATGCCGCGCTGCGCACCGCTTTGCTGGCGGCGGGGCGTGACCCGCTGCTCAAGCCGATCAACATCACTGTCCAATACCTTGCCGCGGGCAAATCGCAGGCAAGCTTTGCGGTAGGGCGCATCACCCGGCTCGGGCGGCGCAACGCCAATATCACCGTCGAGGCCTGGCAGAACGACCGCACGCGGCCGATTGCAACGGCGGTCATGAACATCCTGATGGTGTGATCTGCCAGACTAGAGCGGCGGCGGACTGGGAGCGGGTGGGGGCGCAGCCGAGGGCTGCACCACCACCCCGCCCTCGCCGACTCGCACCTCGACCGGCATGCCGGGCTGGCTCAGCGTCACGCCATTGCCTTCGATCCTAAGCGTCGTGCCATTCTGCCCGATCGGGATTTCCTGCCCTTCGAGCACGTCGAGCGGCTGCACGGGGCCTTCGGGATCGGGCGAGGTGTCGGCCTCAGGCGCGGGTGCCGCCTCAAGGCTGAGCGCGCCGCGCATGAAGTCGCGCCAGATCTTGGCGGGCAGGCTTCCACCGGTGACGCCGTTCAGCGGCGAGTTGTCGTCGTTGCCGATCCACACGCCCACCACAAGGTCGCCCGCATAGCCCACGAACAGCGCGTCGCGGTAATCCTGCGTCGTGCCGGTCTTGCCGAAGTTGGCCACCGGCAGCGCCGCATTGCGCCCGGTGCCGCGGTTGATCGTCGCGCGCAGCATTGCCTCAAGGTCGGAATGAATGCCGCCGGACATCGAATCCTTGCGGGTCGTCAGCCATTCCCACCACCCCTGCTCGCCGCGCGCAAAGGCGTGGGGCTTGACCGGGTATTGATTGGCCGCGATCCCCGCATAGGCGGCGGTCAGCTCCATCAGGGTCATCGACGAGGTGCCCAGCGCAAGGCTCGGATCGCCCTCGGCCATTGGCGCGGTGATGCCGAGGCGGCGTGCTGTGCGGATCACCTTGTCGCTCCCCACCGCCTGAAACAAGCGCACTGCTGCGACATTGCTCGACTGGGCGAAAGCGTCCTCAAGCGTGATTGTCCGGGAATAGGCCTCGCGCGCGTTCTTGGGACGGTAGCTGCCTTGCGTGATCGGCGTGTTGGGGATGGTGTCGTTGCTGTCCCATCCGTTCTCGAGCGCGGTCAGATAGACGAAGGTCTTGAAGGTCGATCCCGGCTGGCGGCGCGCCTGCGTGGCGCGGTTGAAGGGCGATTTGGCGTAATTTCGCCCGCCCACCACAGCCACGACTTCGCCGTTCCGGCGCATCGCCACCAGAGCGACCTGAGCGCCCCCGTCCTTTGGCCCAAGCGGCGCGCGCGCGACGATCCGGCTCGCCAGCGCCTGAAGCCGCGAATCCAGCGTGGTGGTGAGCGCCGCGCGCGAATAGCCCGCCTCCATCCCCTCACGCGCCAGCAGCAGCGCCCAGTCGGCAAAGTATGTGCCGGTCGGAAGGTTATCGTCGCGCGTGCGCACGTCGATGCGGGGATCGGGCAGCCGCGCGGCCTCGGCAGCGGTGAGGTAACCTTCGTCGACCATCGACTTGACCACCAGATCCATGCGCGCACGGGCCTTGTCGTAATGCCTGGTCGGCGCAAACCGCGATGGGGCTTGCAACAGCCCCGCTAACATCGCCGCCTGTTCAGGGCGCAGCTTTTCGGGCTGGCGGTAGAAGTAATGCAAGCTTGCGGCCCGCAGACCATACTGGTTGTCGCCGAAATAGGCGTTGGACAGATACCGCTCGAGGATCTCGTCCTTGGTCAGCCAGCTTTCCAGCCACACCGCGATCAGCGCCTCGCGGGCTTTACGGGTAAGGCTCTGTTCGGGCGTCAGGAAGGTGAACTTGGCGAGCTGCTGGGTGATCGTCGATCCGCCGCCGTATCCCGTCCACGCCGCCCGGGCGATGCCGCGCGGGTCGATGCCCCAGTGCGAATAAAAGCGCCGGTCCTCGATGGCGATGAAGGCCTGCACCACGTGCGGCGGCAGGTCGGCGACCTTGACCGGAGCCTCGACCACCGCCCCCTGCCGCGCGATTGGCGTACCGTCACTGGCGAGCAGCGTCACCTGCGGCGCGGCGATCGGCTCAAGGCTTTTCGAAAGCGGCGCGGTGACGGTCAGCCAGGCGACCAGCAGTGCGAAGGTGGCGAAACAGGCGAGCAATCCCCGCCCCGTCCACCACAACTTCGAGCGCTCGCGCCAGTAATCGCGCTGCCACCACCTGCAGCGGCGCTTTTCCGCGACGTCCAGCGCCTCGTCTAGGAGGCCAAGTTTGGCGTCCCACGCGTCGTAATCGGGCGCGCCCGTGCCGCGCGGGCGAGGATCGTCATCGTCCTCATCATCGAACGGACGGGTGGATTCGTAGAGCGGGAAGAACCCCGCAGGCGCGCCCGCTCCATCCGGAGCGCCGGAGCGAGAGCCTTTCCAGAATCGGTCGAACAGCGCCATGTCGGAGGCTGTGTTATCAGCCTAGGACACTGGGCTGCAAGCGGTCAGAATGAATTGACAAGATTGGCATAGGCGACCGGCCGATCGACCTTGTCGGGCATCAACCGCCCGGGCGCTTTGCGGTAGCGCTTGATGAGCGCAGCCCACATTGTCGCGCGCGCCTTGCGCGGGGACAGCCGTTGCGTCGCGCGCGCCTTGCGCGGGGACAGCCGTTGCTCGGCGCTCTGTGTCACACCGTCCTGCATGGCCATCATCGCGGCGAGCAAGGTGTAGGCGTTGTGCGGCCAGAACAGCTTGCGCCGGCCGGCATTGGCAGCGGTGAACCAGTCCCACTCGCGCACCAGATCGCCGCAGGTGTAAGTGACGATCCCGCCGCCCGGACTGTCAGAATCGTGGCGGGCATAGCTCAAGCGAATGTCGATCGTGCCTTGCCTGGCTTGCCTGCCTTGCCTGCCTAGTCGGTCGCAGCCAGATACCACAAGGTTTCCGCCCGCAGGCGCACCGCATCGTCGGTGGCAGCCGAGCCGCTTCTTTCCTTGATTTCCAACGCGATGAGTTTGCTGTCAGCACCCACGCGCGCAACCTAGGTCGCAGTGCCGCTACGGCCTTCGTCCGTGGCTGCTTGCGGAATGTCGGCGGTGTTGGCCCGCTGGAAGCGCACCGGTTCGGGGTGGCCGCGCGGCGGCATCGGCACGGCGCGCACTGTAGGCGTAGGCGCAGGCGCAGGCGGTGTTGCTGGCACGGCCTGCTGCGCAGCGGAAGGGGCGGCGAAGGCCAGAGCCAGCAGCAGCGCCCCCCGCATCATCTAGCGCTTTTTTGCGGCGCCTTCCGGCAGGTCCTGCCCGAACACGCGCTGGTAGTACTCGGCCACCAGCGAGCGCTCGGCCTCGTCGCACTTGTTGAGGAAGCTCAACCGGAACGAGAAACCGACCGAGCCGAAGATCGCCGCGTTCTGCGCCCAGGTGATGACGGTGCGCGGGCTCATCACGGTCGAGATGTCGCCGTTGATGAAGCCTTGGCGGGTCAGCTCGGCAACCTTGACCATGTCGGCGATCAGCTTGTCGTCCGCGTCCGGGGTCTTGGACTTGACGATCTGCTGCTCGACCTCGGGGGCGAGGTAGTTGAGCGCGACGACCACGTTCCAGCGGTCCATCTGCGCCTGGTTGATCGCCTGCGTGCCGTGATAAAGGCCCGAGGTGTCGCCGAGGCCGACGGTATTGGTCGTCGCGAACAGGCGGAACCACGGGTTGGGCGTAATCACGCGGTTCTGATCGAGCAGCGTCAGGCGGCCATCGAATTCGAGAATGCGCTGGATTACGAACATCACGTCGGGGCGGCCCGCGTCGTATTCGTCGAAGGTCAGTGCGACCGGGTGCTGGAGCGCCCAGGGCAGGATACCTTCCTTGAACTCGGTGACCTGCAACCCGTCCTTGAGCACGATCGCATCGCGCCCGATCAGGTCGATACGGCTGATGTGCGCATCGAGGTTGACGCGGATGCTCGGCCAGCCGAGCCGGGCTGCGACCTGTTCGATGTGGGTCGATTTGCCGGTGCCGTGGTAGCCCTGCACCATGACGCGGCGGTTATGCGCAAAGCCTGCAAGGATCGCCAGCGTCGTGTCCGGATCGAACACATAGGCGCCGTCGATCTCGGGCACATGCTCGTCGGCGTGGCTGAAGGCGGGGACCTGCCAATCGACATCGATGCCGAAGGTTTCACGGACATTGACCGTGGTGTCGGGCTGGTTGGGCAAGGCGTTGGCGCCGGCGACAGTGGAGCGGTTGGATGAAGTCATTGCCGGGATCGGTTAGAACGCATGAGGCTGACCTGCAAGCACAGGTTTGGCCGCATGGCCTCGCATTTTGGCGAGTCCGGTTGGCGATGCGGGCGGATCGTCCCTATATGCCAAGGCATGGCCGACCCCATCGAATCGCTGCGCCTCAAATTGATCAATCAGGTGCGTGGGCTTTTCCACGATGCGAGCAAGGGCCAGACACCCACGCCGCCGTCGGACGAGGCCCTGTTCGCGCGCGATACGCCGATCCGGCTGGTCCATGCCGATCTTGTGGGGATGATGACCGGCGGGGTGCGCGCGCTGCTGTTGCAGATGCTCCACCCCCATGCCTTGCAAGGCGTGCTCGATCATTCGAACTTCCGCGAGGATATGCACGGGCGGCTCCAGCGCACCGCGCGCTTCATCGCGGTCACCACCTTTGGCCACCGCGACGAGGCGATGAAGGCGATCGGCCGGGTCAATCGCATCCATGCCAAGGTCGGGGGCACGCTTCCCGATGGCACGCGCTACGAGGCGACCAACCCGCGTACCCTCGCCTGGGTCCACGTGACCGAGGCACAGAGCTTCCTTGCAGGCTACATCCGCCATGTGCGCCCCGGAATGCCGGTCGCCGAGCAGGACGAGTATTACCGCCAGTTCGCCGTCATCGCCCGCGCGTTGGGTGCTGATCCGGTGCCCGAGACCCGCGCCGAGGCTGACAAGATCTTCCGCACCCTGCGCCACGACCTTGCCACCTCGCCCGAGGCGCGCGAGATCGCGCAGCTGGTCCTCAACCAGCGTCCCCAAGGCGCGCCGCGCGCCGTGCAGACGATGATCACCGCCGATTCGGTGGCGATGCTGCCGCCTTTCGCGCGCACCATGCTGGGGCTCCAGCGCCCGATGCTGACCGCCCTCCCCGCACGCGCCGCGACGTGGGGGATGGGCCGCACCTTGCGCTGGGCGGTCCGGCAGAATTGAGACATTCCGGGGGAGAGCACACCAATGGCCGAATTCACCTTCTACACCGTCGCCATGAGCCGCGGGCAGATATCACGCTGGGCGCTGCATGAGGCCGGCGCGGATTACGAACAGGTGGTGTTTACCTGGGCAAGTCGGCCCGACAGCTTCACGGCCATCAACCCGATGAACAAGGTGCCCGCGCTGGTTCACCATCATGCCAATGAGAGTGGGGGGCGCCATGACCACGTCGTCACCGAATGTGCGGCGATCAACCATTACCTTGCCGAGACCCACCCGGGCAAAGGCCTGCTGCCCGATGCGCACGAGAAAGCCGCCTATTTCCGCTGGCTGTTCTTTGCCGCAGGGCCATTGGAGCAATCCCTCATCGCGCGCTCGTTTAAATGGGAAGTGCCCGAGGGCAAGCAAGGCCAGGCCGGCTTTGGCAGCTTTAACCTGACCATCGACGCGCTCGGCACGTGGCTCTCGCAGAACGACTTCATCGCCGGCAACCGCTTCACGATGGCCGACACCTACGTGGGCAGCCAGTTTGTCTGGGGCCTGCGGTTCGGATCGATCCCCGAGCGCCCGAGTTTCCGCGCCTATGTCGAGCGGATCACGCAGCGCCCCGCCTATGCACAGGCCAACGCCATCGACGCCAAGATCATCAAGCAGGCGGCGTCATGAACGCCAGGAACACCATCTGCGTGTGGTACGACCACGGCGCTGAAGAAGCCGCAATTGCAGGGTGATCAGGCCAGCGCCGCGCTCTTCTTGAGCAACTGATACGCTTCGACCACCGCGGTAAGCTGCGTCTCGTGACGGCGATCCCCGCCGTTGCGGTCGGGGTGGTAGCGGCGCACCAGCTCCGAATAGCGGCGCCGCAGACGCGTGCGGTCGGTTTCCGAGCCCAATCCCATCACCTCGAGCGCGCGGGCTTCGTCGGGCGAGAAGCGAACGACGAACGTCGCCGTGCGCGCCCGCCCCTCGGCACGCTCGCGCAGGCCCCGCGCGCGGGCCGAGATGGCATCGAGGGGGTCGGCATAATCGGCCCAGCGCGGCGCATCGTGGATCCCGGCGGTGGGGCGGAACACCCGGCTCTCGGTCTGCCAGCCGGCGATCGGCGACTGCGCGGCGAAGATCTCGTCGGCGTTCATGCCGTCAAACCAGTCATAGCCTGCATTGAACTCGCGTACATGTTGCAAGCAAAACCAGCGCCACTCGCCCGGCCCGTCAAAGCCGTGGGGGCGGCGTCCGGGCGCGCGGAATTCGCCGTCCTCGCGGCAGCCGGGCGCATCGCAGCATCGCCCGCCGCTCTCGACGCGGCCGTGGAATCGTGGTGAAGACATAGCGGATTTAGAATGGCTACGGGCGTCCCAAGTTCCAAGCCCGAATTGCCACTGAACGCTTGCGAAAAAGGAAATCCGTGATGACCGTCTCCGAGGAAATGCATGAGCTGCTGACCGAGGCCTTCGCGCCGAGCCGGCTCGACATCATCAACGACAGCGGCAAGCATTCGGGCCACATGGGCGACGACGGCTCGGGCGAATCGCACTTCACGATCGAGATCGACGCAGCGGCATTTGCGAGCCTGAACCGCCTCGCCCGCCAGCGCGCGGTGATCGCGGCGCTCGGCGACATCGTCGGCGGGCGGGTGCATGCCGTGGCGATAAAGGCGGGCGTGCCACAGGTTTAGGCGTGGCGCTCAACCCTTCTCTGCGCCTGCGCCGTGCGGCGCGGCTGATCGTGCTTGATCCTGAAGGGCGCGCACTGATGTTCCGCTATGACGTGCCGGGGCGCGATCCGTTCTGGGTGACGGCGGGCGGAGAGTGCGAGCCGGGTGAGAGCTTCCGGAAGGCCGCGCGGCGCGAGCTCTTTGAAGAAACCGGGATCATCGTCGCCGATCTGGGCCGCGAAATTGCGCGGATGACACCCGAATTCGTCACAGTCGAAGGCGAGCTGGTGCAGGCATACGAACGCTTTTTTCTGGTCCGCGTTGCCGAGGCGCGGGTCGACACCAGTGGCCACACCGTCCTTGAACAGCAGCTGATGACGCAGCACCGCTGGTTTACCCTAGGCGAGCTGGAAAGCTGGCCCGAGGCGGTGTTCCC
>JBBRUU010000094.1:0-11480 GCA_038247515.1 Sphingomonadales bacterium
GAGCCTGACCATTACGCGGCGATGATCTTCCTGATCGTTCTCGCGCACCACCAGGCCTTCATCGGCCAGCACCCCCAGCCACCGCAGGCCGGTGGTGGCGGGCGCGGCCGAACCGATGCACGCGCTCGACACCGACACGGTCTTGCCTTCGCCGTCTGCGATGAACAGGTCGAGCAGGATATCCCAAGCTGGTTCGCCAAACAGGTCGGGATTGCCGAAAATTGCCGCCCGCTTACGCCGCAGTGCATAAGTCTTGCGGGCGAGGGCGAGGGCACTGCGGGTGGAGCGGGGCGGGCGCGACTGGCTTTGGCTCTCGGCGTCAGCGGCAGGCGGCACACCTTCGGCGGCGCCGCGCAGGCGCGCCGCAATGGCGATCAGCTCATCAGCCAGCGGCTGAAACAGCGACTCCGCACCGGGAGCGCCCGCGCTCTGCGCATATTCTCCGGCCCCGAAATTCATGTTGCCAAACCCCCCCCCTGGTGAAGCGCCAGCTCGTTAAGCGAACGGCTAACTTATCTTACGCAGGTCAAACCTCTCTGGCTTCGCGGGGTACTACGTAGTGATCTCTTTTCACGAGTGAAATGACGCTAGGGCTCCGTCAGCGCCGCGCGTGATCTAGGCGCAACTGTTGGATCGCGGCATCGCAATGCGCCGCGGCGATATGCGACCCGATGCGGTCGAGCGCGGCGAGTTGTTCTTCCAAAGCTGCAAGAATAGTCAGCACGCCGGAGCTTTCCGGCATGGTCGGGTCAGGGTTGTACAAGGTCGAATCCCAAAAAAGCGTGATAGGCTTGCTACCTGCACCCGGCGACCCTCGACAGCAGAAGCTGGTCGGATATCACCTTAATGCCTTACGCAAATCTACAGAGGGAAACTACGTAGTGGCAGCAGTGCCCCGCAACGGGACGAGCAAGCCTGCGGGACTTACCGCCTAAAGCGCTCCTGCAGCGCCATCAGCGCGAGCGCCGCCTTGGCCGCTTCGCCGCCCTTGTCCTTCTGCGCAGGATCTGCGCGGACCAGCGCCTGCGCTTCGTTCTCGACCGTAAGGATACCGTTGCCGATGGCGATACCATCCATGGTCAATGCCATGATCGCGCGCGCACTTTCGCCAGCGACGATCTCGAAGTGGTAGGTCTCGCCCCGGATCACCACGCCGATGGCGACATAGGCGTCGTAGCGGTCGGCTTCCGCTGCAAGCGCGATCGCGCCGGGAATTTCGAGCGCGCCGGGGACAGTCAGCACCTCGACCTTGTGGCTCTGGGCCTCAAGCGCGGCGCGGGCACCGGCGATCAGCATGTCGTTGAGGTGAGCGTAGAAGCGCGCTTCGACGATGAGGATGTCGGCCATAGGGATTCACTCCGGAATGGGATGGAAATCGGTGATGGTGAGGCCGTAGCCCTCGATCGCGACGTAATCGGGGCGGCTGTTGGAGAGCAGCACCATCTCGGAAATGCCGAGATCGACAAGGATCTGCGAGCCGATGCCGATGTTGCGCAGTTCCTCGCTGGGCGACCATGCGCCGGTGCCGACGCGGCCGGTGAGAATCACGATCACGCCCGAACCGTGCGCGCCGATCGCCTGCATGGCGCGCTGGAGGGTGCGCTTTCTCGGCCCTGGGGCGCCCAGCAAGTCGTCGAAGACCGAGATCGGGTGGACGCGGGCGAGGGTAGGCTCGCCGGGGATCACGTGGCCCTTCTGAAGGACATAGGCCTCGCTCCCCGCTACGCGGTCGCGGTAAGTGATCATCCGCCACTGGCCGCCGTAGTCCGAGGTGAAGGCGCGCTCGCTGAGGCGCTCGACCAGGTGGTCGTTGCGCATCCGGTAGGCGATGAGATCGCGGATCGTGCCAATCTTCATGTCATGCTTGCGCGCGAAAGTGATCAGATCGTCAAGCCGGGCCATGGTCCCGTCCTCGTTCATGATTTCGCAGATCACGCCGCTTGGGTTAAGGCCGGCGAGCCGCGAGATGTCGACCGCCGCCTCGGTATGCCCGGCGCGCACCAGCGTGCCGCCGTCGCGCGCCATCAGCGGGAAGACATGGCCGGGGGTGACGAGATCGTCCGCGCCCTTGGCCGCGTCGATCGCGACCGAGATGGTCCGCGCGCGGTCCGCGGCCGAGATGCCAGTGGTCACGCCTTCCTTCGCCTCGATCGAGATCGTGAAGGCGGTCTGCATCGATTCCTTGTTGTTCCGGCTCATCGGCTGCAGGCCCAGCGTATCCACGCGGTCCTTGGTGAGCGCGAGGCAGATCAACCCGCGCCCGTACATCGCCATGAAGTTGATCGCTTGAGGCGTCGCCATCTGCGCGGGGATGATGAGATCGCCCTCGTTCTCGCGGTCCTCGTCATCGACAAGGATATACATGCGCCCGTTACGCGCCTCGTCGATGATCTCGTCGATGGTGGCGAGCACCGGCCTGTCGGCATTGGCGGCGAGGAATGCGTGGAGCTTGACGAGGGTCTCGGCAGTGGGGTTCCAGCTGTCCTCGGTGCAGTCCCGCAAGGTGTTGGCGTGGAGCCCGGAAGCCCGCGCAAGGCCAGCACGGGTCATGACGCCCGATGTGACGAGTTCGCGGACGCGTGTGATGAGTGATGTGTTCATTCGCACATGTTATCACATCAGCGTGTGATGGCAATAAGCAGCTTGTTGATGAAACGGGCAGGACCGAATGTACAAAGCTCAGCAAGCCACATGAACACGGCACAGCAAGCCTGCAGCGCTGAAACACCAATCGGCTAAATTGAGGAAATGGTGGACACACTTGGGTTCGAACCAAGGACCCGCTGATTAAGAGTCAGCTGCTCTACCAACTGAGCTATGCGTCCATTCCGATCTCATCGGAAAACACCGGCAGGGAAGGCCAAGGCCGTATCCCGATTCGCGTGAGGCGTTGCATTTAGCGTGTCCGGCTCTGGTGGCAAGGGCCTAATGGCTACAAAATGCCGTCAGATCGCCCTCATATTGAAAGACCCCGGCGCGGGGCGGCGCGGTTCCAGCGGTCGACCATCATGAGCAGGCCTACGCAGATCATGTTGGTCATCATCGACGATCCCCCGTGGCTCATCCACGGCAGGGGAATGCCCTTGGCCGGCGCCATGCCCATCACCATCAACAGGTTGATCGCGATGTAGAAAAAAATCGTGGCGGCCGCGCCGGCGGCAAGGAGCGAGCAGAAGCGGTCCTGCGCCTCGCTCGCGACCTTCCAGCCCCAGCGCAGGATCAGCATGTACATGACCAGCACGAAGATCCCGCCCATCAGACCCCACTCCTCGGCCATCGAGGCGAAGACAAAATCAGTGTGCGGCTCGGGCAGGTAGTTGAGATGGCTCTGGGTGCCGTTGTTGAAACCCTTGCCGAAGATCCCGCCCGATCCGATCGCGATCTTCGATTGGGCGATATGATAGCCCGCGCCCAGCGGATCGCTCTCAGGATCGAGGAAGGTCGTCACCCGCGCGCGCTGGTAATCATGGAGCGCGAAGAAATAGACGAGCGGCATCGCTGCAATGCCCGCTCCGGCAGCGGTGAGAAACCACCACAAGGGAAGCCCGGCGAGGAACATCACCACCACTGCGCCAAAGGCGATCGCGACCGAGGTGCCGAGATCGGGCTGGAGGAGGACAAGGCCGATGGGGAGGACGATCAGCATCCCCGAAGGCAGGACTGAGCGCCACGAGCCGATCATGCCAGAGGGCAGCGTCTCGTAGAAGCGCGCCATTGCCAGCACCACGGCTGGCTTCATCAGCTCGGAAGGCTGGATGCGGATCGGCCCTAACTCGAGCCAGCGCTGGCTCCCGCCGCCGACCTGTCCGACCACCTCGACCGCGAGCAGCAGGAGGAGAACGCCGGTGTATGCAGGATAGGTCAGCATCCGCACCGCATCGCGCGGGAGCGAGGCGATCATGCCGGCCATCACCGCAAAGACGAGGAAGCGGATAAAGTGCGACAGGGCGTAGGGCTGCATCGCCCCGCCGCCCGCCGAATAGAGCACCAGCCCGCCGAAGCTGGTCAGCAGCACCAGCGGGATCAGCATCTCCCATGGGAGACGGGCGATGGGGGCTGGGACAATCCCGCGGGCGCCAAGCGTGTTCATTGGCTGATCTGCGGAGCAGGCGCGGGTGCAGGCGGCGGGGCAGGCGCCGCCGGGGCAGCGGCTTGCGGCTCGGCGGCGGTGCCCCTGGGCGTGCCCGAAGGGTTGGCCTCGGGACGCGGTGCAATGACCTGGTCGGCAATCGCATCGGTCTGGGTCGCGGCGCGGCGTGCCTCGGCCTCGACGCGGTCGAAAATTTCCTCGTCGCGGCGCGGCGGTCGGCTGACGCTTGCCCCGCGCGCGGCGGCATAGGCGGCATAGCGCGCCTCCAGCCGCTGCTGCGCGGTGCCGCCCCACCCCGCCTCTAGCGCGGAGAGCGACTCAAGCCCCTTGGTCGGATCGAACAGGTAGGTCATCACGTCGCGCGCAATCGGATAGGCCGAGCCCGACCCGCCGCCATGCTCGATCACCACGGCACCGGCATAACGCGGGTTGTCATAGGGAGCAAAGAAGATGAACAACCCGTGGTCGCGGTACTTCCACGGACCAGACTTGCCGTTCGAGATCGAGAGCGAGACGACCTGCGCGGTGCCGGTCTTGCCCGCCATCAGCGTGCCATCGATTGGCAGGCGCGCGCGCCCTGCGGTACCGGGGCCATTGACGACGTCGCTCATTGCCTTCCTGACATATTCGACCTGGTCGATGGGGAAATCGATGTTGTCAAAGCCCTTGGGCTTGGTGTCGAGGGTCAGGCGCGGCATCACGTGGCGTCCCGTGGCTATGCGCGAGGCCATCACCGCAAGCTGCAAGGGGTTTGCGAGCATGTAACCTTGGCCGATGGTGGCGTTGACGGTGTCGAAGGCCTGCCACTCGCTCCCCAACTTCTTCAATTTCCAAGCCGGATCGGGCACGGTGCCGTAGAACTGGCTGGTGACGGGGAGCGGGAATTCCTGACCCATCCCGCAGCGCCGCGCCATTGCCGCGATCGGGTCCATGCCGACCCGCTGAGCCATCGAATAGAAATAGACGTCACAGCTCTGGTAGATGCCCTTGGCCATGTCGACCGTGCCGTGCCCGCGCCGGTTCCAGCAGCCGAACACGCGGTTGCCCACGCGCAAACCCCCGCCGCAGAAAACAGTCTCGTCAGGATCGACCCCAGCCTGCATCAGCGCCATCGAGACCATCGGCTTGACCGTCGAGCCTGGCGGGTAGAGGCCCTTCAGCACCTTGTTGCGCAGCGGCACCCGGTCATCGTCGCGCAGCATCGCATATTCCACCCCGCCGATCCCATCGGAGAAGGAATTGGGGTCGAAGCTCGGCATCGAGGCCATGCACAACAGGTCGCCGGAGCGACAATCCATGATCACCACTGAGCCGCTTTCGAGGCCGATGCGGCGTGCGGCATAGTCCTGAAGCGGGCCATCGATGGTGAGGCGCACGGGCTGGCCCTGCACGTCCTCGCGTGTCTCGAGATCGCGCACGATCCGGCCAGAGGCGGTCACCTCGACCCGCCGCGCGCCGGGGACACCGCGCAATTCCTTCTCGAACTGGTTTTCCAGACCGTCCTTGCCGATCTTGTAGCCCGGCGTGATGAGCAGCGGGTTGGGGTCCTTCTCGAATTCTTCGGCAGACGCCGGCCCGACATAGCCCAACAAGTGCCCCACGCTTGAGGCGGTCGGGTATGATCGCGAGAAGCCGCGCTGGGGCACGACGCCGGGGAACTCGGGCAGCCGCACGCTCAAGGCCGCGAACTGTTCGTATCTGAGGCCGCTCGACACCTCAACCGGCTGGAACCCGCGCGCCACGGCGACCCTGTCCTTGATGTCGGCGATGCGTGAGGGCTCAAGCGACAGCAATGCGCCGAGCCGGTCGATCGTCTCATTGGCGTTCTGAAGACGCTCGGGGATAAGATCGACGCGGAAGTCCGCGCGGTTGGATGCGAGCGGCGCGCCGTCGCGGTCGAGGATCCAGCCCCGGCGCGGCGGAACCAGGGTGAGGTTGACCCGGTTGCTCTCGGATTCGAGGCGATACTTTTCGTTCTCGGCGATCGAGAGGTAGCCGAGCCGCAGCGCGAGCAGCACGCCGATGCTGCCCTGAAACGCGCCGATGACCACTGAGCGACGCTCAAACGTGCTGCGCAGGATTGACGCGCTGATCAACCGGGGAGTGCGTCCTGGCCCATCGCCGAGGAACGGGATCTTCATCAATCAAGCTTCCGCGCACGGGCGAGCCGGAAGCGGTCAAGTCCGGCAACCAGCCTCGCGATTATCGGATAGAGCAGCACCGACAGCAAGGCCTGCGGCAACGCCACGAGGAGCATTTCCGGTGTCAGGCTCGCGCCCGAGACGAGCAGTGAAACCAGCCAGTAAATGACGGCGATAGTGCTGGCGGTGAACCAGTCCTGCCAGAACCCGCGCCAGGGAAAGCGTGTCTCGATGATTTCGATCGCGATCATCGCCAGCGACCACAGCAGGATCGCGCTGCCGAAAGGCTGGCCGCTGACGAGATCGTCGAAAGCGCCAAGCGGCGCGCCAGCCCAAAGCGGGAGCAGACCCGGACGCACCATCCGCCATGCAAGTAGCATCAGGAAGCCCAAGGACGGGGTGAGTGGCATGAGGTCGGCGATCAACAGCACCGGCACAACCGAACCCAGCATGATGGTGATATAGGGCACGCTGCGCGCGCGCAGCGGCGAGGGCGCGCGGTTGATGCGACTGCCGTAGATATCCGAGCGGGCGCGGGGGTCGAGCCGCTCCATCAGTCCACCGTTTCGAGCGCGGCGGGCGAGGGGGCGGGCTTGGAAGAGGGCGAGGCTGAAGGTTTGGGGCTCGGCTGCTCCGCGGCATCAAGCGCCTCGACCGCGGCGGCCTGGGCAATCGGCTCGACCGCGACGTAATTGGTCGCGCCCGGTTCGGCAATCAGCTGCGCGATGCCGCCGTCGGGGATAATCTTGGCAATGACCGCAACCGCGACGCCGGAGCGATAATAACCGCCCGCGCCGCTCGTCACCATCAGGTCGCCGACCTTCAGCGGGTTCACCCCGAGATTGACGAGGCGAATGCGTAGCAGCCCGTCGCCGCGTCCTTCGGCAAAGGCGATCACATTGTCGGCGGCGCGGCGCACCGGCAGCACGCTCTCGCTATCGGTGAGCAGCAGCACACGCGCGGAATTGCGCCCGGTCTCAAGCACCCGGCCGATCACGCCGCGCTCGGAGACAACCGGCATTCCGGGTTGCACCCCATCATTAGCGCCGGCGCTGATATAGGCATGGCGCCGCCCGCTGGTGGCGGTCGATCCGACGAGCCGCGCGACCGCGATCGGCTTGGATTCGGCCTCGCTGAGCCCAAGCAGGCCCTTGAGCCGTTGGTTCTCGGCTTTGACTGCATCTGCCTCGGCTAGGCGGATGCGGGCGATCTCCACCTCGCGCCGCAGCTCGTCGTTCTGCATGCCGGCGTTGAAATAGCCCGCGATGCCTGCAAAGAATCCCTGCGAGCCCGCCCGCGTTACCGCGCCGAGCTCGCCCGCGGGCGCGACCACGTCGGTAGCCGCGCCGCGCAGGGGAGAAAAGGCGCCCGGCTGCCACAGCGAGAGCGCCAGCAATCCGAAGCCCAGCAAAACGCCCGCACAGGCCAGCAAGTAGCCAGTGAACAGCGAATACTGCGCCTTCTTCGAAAAGCCCGAACGGCGCGAAGAGGGAGGCGCCATGGCTTACAGTCCCTTCTGGCTTGCCTTCGCGTGGATCACGCGGTCATCAGCACGCCGCGATAGATGGGATCTTCCATCGCTCGGCCCGTGCCGATGGCGACGCAGGTGAGCGGGTCCTCGGCGACCGAAACCGGAAGGCCCGTTTCCTCGCGCAGGTGCTCGTCCAGGCGGCGGATCAGTGCCCCGCCGCCGGTGAGTACGATGCCTTGATCGACGATGTCGGCAGCGAGTTCCGGCGCGGTGTTCTCGAGCGCGATACGCACGCCCTCGACGATCGCGCCGATCGGTTCACTCAGGGCCTCGGCGATATGCGCCTGGTTGATGGTGATTTCCTTGGGCACGCCGTTGACGAGGTCGCGGCCCCTGAGGGTGATGATCTCGCCGATGCCGTCCTCGGGGATCATGGCGGTGCCGTAATCCTTCTTGATGCGCTCGGCTGTCGCGTCACCGATCAGCAGGTTGTGGTGGCGGCGCACGTAGCTGACGATCGCCTCGTCCATCTTGTCGCCGCCGGTGCGCACCGAGATGGTGTATGCCAGACCGCGAAGCGAGAGCACGGCGACCTCGGTTGTGCCGCCGCCGATGTCGACCACCATGCTGCCGATCGGCTCGGTCACCGGCATGTCGGCGCCAATTGCGGCGGCCATCGGCTCAAGGATCAGGTGCACGTCCGACGCACCAGCGTTCGAGGCCGCGTCGCGGATCGCGCGGCGTTCGACCGAGGTCGAGCCAGACGGCACGCAGATCACGATTTCCGGATAGCGGAACATGCTTTTTTTGCCGTGCACCTTCTGGATGAAGTGCTTGATCATCTGCTCGGCAACTTCGATGTCGGCGATCACGCCGTCACGCAAGGGCCGGATCGCCTCGATGCTGGCCGGGGTCTTGCCCATCATCATCTTGGCATCATTGCCCACGGCCTTGACGCGGCGGATGCCGTTGATCGTCTCGATTGCAACCACCGAAGGCTCGTTCAGCACGATCCCCTGATCCTGCATATAAACGAGCGTGTTGGCGGTTCCGAGATCGATCGCCATGTTTTGCGACCGGAATTTGAAGAGGTCGGACAGGAAGCTCATGGGTGATGGTGTTCCGGTATAGGCGGGGCGGGGCTGCTGACCAGATATGGGGCGGCAGCAGCAGAAATCGACCCGGTTATGGCATGACAGGTGGCGCCTAGCGAATCCGCGGGCAAGAAGCCAAAATATTTGTCCACCGCCGAGCTGATTTCTCGGGCACTCCCCTCGAAATTGCCTCCGCCCATCGCTAGCGTGCCAGAAAATGCCGCAAATCCGCCGCCTCCCCTCCGCATTGGTCAACCGCATCGCCGCGGGCGAGGTGGTCGAGCGTCCGGCAGCCGCGCTCAAGGAGCTGGTCGAGAACGCGATCGACGCTGGCGCGCGGCGAATCGGGGTGGTGCTCACAGAAGGTGGCCTGACGCGCATCGAGGTGGCCGACGACGGCTGCGGCATGGGGCCCGAGGGCCTCGCATTGGCGCTTGAACGCCATGCCACCTCCAAGCTCCCCGATGAGCTGATCGGCCCCGAGGGCGCGATCGAGCTGGTCACCACACTGGGCTTCCGCGGAGAGGCACTGCCGAGCATTGCCAGCGTCGCGCGTCTGACCATCGAAAGCCGCGAGAGCGGGGCGAAAGAAGGCTGGCGCCGCGTGGTCGATCATGGTGTGGCTGTAGCCGACGAGCCCGCCGCGCTCCCGCCAGGCACCCGTGTGCGGGTCGAGGAGCTGTTCGCCAAGGTGCCCGCACGCCGCAAGTTCCTGCGCTCGGCCCGTAGCGAATATGCCGCGTGTCTGGACGTAGTACGCCGCCTCGCAATGGCGCGGCCCGACATCGCCTTTACACTGCAGACCGTTGGCGAGGCGGACAAGCGTACGGTCCTCTCCCTGCAAGCGGACGAGGAACTGGCGACCCGCGTGGCGCGGATTGTTTCGCACGACCTGAAGGACAACTCCGTCGCCATCGAGCTGGTCCGCGAGACCCCGTTCGGGATGATGCGGCTGACCGGGGTGGCGGGCCTGCCCACGTGGAACCGCGGCGTCGCCGATCACCAGTACCTGTTCGTCAACGGCCGCCCGGTGAAGGACCGGCTGCTGGTCGGCGCGGTGCGCGGCGCCTATGCCGACATGCTGGCGCGGGACCGCCACGCGGTGCTCGCGCTGTTCCTTGATTTGCCCCCGCAGGATGTCGACGTGAACGTCCACCCGGCCAAGACCGAGGTGCGCTTCCGGGATTCGGCAGGGGTGCGGGGGTTTATCGTCAGCGGCTTGCGGCAGGCGCTGGCGACAGGCGACAGACGGAGCGCGCAAGGGCCGGATCGCGCGGCGATGGGGCGGTGGGTGGCAGAGCCGCTTACGTCCGCTCCTGCGCCGCCGGCTCCGATTCTCGAAAGCATCTTTTCGAACCGCGACTGGACCGCGCCGCATTCGCGTCTCGGTGAGGCCCACACCACGTGGAGCGCACCGCTTGTGCAGCCCCAAGGTCGCGCCGAGGAAGCCGCCCCCGTCCCGGTCGAGGCGCAGGCCTACCCCCTCGGCATCGCGCGTGGGCAGGTCGCCAACACCTACATCGTCGCCGAGGCCGCCGATGGCCTCGTGCTTGTCGATCAGCACGCCGCCCACGAACGCCTCGTGCTAGAACGCTTGCGCGCCGCCGGGGCGGACAAGGACGTGCGCCGCAGTCAAGCCCTGCTGGTGCCCGACGTGGTCGAGATGGACGAGGTTGAGTGCGACCGGCTGGAAGACGCGGCAGGAGGCCTGGCGCGCTACGGCCTTGTGATCGAACGCTTCGGGCCTTGCGCCATGCTGGTCCGCGCGCTTCCCGCCGTGCTCCCCAAGGCCGACAGCGCCGCCCTGCTGCACGACCTGGCCGACGACATCGCCAAGCATGGCAAGCAGGAAGACAGCGGCGCGCTGCTGCTGGCCGAGCGGCTCGAACTGGTGCTGGCGACGATGGCCTGCCACGGATCGGTTCGGGCAGGGCGGACGCTTGGTGTTGCGGAGATGAATGCGCTGCTCCGCGAAATGGAAGCAACGCCGCGATCAGGCCAATGCAACCACGGGCGGCCGACGTGGGTGAAGCTGAGCATGGAAGATGTCGAGAAGCTGTTCGGGCGGCATTAGTCTTTAACAGCCTCAAAGGAGATCGTGAAGGTTCTCCGCGTCCACGCTACTCGATGCGAGAAGGTTGGCGCGCCCCTGTTCGATCCTCACCAACTCCAATCGCGCTTCGTCGCTGGGGTCGATCCGTAGAACTCCGTCCAGAATGCAGAGGACACCGAACAAAGCGGCATCAGCCGCGTCGCGTGCCACCACTTCAACCATCGCGCGGTCTTCGTCGGACAGTCGAGCGAACCATCGAGACCGGTCGAGTGCAAGCTGACCGGGCGAGCGGCCAGCGGGCGCTTCCCACTGTCTTAGCGTACTGGCTGCACCCACGTTGGCTGCATGAAGCTTTAGTGCATCAACGAACTGTTGCTTGTCCATTCGAAACTGCTCCGAGATCTCGCGCGCGTATCTTCCCCGTCACCCCAGCCAAAGCTGGGGCCTAGGGCATCGTGATGCGGTGCTTGCCGCTCTAGTCGATAGAATCCAACGCTTGGTGCCCTCTTTTTACAGCGGCGATAATTTTGTTTGGATCGGCGGTCCATGTAAAGGGTTTGGGGTTGTCGTTATGCTCGGCGAGGAAGCGGTTGATGGCGGCCTGGAGGTCGACAACCGAGTGGAAGACGCC
>JBBRUU010000095.1:0-11390 GCA_038247515.1 Sphingomonadales bacterium
CGAGCGGACGGCGCGGCAGCATATGAGCCGCGCTTACTCGGCGGGTTCTTCGGCGGCAGCCGCGGCCTTGGCGGCGACATCGGCGGCGGCATCGCCGGCCTCGGTCGCGGCCGCCTCGGGTGCGTCGGTGGCGGTGGCGGACGGATCGGCGATGGGCGCATCATTTACCGGCGCGAGCGCGCTGTCGGCGGGCATCTCGACGGTGTCGGCATTGGCCTCGCTCGACGCATCGTCGGCGGAGCCGCAGGCGGCGAGCATCAGCGTGACTGCCGACAGCACGGCAAAGGTCTTGGATCTACGCATGGTGGGGGTCTCTCCTGTGGAATTGGTCGAACGCCGGTTTAGCCAAGCTCCTGCCCTGCCGCCAAGCGGCAAATGATGCTTTAACCATTGCGCGCTAGTTTAACGCGCATGATGCCGAACATCCGCAAACCCTCCTTCGTGCTCAACGCGCTCGCCGCCGCCATCGCGTTGCCCACGGCCGTGCTCATGGCACAGCCTGTCCCGAACGCCTTCACGGTGGCCGAGAGCGGGAACAGCTACGACACTTTGCAGGAAGCGGTGAACGCCGTCGGCAACGCCCGCGCGACGATCCGCATTGCACCGGGCACCTATCGACAGTGCGCGGTGCAGCAGGAAGGCGTGATCGTCTACGAGGCGGCGGAGCCCGGCAGCGTGACCTTCACGGGCCGTTCCTGCGAGGGGAAGGCGGCGCTGGTGCTGCGCGGCACGGGCGCCGAGATTCGCGGCCTCACGTTCAGCAACCTGCGTGTCGCCGACGGCAACGGCGCCGGAATCCGGCTCGAGAAAGGCGCGCTCAACGTCGCCTATGCACGCTTCGAGAACAGCCAGCAGGGCATCCTCACCGCCGACGATCCGGGCGCGCAGATCTACATCACTCGCTCGACCTTCACAGGGCTGGGCACCTGCGAGAACGACGCGGGCTGCGCGCATTCGCTCTATGTCGGCGACTACGGCTCGCTAACGGTGCGCGAAAGCCGCTTCGAGCGCGGCTCCGGCGGGCATTACCTCAAGGCGCGCGCGGGCTCGGTCACGATCGAGAACAACAGCTTCGATGACGCGAACGGGCGCACCACCAACTACATGATCGACCTTCCCGCCGGCAGCGTCGGCCGGATCGCGGACAACTGGTTCGTGCAGGGCCGCGACAAGGAGAATTACTCGGCCTTCATCGCCTTGGGCGCGGAAGACCTGCTTCACCCCTCCGACGGACTTCAGGTCGAGAATAACGAGGCCCGCTTTGTCCCCGGCCTGTCGCGCAGCAGCGTATTCCTCGCCGACTGGACCGGCTCGAAGGTCATTATGAAGGGCAACAAAATCGCAGCGGGCATCAAGCCGTACGAGCAGCGCTAGAATAGCAGATGCCCCGAGCGATCCCGCTTGGTCGCCAGATAGCGGGCGTTGTGCGAGTTTTCGGGGAGCTGGTGCGGGATCCGCTCACTTACCGTGATGCCCGCAGCTTGAAGCGCCGCGACTTTGGCGGGGTTGTTTGTCAGCAAACGAATGTCGCGTGCGCCCAACAGTTCCAGCATCCGCGCCGCCACCGGAAAATCGCGTGCTTCGTCGGGCAGGCCTAGGCGCTGGTTGGCCTCGACCGTGTCGAAGCCCTGGTCCTGAAGGCGATAGGCGCGCAGTTTGTTGACGAGCCCGATCCCGCGCCCCTCCTGCCGCATGTAAAGCAGCGCCCCCCATCCGCCTGAATCCCTCGCCTCGTGCGCCATTGCGTGCAGCGCGGCATCAAGCTGCGGGCCGCAGTCGCACTTGAGGCTGCCGAGAACGTCGCCTGTCAGGCACTCCGAATGGAGGCGCACAAGCGGCCGGCGGTCGCCCGATTGCTTGCCGATGATCAGTGCCACATGCTCACGCAGGTCGGCGGCGGAGCGGAATGCGACGATCTCGGCGTCCTCGCTTGCCGAAACCGGCAGGCGCGCGCGGGTGACGATGCGCAAACGCCCGGCATGGGCATAGTGCACAAGGTCGGAGGGAGCGACGGGCTGCGGCTCGCCCGCATTCACCGGATCGACGAGGAAGGCAGGCAAGATGCCCGCGATCCGCGCCAGCTCCAGCGCGGCGGTAGCGGTATCGGCCCATTCGAGGCTCACCGCTTTGAACGGGCCTTTCAGGGGATTACCGAGATCGAGCGCCGGATCGGCGACCGGCAGCGCATCGCGAAGTGTGAAGTCCTCGCCGCCCGCGATCAGCACCGGAGCGTGGGGTACGGCGGCCTCGCGCTGGTTGGCGAGCTTCAGGGTGGCGGCGCGCGCGGCGGAGATCAGCATTTGCGGGGCGCTCGCCCCGCTGGCGATGGCGGTTTCGACCGGGAGCAGAACTGGCCCGCCGTCGAACGCAAGCGGCCAGCCATGGCGCAGCGCGTCCACGGCTTGAGCGGCGCGGCGTGATGGCGAAGGCGCGTCGGAAGGCTGCGGGCTCAGAGATCGAACTCCGTGATGAGCGGCACGTGGTCGGAGGGCTGCGTCCAGCCGCGCGCCTCTTCCAGTACGCGGTGCCCGGTCGCCTGCTTCGCCAATTCGGGCGAGGCCCACATGTGGTCGAGGCGGCGGCCCTTGTCGTTCTCCTGCCAGCTCGGATTGCGATAGCTCCACCAGCTGTAATAGCGGCCCGGATGCGGCACGTGCTCGCGGCCGATATCGACCCAGCCGTGCGCGTCGCGGAACTTGGCCAACGTCTCGATCTCTACGGCTGTGTGGCTGACGACCTTCAGAAGCTGCTTGTGGCTCCACACGTCGCTTTCAAGCGGGGCGATGTTGAAATCGCCGACGATCAGAGTCGGCCGGTCGAGTGTGCCCGCCCACTTGGTCATCCGCCCGAGAAAATCGAGCTTCTGGCCGAATTTGGCGTTCACCGCGCGGTCGGGCACGTCGCCGCCGGCGGGGACATAAACGTTCTCGATCAAGAGATCCTTGCCTAGCACCTCGACCCCGATGTGCCGCGCCTCGCCATTGTCCTGCCAGTCGTGCCGGGTGACTTCGCGGATCGGCACGCGGCTGACCGTGGCGACGCCGTGGTAACCCTTCTGCCCGCTCACCGCCTGGTGGATATAGCCCAACGCCGCGAGCGCCTCGGCTGGGAAGAGGTGGCTCTCGCACTTGATCTCCTGCAAGCACAGGATGTCGGGCGCGGCCTCGGTCAGAAGCTTGTCGATAAGGCCCACGCGCAGGCGCGCCGAGTTGATGTTCCAGGTGACAACGGACAGCATGGGGCGGACTTAGGCACCAAACCTCCAAGTTTCCACCTTTCACTTTATCGACGCACTGCTGCGCGATAGAGCCGGGGTCAGCCAATCGGAGCCTTGCCCATGACCCGCACCATCCTCGCTGCCCTGCTTCTCGCCAGCACCGCCGCCTCTCCGGCCATCGCCAAGGACAAGCACCGCGCGCCGCCGGCAGAACCAAAGGCGAAGAACGTGATCCTGTTCATCGGCGATGGCATGGGCATCTCCACCATAACCGCAGCGCGCATCTACGAGGGGCAGAAGCGCGGCGAGACGGGTGAGGAGAACTCGTTGAGCTTCGAGAAATTCCCCAATGTGGCGCTGGTAAAGACCTACAACACCAACGCGCAGGTGCCCGACAGCGCGGGGACGGCCTCGGCGATCCATACCGGGCTCAAGACCCGTATCGGCGTACTCGGCATCGGGCCGGAAGCGGTGCGCGGGGTGTGCAAGGACGCGCTCGCCCACCAGCTGCCGACGCTCGGCGAGGAGGCGAAGCGGCGCGGGCTCGCGCTTGGCATCGTCACCACCACCCGCATCACCCACGCCACCCCGGCGGCCGTTTATGCCCACACCGCCGACCGCGACTGGGAGAGCGACACCAACATTCCCGCCGACCAGCAGGGTCAGGGCTGCAAGGACATCGCGCTCCAGCTGGCGGAATCGAAATTCGACGTCGCGCTCGGCGGGGGGACGAGCATGTTCTATGGCAAAGACGCCGGTAAACTTTTGGGCGGACGGCGCGGCGATGCGGCGGCCGAACTGCCAGCGCAGTGGGCCGCGAAGAACGGCGGCGTGGTCGTCAAGGACGCCGCTGGCCTCGCCGCCGCGCCCCGGAACAAGCCGATCTTAGGCCTGTTCAGCCCCAGCCACATGACCTTTATGGCCGACCGCAAGCCCGAGACGGCCGAGCCGACCCTCACCGACATGACCGCGCAGGCGATCGCGCGGCTGAAGTCCGATCCGGATGGCTATTACCTGATGGTCGAGGGCGGTCGGATTGATCACGCGCACCACGCGGGCCAGGCGGGATATGCGCTGGAAGAAGCGGTCGAGTTTGCGCGGGCGGTGCAGTGGGCGGTCGATCACACCGACCCAGCTGAAACGCTGATCATGGTCACCGCCGATCACAGCCACGTCTTCACGATCTCGGGCTACCCGCAGCGCGGCAACCCAATCCTCGGGCTGGTCGTCCCCCCGGCGGGCGGCGGCGACGGCGACCATGCGGGCGATGCCGCGCCCGGCTCGCCCACGCTCGCAGCGGATGGCAAGCCGTACACCACGCTCGGCTATGCCAACGGGCCGGGCGGGATCTACAAGGACGAGGACGGTGACGGCGAGCATGCGCGGCCCGTGCCGGACACCGGCATCAACGCGCGCCAGCAGGCACTGGTGCCACTCGGCAGCGAGACTCACGGGGGCGAGGACGTCGCCCTGTTCGCCACCGGCCCCGGTGCGAGCGGCGCCCACGGCGTGATCGAGCAGAATGTGATCTTTGCAATCATCCGCGGGGCGTTTGGCTGGGAGAAATAAGTCTTTTTGTTTGCGCCCTTAGGCGCCAGGAGCGCGCCGTCCGGCCCGCATGGCTTTCGCGCCATTAGGCCGCGGCGGCCGCCCAGCCTTGCGGTCGCGTTGCGACCGTTCCAGCGCTCAACCGCGAGCGCGTCGTTGCGGGTTACGGACGCAGACCAAACCTTCAAAAACCAAAAACCCTCGACCCGGGGGCGGTGGGTCGAGGGTTCCATGGAGCGTTCGTCACGCTTGTACAAGACAGGCCTTTGTGAAGGGTGGGCAACAGGGGGGAAACCTCCCTTCGGCCCGTCTCGTAAACAATAATTAGCCGATTGAGCCTTTCATTCTGATGAACAAAGGGCGATATCTGGCGCTTTCGTACAACCGTTCGGCCTGCTTCCGTTCATCCTGGGCGACGAGTTGCGCGGCGCGGGTCCTTGAAGGTGAAAGTGCTGTCGGCGACCGCGACTCCGTATCTCTGGTTCGACAGCTGCACCCGGGTGCGGTTGTTCTGCGCGTCCAGCGCCACCCAGTGGGTGAGCTGCAACCCGCCCGGGGCCGAGGGGCTTTTGACAAAGATCATGGTGATCATGCCGAATTCGGGCTTCTTGGGATCGCGTACCTCGACGCTCAGCACGTCGGGGTTGCCGGTCTTCACTATCTTCCCGAAACGCTTCACGTCCTTGTCGGGATCGAACAGCGCGCCAAGCGGCGAATTGCCGATCGGCCAGCGTTCGACTTGGGCAACCTCGTAGTCGACCACGTAGAGCGACTTGCCGTTGGAGATGACGAGGAAATTGGCGTCCTTGCCGTAATCGAAGCGGATCTTACCAGGGCGCTTCAGCGTCATCACCCCGCGCAAGGTTGTGCCCTGACGGTCAGTCTGGGTGAAGTCGGCCCGCATTGTCGAGATGGTGCGCAGCGCGCCCACGACGCGGTCGAGGTCGCCGGTTTGCGCGGCGCTCTGGGCCGCGGCGGGCTGCGTCAGGGATACGGGATTGGCCGGGGCAAGGCCAAGCGCGAGCGCTCCGGCACCGAGGCCGAGCACCAGCATGCGGGCGGGGGAGAAATGTGTTTTCATGCCAACGCGACTAAGCCCGAGGGCTTGAACTGTCGATGAATTAGCGCGCCCGCTCTCGTTCAAGGAGGCGCGCAGGACGCCGATCTTACTTGATCTTGGCTTCCTTGAACTCGACATGCTTGCGCGCGACGGGATCATATTTCCGGAAGCTCATCTTCTCGGTGATGTTGCGCGGGTTCTTCTTGGTCACGTAGAAGAAGCCAGTGCCTTCGCTCGAGACGAGGCGGATCTTGACGGTAGTGGGCTTCGCCATGGCGGTTTCCTGTCAACTGGGTCGGCCCGCAAGGTGCTCTACGCGGGCGTCAAAAACATAAACGCGGCGCGCCCGGATCACCCGGCACACCGCACACGGCCGCGCCTTTCGCCGATTCACGGGGAAAAGTCAAGGCGGCTCACCAGTCTCCGGCTTGCGGTTTCCCGCGGTTCGCCTTGACCGCGCCGCGCACCTTCTTGCCCTTCAAGCGCTCGGCCTTGCCGATCCGGTTAAGGCGGGTTTTCGCCCGCCGCTTGGGCTCAGTCTGAGCCTCTTCGAGCAGCGCAGTCAGCTTCACCCGCGCGTCCTGACGATTGGCTTCCTGCGTGCGGTGGGCCTTGGAATTAACGATCAGGTCGCCGTTCCCCGCCAGCTTCGCGCCCGCCAGCGTTCTCAGCCTCGCGAAGACCGGGGGCGACAGGCGCAGGGAGTAAATATTGACCCGCAGCTCCACTTCGGTCGCGACCTTGTTGGCGTTTTGCCCGCCGGGGCCGGAGCCCGCGAGGAAGCTCTCGCTCGCCAGCCTCAGCGCGCGGGCGGCGAGGGGTTCGGGTGCGTCCTGTTCCGCTTCCTCATTCATCGCCCGCCCCGAATGCGAGGAAATCCGCCGGCAGCGGCGCGCGGGCCTCGATGGGCGGTTTACCAGCGCGTGTGACGGTAATGCTTTCGGCGTGGAGCATGGTCCGCTTTGCCCCAGCGACCGGGCCTGCGCCATAGACCGGGTCACCCAGCAGGGCGGCGCCGAGGCCCTTTAACGCATGGACGCGCAACTGGTGGGTGCGCCCGGTCTCGGGACGGAAGCGGATCAGGCTATTCACGCCAAGCTCGCGTACCAGCTCCCAGTGCGAAACGGCCACCTTGCCCTTCTTCGCCGCGATCATCCGCCAGCCCTTTTCGGCCGAGCTTATCTTGGCCAGCGAAAGCTCGATCGTCCCTTGCGTCCCCAGCGGATGTCCGGCGAGGATCGCAAGGTAGGTCTTGCCCACCGCGCGCTCCTCGAACGCCTTGTTGAACCGCGCCAGCGCCTTGGGATTGCGCGCCAGCAGCAGGCAGCCGGAGGTGTCGGTGTCAAGCCGGTGCACCGCGACCGGCGGGCGCTGGAAGCCGAGCTTCAGCTGCTCGAGATGATCCTCGAGGCTCGCCCCGCCTTTGCGCGGACGGTCGACGGACAGGCCGGCGGGCTTGTCGATGACGAGCGCCTCGCCGTCTTCGTAAAGGATTTTGATGTCAGGCATGATCGCCCCCTAGCCGTTCAAGCCGGGCTTGTCGAAGCGCGAACACAGGGCGTTAGACGAGGGTCGCCCGCATCAGCCCGCGCACCGCATTGCCGATCCAAAAGCCGTCCGCCAGATCGTCGAGGCCGAGCTCGGCCTCGCGCGCTTTGCCGTCCGCGATAAAGCTCGCGCGCAGCACGCCGGGGAGGAGGCCGAGGTGGGTGGGCGGGGTCAGCAGTAAGCCATTGGGGCCTTGGGCGAAGACGCAAGTGTAGCTGCCCTCGGTAACCAGACCGTCACCGCGCACGAGCAGCGCCTCTTCGGCACCCAACGCCTGCACCGCGGCCGCTGCATCCTCGTAAAAGCCGCGGTCGGAGGTCTTGTGCATCAGCCGCCAGTCGGACGGGTCGAGCGGGTGAGGGAGCGCGGCCACCCGCACCGGCCCCGTCGGCGCGGCCGGAAGCGGCGCGGTCTCGAGCGCGCTCGCCCCGCTGCGGGACACCAGCAGTCGCATCTTGGCGGGCACCTCAAGCTCGAAACACAGCGCCTGGATCTGGTTCCTGAGCGCGTGGCGATCGAAGACGAAGCCGAGCGCGGCGGCGCTGGCCTTCATCCGCGCTAGGTGCTCTTCAAGCAGCGCGATGCCGCTCTCGGGCTCGAAGCGCATGGTCTCGATCAGGTCGCAGGTCGGCGCGGTGAGGCCCGGCGCGGCGCGGCGCAGGAAGCCCGCCTTGACCTCGCATTCGCGCCGCTCGGACATTGCCTCGCTATCGGCGACGATCGCCGAACCGATGCCGAGCACCGCGCTGCCTTGCCCGTTCTCGATCGGGGTAAGGCGCAGGGTGCGAATCGTGACGTTGAATGCGGCATTGGAGTTCCCGTAGGCGTCGGGCGCATCGATCCGGCCGATCGCGCCGCAATAGGCACCGCGCGCGTCGCGCTCGACCTCGGTCAGCAGCTCCATCGCCCGGATCTTGGGCGCGCCGGTGATCGAGCCGCAGGGGAACAGCGCGCGCACCACATCCATTGCACCGTGCCCCGGCGTCAGGCGGGCGCGCACGGTCGAGACCATCTGGTGTACCGTCGGATAGCTTTCGACCGCGAAAGGCGCATCGACATGGACACTGCCGGCTTCCGCGACGCGGGCAAGATCGTTGCGCATCAGGTCGACGATCATCAGATTCTCGGCGCGGTCCTTGACCGAGGTGGCGAGGTCCTGCGCCATCGCCGCGTCAGCCTCAGCCTCGGCCATGCGGGGGCGGGTGCCTTTCATCGGCTTGACCTTCGCCTCGGACCCGTTGAGCGCCACGAACAGCTCGGGAGAGAAGCTCAACAGCCAATGCGACCCGTCAAAGATCAGCCCGCCATAGCCCGCGAGCGCGGCGTCGCGCAGGCCCGCATAGAGCCCCACTGGATCGCCGCGGAACGAGCCGGCGAGCGGATAGGTGAGGTTCGCCTGATAGATGTCGCCCGCGTGGATCGCCTCGTTCAGCGCCGCAAAGGCCGCCGCATACCCGCCGGGCGAGAGCTGCGGCTCGAGCGGGCCGAGCGTGCCGGGGCCTTCGGCGCGGGATTCGAACCAAGCGGGCACATCGGCGGCGGCGATGCGGTGCGGTGCATCGAACAGCCCGAGCCACACCAGCGGGCCCATAGCGCCGCTCCGCGCTGCCGCGCGCCCCGCAAGCTTTGGCTCCAGCGCCAGCCCCGCCTCGTATGCGATGTATCCCACGAGCGATCCGCCCCCTGCCTGCCGTGCCGTTTCGGCCTCGGCCAGCACGCTTTCGACAGCTTCCGGGCGGTGGGCGACGAACAGCGCGCGCGGCGCCTCGTAGAGCAGCGCATCGGCTGCACCTTCCCCAGCGCGGGCATCATCGAGCAGGACAAACGGCACTGGCTGACCCATGCCGCATTCCTTAGCCCATTTGCCGCGCCTGTCGAGAACTTGACCACTGCGCCCGGCCCCTGCACATCGCGCGGGAACATAGCGATGAAGGGGCACACAAGCATGGCAGAGATCGCGGGCGAGATCTTCCTTGGGTTGGGCGGGGACGGATCGCGGCAGACGCTGCTGCTGAGCCGCGCGAACCGCCACGGGCTGGTCGCGGGCGCCACGGGGACGGGCAAGACCGTGACCCTGCAAGGCATCGCCGAGGGCTTCTCGGCAGCCGGCGTGCCGGTGTTCGTCGCCGACGTGAAGGGCGACCTGTCGGGCATCGCGATGCCGGGCTCGCCGACTTTCAAGCATGCCGACAAGCTGGAAAGCCGCGCCAGAGAGCTCGGCATTACCGACTACACATATGCCGATAACCCGGTGATTTTCTGGGACTTGTACGGGGAGCAGGGCCACCCGATCCGCACCACGGTTTCCGAGATGGGCCCGCTGCTGCTCTCCCGCCTGCTCGACCTCAACGAGACACAGGAAGGCGTGCTGCAGATCATCTTCCGCCATGCCGACGAGAGCGGCCTGCTGCTGCTCGACTTTGCCGATCTGTCCGCGATGCTCGCTTGGGCGAACGAAAATGCCGCTGAATTGTCGGGGAAATACGGCAATGTCACCAAGCCCTCGGTGGGCTCGATCCAGCGCCAGTTGCTAAGCTTCGAGGCGCAGGGCGCGGACCATTTCTTCGGCGAGCCGGCGCTCGAGATCGACGATTTCCTGCGGGTTGACGATCAGGGGCGCGGGTATGTCAACGTGCTCGCCGCCGACAAGCTGATGCGCAGCCCCAAGCTCTACGCCACCTTCCTGCTGTGGCTGCTGGCGGAACTCTTTGAAACGCTTCCCGAAGTCGGCGATCCGGAAAAGCCGAAACTGGTGTTCTTCTTCGACGAGGCGCACCTGCTTTTCAACGATGCCCCCAAGGCGCTGATGGGCACCATCGAGCAGGTGGTGCGGTTGATCCGTTCCAAGGGCGTGGGGGTCTATTTCATCACGCAGAACCCGATTGATATTCCTGAAAAAGTTGCCGGCCAGCTGGGCAACCGGGTGCAGCACGCGCTGCGCGCCTTCACGCCGCGCGACCAGCGGGCGATCAAGGCGGCGGCGGAGACCTTCCGGATCAATCCCAAACTCGATGTCGAAACCGCGATCACCGAGCTGAAGGTCGGCGAAGCGCTGGTCTCGACGCTCGACGAGGACGGGGCGCCGACCATCGTCGAGCGCACGCTGATCATGCCGCCGCGTTCGCGTCTTGGGCCGGTGACGCCGAAGGAACGCGCTATTATTCAGTCGATTGGCCCGCTGGAAGGCAAGTACGATACCCGCGCCAATCGCGAGAGCGCAGCCGAAGTGCTCGCCGCCAAAGCTGCCGATGCCGCCGCCACTGCGGAACAGGTCGAGGCTTCAGGTGAGGAGGCGGTGCGAGGGCAGGCGCGCAAAAGCCCGAGCCTGTGGGGCAAGGCGCTGAGCCAGGGCGCGAAGGTCGCGCTGGGCGGGGCGGCGGGGGCTGCCGCGTCGCGGATGCTGGGCAAGAAGAGCCGCGCCAATCCGGTTGCTTCGGGCGTCACGTCTGCGGTCGGATCGATCGCGACCGATCTGGCTGGACCGATTGTCGGACGGTTTGTCATGAACCTGATCGGCGGGCTGATGCGCTGATCCCCGCAGCCCCTCTCAAAAGCAATGTTTCACGTGAAACATCGCTTTTGAGGGGGGTCTGGAGGGGGTCTAACAGGGGTCTAGAGGGGGTCTAGAGGGGGTCTAGACTGGGCTGGAGGCACGCAAAACGATGCTGGAGGCCCCTTGGCAGGCTTACGTTTTCGGTGCGCTCATGCTTTTGGCGCGCTCATGCTTTTGGCACCATGCAAAAGGCGTTCAATTTGTTGCCGTCGGGATCGCGGAAATAGCCCGCGTAGAAACCGTCGTCGCCGCGCGCGCCCGGCGCGCCTTCGCAAGCACCGCCGTGGGCCATCGCGGTGTCGTAGATCGCATGGACTGTCTCGGGATTTGCGACCTGCATCGCCACCATCACCCCGTTGCCCACGGTGGCGGGTTGCCCGTCGAAGGGCACGGTCGCCGCGATCCCCGGCGCGCCGTCCCATTCGCCCCAGGCGATGAATGTCTCGGTATCCATCATCCGGCCG
>JBBRUU010000096.1:0-11237 GCA_038247515.1 Sphingomonadales bacterium
AGTGCAGCGGCATGCCTTCAAGATGAGCGCCGACGACGGCGAGTTTGACGGTGTCCATACGGTCTCCAAGGTCGAGTGGGGGCGGAGCGGGCAGGTCTGCCGCCTTGAGGTAGGTCTCAGCCAGCGCGATCAGCGCCAAGTCGCTATGCGCCGGGCCAATCAGGGTGATCCCGAAACCGGTGCCGTTGTCACGCATGCCTGCAGGTACGGCGAGTGCGGCCATGTCGAGCAGGTTCACAAAATTGGTATAGAGCCCCAGATTGCTGTTGAGCGCGATGGGCGCGGCAGCCAATTCGGCCACTCTGTAGGTAGTGCCGGTGGTCGGGAAGGCGAGCGCGTCAACCTTGCCCCACATCTCTTCGGCATGGCGTTG
Source organism: Sphingomonadales bacterium (assembly GCA_038247515.1). GTDB lineage: Bacteria > Pseudomonadota > Alphaproteobacteria > Sphingomonadales > Sphingomonadaceae > Erythrobacter. The sequence continues at coordinate 374 of JBBRUU010000096.1, forward strand.
CAATTCAGCGAGACGATAGATCCCGTTCCACAGTTCGGTCGCCAGCATCGCGGTGCCGGGGGCGATGACGTCCCGAACGACCGGATCGATGGCTTCGGGATTGTTGCCGAGCAGGGATTCGATCGCCGCCGTGCGCTCAGCCACCCACGGCCCGCCATAGAGCAGCCGCGCGGCTTCGATCAGCGGGGTGATGTCGATTTCGACCAGCTCGCCCTGACCCGCCAGCACCGAAAGCGCGCGGTCGTAGAGGTATTCGGCGTGGGTATCGCCAAAGAACACCCGTTGGTCGCGGCGCGGCACCCCGATGCGGCGTCCGGTGATCGGGGTATCGGCGAGCGGCCTCGAGAATGCATCCTCGGCATCGAACCCGGCCAGCACCGCGTCCACGGCTTGCGCGTCCATGAGGCGGTCGGTGAAGACGGTGATACAATCGAGCGTGCGGCAAGCCGGCACCAGCCCGCGCGTGCTCCACCGGCCCTTGGTAGGTTTCATCCCGATCAGGTGATTGAACGCGGCCGGCACCCGCCCCGATCCCGCGGTGTCGGTGCCGAGCGCGAAGGCGACCAGCCCGGCCGCCACTGTCACTGCCGAGCCCGAACTCGATCCGCCGCTGAGATAGGCGCGGTTATAGGCGTTGCGCGGGATACCGTAAGGGCTGCGCGTGCCGACCAGCCCGGTGGCGAATTGATCGAGATTGGTCTTGCCGACACAGACCGCGCCTGCCGCCTCCAGCCGCGCGATCACCGTGGCTGAGCGTTCGGGCTGGTAGGCGAAGGCGGGGCAGGCGGCGGTGGTCTCCAGCCCGGCAACGTCGATATTGTCCTTGGCCGCATAGGGCACGCCCGCAAGCGGCAGGTGTTCGCCAGCGACCACCCGCGCATCGATAGCGCGGGCGGCGGACCGCAGCGCGGCGGGCTCGGCGCGGCTGATCCACACCTTCGGCTGGTGCGCGTCATAGGCGGCGAGGCGCGCAAGCGTCTTCTCGATGACGCCAAGCGCGGTGGCCTCGCCGGAGTTGACAGCCTGTGCAATTTGGGTGGCGCTGAGGCGGTCGAAGCGGCTCATCGAGCTCTCCTTAGCGCCAGCATCGGCGCGCCGGGGTGCAGGGACTGGTTTTGCGCGATGTAGACCGCCTCGACCGTCCCGCTGGCGGGGCTCTCGAAGGGGCATTCCATCTTCATCGCCTCAATCACCGCGATCACATCGCCCTCGGCCACCTCGTCTCCGGGGGCGACAAGCAGCTTCCAGACGCTCCCACCAAAAGGCGCTTCGATGAGGTCCGCACCCTCAGGCACCACGATCGCCGCCGCCTCGCCCGCGCCGCTGTCGGCCCCCAGAAGCTCGCTCACCCGGTCAAACTCGCCCGAAGCCTCCCACGCGGCGCGCTCGGCAGAAAAGGCAGCCCCGCGCCGCGCCTCGAAATCGGCGATGCTGTCCGCATTGTCGGCGAGGAAGGCGCGGTAGTCGGCCAAGCGGAAGGTGGTCTCCTCCACCCGGATCGAGCGCCGCCCGTGGGGGAAGTCGCGCCGCCATTCGGTGAGCTCATCGGCGGAGACCGGGAAGAAGCGTATCTGGTCGAAGAACCGCAGCAGCCACGGCTTGCCGCCCACGAAGACGTCTGTCTGCCGGTGTGTGTTCCAGACCTGGATGGTGCGCCCGAACAGCTGGTAGCCGCCCGGCCCTTCCATACCGTAGATGCACATATAGGCCCCACCGATCCCCACCACATTGGGCGGAGTCCAGGTGCGCGCCGGATTGTACTTGGTGGTGACGAGGCGGTGGCGCGGATCGACCGGGGTCGCGACCGGCGCGCCGAGATAGACGTCGCCAAGGCCGAGCACGAGGTAGCTGGCATCGAAGATCAGCGCCTCGACCGCGTTGGCGTCGGGCAGGCCGTTGATTCGGCGAATGAACTCGATGTTGTCGGGGCACCAAGGTGCATCGTCGCGGACCGTGCCGATGTACTTGGCGATGGTCTCGTCGATCGCCGGATCGCGCCAGCTCAAGGGCAGGTAGACGATGCGTGAGGGGGCCTCGAAGTCGGCCAAGTCGCCCATCGCCTCCTCGCACCGTATCAGCGCCGCAAGCGCACGCGGCTGGTCGAGCGTGGTGCCGTCGAAGTGCAGTTGCAACGAGCGGATGCCGGGGGTGATGTCGATCACGCCGGGGATCGCCGCCCGTTCCAGCGCCTGCATCAGCGCGTGGACGCGGATGCGCAGCTCGATGTCGAGGACGATCGGACCGTACTCGACAAGGATGTTGCGGTCGCCCTGCTGGCGGTAAGTGGTGCGCGGCCTTTCGCCTTGTTCGGGCAGTTCGGCGAGAATTGCGCCAAGGTTAGCATCTTCGCCCACAGACGGCGTTGCATGTTGGACGAGCCCCGCCGCGTCCGCCGCCATCGCTGTGTCAATGCCTACAGGCACGAAGCGAACTTTGTCGTCGGGCGCGAGCTGGCCGATCTTCCAGCGGTCGGCGGCAATCACGGTGAAGGGGCACACAAACCCGCCCAGCGATGGCCCATCCGGGCCCAGAATGATCGGCATGTCTCCGGTGAAGTCGACCGCGCCGATGGCATAGGGATTGTCGTGGATGTTCGACGGGTGCAGCCCCGCCTCCCCGCCGTCGCGCCGCGCCCATTCGGGCTTGGGGCCAACCAGCCGTACCCCGGTGCGGTTGGAGTTGTAATGGACCTGCCACTGGGCGGCGAGAAAGGCCGCGATATCGCCATCGGTAAAGAAATCGGGCGCACCATGAGGGCCGTAAAGCACCCGCACGTCCCATTGGCGGCCCAGCGGCGGAAGCGCGGCTGCGATCCCCCCTCCGATCCCCCCTCCGATCCCCGCACCCATAGGCCCATCGCCCAGATGCAGCACATCGCCCAGATGCAGCACATCGCCTGCCACCAGCGCGCGCGCGGCATGGCCGCCGAACTGGCCGAGCGCGAAGGTCGCCGCGCTGCCGAGATAGGGCACCACATCGAGCCCGCCTGCGATGAGGATATAGCCGCGCATCCCCCCGCCGCTCGCCCGGCCCATCGCCAGCGTCTGCCCGGCGATGATGGCAAGCGGCTCGCCGCGCGGTGCAGGCACACCGTCAAGGGCCGCTCCGAAATCCGCGCCGGTCAGGCAAATCGTCACCGGTGCCTCGAACAGCAGTGTCGGGCCGCTGGCGGTGACCTCGAGCCCCGCCATCCCCTCCGGATTGCCGAGGATCAGATTGCCGAGCCGGAAGCTGCGGTCATCCATCGGGCCGGATGGCGGCACGCCCACATCCCACAGCCCAAGCCTGCCGGGGAAATCCTGCACCGAGGTCGCCGTGCCGCCCGCAATTACCCGCACCGCGCGGCGGGCATAGGTGACGCTATCGAGCATCCGCGTCGACACCTCGCCGCTGACAAAGCCTCGCGCACGCACCACCTCGCGCAGCCAGCGCAGGTTGGTCTCGATCCCGTCCACGCGGCTGGCATCCAGCGCTGTCTGCATCGCGACAATGGCACCCTTGCGGGTCGCGGCGTGGGTGATAAGCTTCGCCAGCATCGGATCGTAGAAGGCGCTGACCTGGGTGCCTGCCATGACCCACGTCTCGGCGCGGATATCGTCCGGAAAGGCGACGTTGACGAGCATGCCTGTGGTCGGGCGGTAATCCATCGCCGGGTCCTCGGCATAAAGCCGCACCTGCACCGCATGACCCTGCGCGGTCGGAGCGGGCGCATCGAGGAAGGCAAAGTCGCCGCCTGCGCCGCGGATCATCCATTCGACAAGGTCGATCCCCATCACCTCCTCGGTGACGCCGTGTTCGACCTGAAGCCGCGTGTTCATTTCGAGGAAGAAGAAATCGTCGCGCGCAGCGTCATAAAGGAACTCGACCGTGCCCGCTGACAGGTATCCCGCAGCCTCGCCCAGCCGCACGGCGGCCGCGATCAATTCGGCGCGCTTGGCTTGCGACAGGCACGGCGCAGGCGCTTCTTCGACCACCTTCTGGTTGCGCCGCTGCAATGAGCAATCGCGCTCGCCCAAGGCCATCACCCGGCCCTTACCGTCGCCGAAGATCTGCACCTCGATATGGCGCGCGCGCGGCACGTAGCGTTCGAGGAACACGCCCGCGTCGCCGAAACTCGCCTCGCCCTGCCGCACCACCGCGGCAAAGCCCTCGCGCAACGCGGCTTCGTTTTCGCAGATGCGCATCCCGATGCCCCCGCCGCCTGCGGTCGCCTTGAGGATCACCGGATAGCCGATCCGCGCAGCGGCCTCGGCGGCGTCGTCCTCGCCGGTCAGCAGCCCGGTGCCGGGTGCAAGCGGCAAGCCGTGCGCCTCGGCCAGTGCGCGCGCGGAGTGTTTCAATCCGAAGGTCCGGATGTTGTCAGGCGTCGGCCCGATGAAAGCGATCCCGGCCACCGCGCAGCGTTCCGCAAAGTCGGCGTTTTCGGCGAGGAAGCCGTAGCCTGGATGGATTGCGCCTGCCCCGGTCGCTTTTGCCGCAGCCAGAATGGCTTCGACGTTGAGGTAGGATGCCGCCGCCGGTCCCGCCCCGATGCACACCGCTGCGTCCGCCGCGCTGACATGGAGCGAACCTGCGTCGGCATCGGAATAGACCGCCACCGACTTCAGCCCCATCAGCTTGCACGTGCGGATGATCCGCGTGGCAATCGCGCCCCGGTTGGCAATGAGGACGGTGTCGAACGTCATGCAGCGACGATCATGCGCACCGGCGTCGGGTTAAAGCCGTTGCAGGGGTTGTTGATCTGCGGGCAGTTGGAGACGACCACGATCACGTCCATCTCGGCGCGCAGATCGACCGTCAGGCCCGGCGCAGAGATACCGTCGACGATCCCGAGCGTCCCGTCATCTTCAACCGGCACGTTCATGAAGAAGTTGATGTTGGAGACCATGTCGCGCTTGCCGCGGCCTTGCGTCAGGTTCGCCTCAAGGAAATTGTCGACACAGGCGTGCTGCGATTTGGTGTGATGACCATAGCGCAGCGTGTTGGATTCGCACGAACACGCGCCGCCGATGGTGTCGTGATACTCGACCGCGGAAGCGGCGATTGTCATCATCGGTCGGCCCTCGTTCGAGAGCAGCACGGTGCCGGTACGCAGGAACAGGTTGCCTTGCGCAGCGACGGTATCCTGCGCGGAGTAACGCTCGGCATCGTTTGCGGCGGCATAAATCAGGAAATCGACCGCCTGATTGCCCTCCAGATCGACGATGCGCAGCACCTCGCCCTTGCTCACATGGTGCAGCCACGGCGCACACGCGGGCACGATCTCGTCGTGGAGGATGGCGCCGGTGAGGCCGGAGAGGGCCGGGTCTGCGGTCATATTTTTCTTTCGCAATCGGAGGCTTAACGCCGGTAGTGGTCTTCGGTGTTGAGGAAGGCGCGCTGTCCCTCCGGCGTGGCATCGCGCAAGCTGTCGTCACCGGGCGTGATGCCTGCGCGCCATGCCGTGACGCGCAGCGGCGCCGAGTGCCATTTAGGGCGCGGGTCGAGGACGTGGGGACAGTTGGCGATCACTACGATCACCTCCATCTCGCAGCGCAGCAGCACCTCGCGGCCCGGCGCAAAGGGGCCAACAACGGGCGTGATCGCGCCGTCTGCTGCAATCTTCGCTCCCTTGAACAAGGTGACGCAAGGGTGGACATCGCGGCCGGTGAGGCCATGCTTGGCCGCGCCAAGGATCAGCCGGTCGCGCCCGTTGGGGTATGCGCCGGAATTGCGCCCTTCCCCGTATTTGCGCGCGTTGCTGGCCGCATTGGAGACGCCGCAGAACGTGTCGTGGGTGCCCGCATCGTCTTCGAGTATGCTGACGAGCACGCGGCCCATGTCGCTGAGCAGCAGCTTGCCCGCGCCCAGATAGGCGTTCCACTGGACCTTGACCGTGTCGGCCACGTTGAGTCGCTCGGTCGGCATTTCGGCGTTGAAAATGTTGAGGCTGGCGCAGGCATCGCCCGCCTTGTCGATCAGCCGGAGCCGCGTGCCGCGCGCCAGCCTGCGCGAGGCATAGCCGCCGGGCGCGATGGTCTCTTCCCAGAGCAGGTCTTGGGATGCGACGCCTGCGGGTAGGTCGCCTGCCACAGGGGGGAGCACCGGCATGGTCTCGACCCGCGTGCCGCCTTGCGCGCGGGCATGGTCGCGGGCGGCTTTCGGATCAGCGGTGCCGCTCATTCGGCGGCTTCCTTGCGCGCCTGGGCGAGGTCCTGTTCGTAAAGCGGAGGGAGCAGCGCGGTGGTGGTGACGAGCTGCAATTGCTGGACGCCCCTGATGGCCCGCAGCGCGTCGCACAGCTGCTTGAGCCGGACGGCGGGCCCCTGCACCAGCAGCACCTCCAGCGACTGGTCCTCCTCAAGGAAGACGTGCTGCGAGGAGATCACCTCCTTCAGATAGGCGGCCTGCGTCTCGGCAAGCTGCTGGCGCACCCGTCCGCCGCCTCCGGCGTAAACGATGGTGACAGTGCCCGCGAGCATGGCCTCGGGCCGGGTCAGCGCCTCGTGCTCGGCGAGCGCATGGCGGATCAGTTCGGCGATCAGCTGCGAGCGCGACGGGAGCCCGCGCTCCTCGACCATCATGTCGAGCTGGCGGAACAGCTCGGCCGGCAGGCTCATGGAGAGGCGCGCCAATCTTGCAGGTTCGGGCCGGGAAGGTTCGGGGGAGCTCATCGGCGGAGGCATCTCAATTATTACCTGTCGTGTCAATCGTAATACTGGGCGCTAGTTCAGGGTCAGCAGCCGTCTTGTCCGCATGGGCTTGTTCAACCTTGCGGGTCAGCGCCAAGTCGTAGACCACGCCTGCGCCGTAACGGTGCGGGGCGTGCGGATCGTGACGGCGCTTGTCGAGCGTCAGCACCCTCGTGCCGAGCGCGAAGGCCTCCTTGATGTCATGGGTGACCATGATGACGGTCAGCCCGTGCTCGCGCCACAGCCGGGTGATGAGCACGTGCATGTCGGACCGAATGCCCGGATCGAGCGCGCCGAACGGCTCGTCGAGGAGCAGGATGCGCGGCCGCTTGATCAGCGCCTGCGCGATGGCGAGGCGCTGCTGCATCCCCCCCGACATCTGCGCCGGGTAGAGGTCCTTGGCATCGGCCAGCCCGACGGATTCGAGCATCGCCTCGGCTTCGGCGATCGCGGCACGCCGCGCGCTCCCGAACAGGCGCGCGGCAAACGGCGCGGCGGTGAATTCGAGGCCGAGCAGCGTGTTGCCGAGCACCGTCAGATGCGGGAAGACCGAGTAGCGCTGGAACACCACGCCTCGGTCGGGCCCGCACTCCGGCGGCAGGGCTGCGCTGTCCAAGGTGATGCGCCCCCGCGTCGGCTTCTCCTGCCCGAGGATGACGCGCAGCAGGCTGCTCTTGCCCGCGCCCGAGGGCCCGATGATCGACACAAAAGCGCCTTCGTCGATGTCGAGCGAGATGCGCTCGAGCACGACCTTGTCGCCATATTCGACCCAGAGGTTCTTGAGGCTGAGGAGTGCCATCAGCGCGTGCCCAGATGGGCCCAGCCGAACAGCTTGCGGCTGCCGCGCGACAGGACGAAATCCATCGCCACCGCCAGCAGCGCAATCCATGCGACATAGGGCAGGATCACGTCCATCGCGAGGTAGCGGCGCACCAGGAAGATGCGGTAGCCAAGGCCGACGTCCGCCGCGATCGCTTCGGCCGAGATCAGGAACACCCAGGCCGGACCGAGCGAGAGGCGCAAGCCCTCCACCAGCCGAGGCAGCGCCTGCGGGAGCGCGACGCGCAGCACCACGCCCCAGGAATTCGCGCCCAGCGTGAGCGCTTTCACCACCTGCTCGCGCGGCAGGGCAGCGATATGCCCGGCGATATCGCGGATCATGAAGGGCGCGATGCCGATCACGATCAGCGCCACTTTGGCGGTCTCGCCGAGGCCTAAGACGATGAACAGGACGGGAAGAAGCGCGACCGGCGGGATCACCGCGATCGCGGTGACGAGCGGGCCCAGCGTCGCCCTCACCGGGGGCAAGGCGCCCAGGACCAGCCCGACGAGGAGGGCCGAAAGGGTCGCAATGCCCAGCCCCGCACCCAGCCGCATAAGGCTCGCCAGCGTATCGGCCCAGAACAGGTATTGGCCCGAGAGCGGATCGGCCTGAAACAACAGCCCCGCCATCGCGGTCGCCATCGCTCCGGGGAGAGGCAGGATCTTGTCGGCGGGATTGTCCGCATGGCGCGCGGCGGCGGCGATAACATAGCCCAGCGCCAACACCAGCAGCGGAGCCGCGCCCATCAGCAGCGCGCCCCGCCGGGAGGGTGTCGCAGTCACCCAGCGCATTGGGTCACAATTTCCCGTCCGCGGCGAGCCGCATATAGGTCGGATCGAAGCGCAAGGTGATCGCTGCCTTGTCGCCGAGCGTCTTGCCGCCCGGGAACTCCATCCCCACCGCATCGGCCGAACGCGCGCCCTGCCCGAACAGGCCTTGCGCGAAGCTGAAATCGCGCACGCGGGTCATGGTGGTGACAAGATCGGGCGAGGCCATCGCCGCCACCGCCGCCTTGGCATCTGTGTAGAGGAAGGTGGTCGCAAGCTGCCCTTCGAAGGCTTGCGCATCAGTGCCGGACAGCTTCGCCATCGCCGCGCGGGCCGCCGCGCCTTCGGCATCCTGCCTCGACATCAGCGTCATCGTCTCGAACCAGATTCCGGCGAGCGCCTTGCCGAGGTTCGGGTTAGCCTTGAGCACCTTGGTGTCGACCACCATCAGGTCGAGGATCTCTCCTGGAATGTCCGCCGAAGTGAAGACCGCCTTGGCTCCGGCCACACCCTTCATCGTCGTCACCTGCGGGTTCCACGCTACCGCAGCCGTCACCGCGGGCGCGCCGAAAGCGGCGGCGATATCGGCATCCGAGGTGTTCACCGTCTTCACGTCGGTGAGCCCGAGCGCGTTCTTCTCCAGCGCGCGGGCCAGCAGGTAATGCGAGACCGACAGCTCGGCGAGATAGACCTGCCGCCCCTTGATGCCGGCAACGCTATCTGCACCCTTAAGCAGCACAGCGTCATTGCCGTTCGAATAGTCGCCAAGGATGATCGCGCTCGTGTCCTTGCCGCCCGCCGCAGGGATGGTCAGCGCGTCCATGTTGGTGACCGTCACCCCGTCGAGCTTGCCTGCGGTGTACTGGTTGACGCTCTCGATATAGTCGTTGACCTGCACGAACTTGATCGTGATGCCGTACTTGTCGCCCCACTTCTTCACGATACCGGCCTGCTCGGCATAGGGCCACGGCATCCATCCGGCATAGATCGACCAGCCGACATTGAATTCGGTGCGGGGCGCGGCAGCTTCATCTTCGCCGCCCGAACAGGCGGTCACTGCAAGAGCAAAGACAAGGAGGAGAAAGCGGCTAGCGCGTTTCACCAAGTGGAGCATGATTCGTCCCCTATGTTGCGCCTGCGAACATCCGCCGCTTTGGCCTATATGTCCACCTCAATTATTACGATTGATTGCAGACGTAATATAGACAACATTGCTCCCGAAAACGAGGCATCGGGGTCTGTGCGAGGGTGCACGGTTGCCTGCCCTGCCCTTTGCATGGAGGCCGACACCCATGACGCGCAATCCGCCCGCCCGCCTGCTCATCATCGCCATCGCCGCGATGTTCGGCGCTGCCTCCGGCTCCGCCGATCAGGGCCCCCCGCCCGGCGACGCGGTCGGCCCCGTGCCCGACCTTACCGAGAACGCGATGAAGGTGCCGGGCTTTGCCGATTTCATCGCCATCGACGGGGATACGGCGTGGGTCACAAATGATGGGCGTGTCGAGCAATGGTCGCCCGCCGGCAAGCGCGCCTCGGCGGAAGTTCCCCGCCCCTGCGGCACGATGGCGATCGCGGCGGGCTCGCTTTGGGTCGCCAATTGCAAGGGCGGCGAAGTGTGGCGCATCAACCTTGCCACCGCAGCTGTAGAGGCGAAGATCGCCACCGGCCTCGCCAACCCGAAGGGCGAGACCAACGTGATTGCCGGCGCCGGATCGGTGTGGGTGCCGAGCGATGCAGCCGGCAAGGTCGCGCGCATCGACCCTGCCACCAACAAAATCGTCGCGACGGTCAGCGTGGTGCCCGAGACATGGTATCTCGCCTATGGCTTTGATGCCGTGTGGGCGGTGTCGAGCGAGGGGCAACTGCTCCAGCGGATCGATCCCGCCACCAATGCGGTGACGGGCAAGGCCGAACTCGGCGATACGCCCGGCTTCCTTGCGGCAGGCGAAGGCGCGGTGTGGGTGCAGGAACAGGGCGACGGCACGGTTGCCAAGATCGATCCGGCGAGCCTCAAAATCTCGGGCCGCACCAAGGTCGGCGACAATCTCAAGTGGGGCGACATCGACACCGGCGACGGCGCGGTGTGGCTGCGCACCACCGACGTGCAGACGATGGTGGTGATCGATCCCGCCAGCCTCAAGATCCGCACGCGCTTAGGGCCGTCTGTGGGCAGCGGCGCCCTGCGCTGGACACCCAAGGGCGTGTGGACATCGGCCCACGACAACCAGACGCTGTCCTGGTGGAGCGCGCCTGCGGCAAAGTAGAACGGCCATCAGCCTCCCCCTCCCCCTAGCCGCGGCCTTCGCCGGGGCTGGGAGACAGGCTAGCCCCGCCAGCCGATCGACACGTAAACGTTCCGCGGCGCGCCCGGGTCAAACCCGCCGCCGCCGCCGGGACGGACCCGCCCCGCGTAGGTTTCGTCGGCGAGGTTGTTGACCCCTGCCCCCACTGTGAACCCGCCCGCGACCGGCCACTCGACCGAGGCGTCAAGCACCTCGTAACCGGTCAAAAAGAAGTCGGCCACGTTGTTGTCCGACCCCTGCTGGTCGCCCACCGAGGTGAAGATCAGCGCCGCCCGCGCGCCGTCCTTGCCGATATAGGCA
>JBBRUU010000097.1:0-11175 GCA_038247515.1 Sphingomonadales bacterium
CGAGGTCGCGCGTTCAACCGGTTTTGCCCAAGCATTTACCAACGTGCGGACCCGCGAACAGCACGATAACGAAAACGCCCTGCTTGCCGAGATCCTTGCCGACGGCTCCAATCTCGGCCTCGCCCGCATGGCCGAGGCCAGCCAGGGCGTCACCGCCGATCAGCTCATCTGGACGAAGTCAGCGTATATCGCACCCGATAATTACAAAGCCGCCCTGGCGCGTATCATCGACGCCCATCATGCGCTGCCGATTGCAGCCGTCTGGGGTCAGGGCACGACCTCGTCATCCGATGGTCAGTTTTTCCGCTCGGGAAAGCGCGGCAGCGGCACCGGCGATTTCAACGCAAAGTACGGCGTTGATCCGGGGTTCTCATTCTACACCCATGTGTCCGACAAGCACGGGCCATATCATGCCACGGTCATCTCGGCGGCCACGCACGAAGCGCCGTTTGTGCTCGACGGTCTTCTCCACCATGGCACCGGCCTCCAGATCGACATGCACTTCACCGACACTGGTGGCGCAACCGTTATGTGGACAACAATCAGACGCGAGCGATTGAGTATCGTATGCTCTGGTCGTCTTCCGCGCGGGTTAGGAGGTTTGCGATGTTCGCGGTCAAGCGCTGTCTTTCGTCCTCGACATCTGTCGATCTTGTCGACGCTGCCGGGCTGCAGGTCATTCCGGTCCGCGACTATCTTGCCTACCTCTCAGCGCGTGGCTGCTCGCCACATACGGTCGCGGCCTATGCATACGACCTGCGCCATCTCTGGACCTTTTTCGGTGTTCACAGCTTCGACTGGTCCGCACTGACCGGAGCGCAGGCGATTGCGTTCCTTGTCTACCTGCGAACGATTCCTTCCCGCGCACGAGCACGCTCCACGCCGAGTGTGCCCGATACCGAGCGCCGGCTCTCGCCGGCAAGTGTCAACCGCGCGCTGGCCGCTGTCTCGGCTTTTTACGACTGGGCGGCACTCGCTGATCAGCATCACGGCCCGAACCCGATCATCAAGATCGAGGCACGTACGGTACTTCGCTCGGTCGATCGGCACCGGCCCTTCCTCGAAGGCATCGCGCATAGCGTGCCCACCCGACGCATGCTGAGTGTCAGGACGATACGGCGGGTGCCCCGGCCCTTGTCCGACGATCAGATCACCGCGCTTTTCTCCGCAGCGCGCTGCCGACGCGACCTCGCGCTCCTGCGGCTTATGCTCGACGGCGGTCTCAGACCCGGCGAGGCGCTCGGCCTTCATCTGGAGGATGTTGCTTATGGACGCAGACGTATCGTCGTCCGTCAGCGCGACGACCACCCCCGCGGCGTGCGCGCAAAGAGCCGGAGCGAACGTGTTGTCGACCTGCACGAGCCCGCCACCTTGGCGGCTGTCGCCGATTACATCACGCTCGAGCGCCCGCGCGACACCGGCTGCTCATTGGTCTTCCTCGTCGGAGGCCGTGGCCGGCGTCGGAAAGAGCCGCTGTCGTACGCCGCGCTCGCCAAGTTTTTCGCGCGCATGTGTGAGCGCGCTGGCGTCCGCGAACCATGGGTGACGCCACACGCGCTGCGGCACACGCACGCTACGCGCATGTGGGAGGGCGGCATGCGCGAACTCGCACTGATGCGCCGCCTTGGTCACGCCTCACCCGAGTCGACGCGCATGTATACGCGCGTCTCCGACCCGGCGGTTGTCGCCGAGTATCGCCGTGCGCTTGGCATGGATGGATCAGCGTCGTGAGGCGCGGCCCCATATCCGCGGCGGCGATCGCGGTCGGCTGTCAGCCGCCACTGCCGGTTGTTGCCGCACATTGCGACGAGACCGAGTACGCCCGTCATGTCGCCCGGCAGCCGATCTGCGTCATGTACCGCCGCCAGCAGCTCCAGACGTACCGCCGCTTCAAGGTGCGCTGGCCCGATCTCGGGGACTGGCTAATCGAGCCATTGCCCGAGCGGGTTGGCCGGCTCGGCGGCGAGCGGCGCGAAGCACCGAGCTTCCGCCTGTCTTATCTGGCACGCCCATACCTTTACTATCTCGCGCTCACCGACCGACTGCGTCTCGACATGCCATGGCTGTTGGCGGTTGGTTGCACACGCCCGCTTGTCGTGGTCTCGAGGCTTGGGATCGACCTCGGTATTGATCGGCTCGTTGGCGAGGCCTCCGCACTCGGATTTAATCGCGTCGCGATCCGCCAGGCGATCTCTTGGTCGCTCGCGCGTATCGCGATGCACGAGGGTGTCCGCGACCCGAACCTGCTCCGGGTCGAGCACGTTGATCGACTGCTCGCCGGGATCCGCGATTTCGCCGACCATACCGACATCGATTTATTCTTCGGCTCGACCGAGGCCTTCCGGCGCGGGCGGGCGAAGAGCTGGATAACGCACGCCGGTCAGCTCGGTGTTCTTCTCTACCACCGAGGCCAGTCGGATCGGCAACCGCGCAAGTCCATGCCGGACTACGCCGTCCATCCGCTGCTACCGCCCGCCATGTGGGCGCTGGTCGAGCGATGGCTCACTGCGGCAAAGCCGCATATTCGTCCCAGCACGCTGTATCACCGTGAGCTCGCGATACGTCGCTTCCTCGAACATCTGGTTTTGATCGCGCCCGATATTGCCCGCTTCGAACAGGTCACGCGCGATCATGTCGAGAGCTTCATATGCGCGATGGCGCAACAAGCGCAGCCGGCACGCGGGACGATCCTGTCGGTCGCGGCCAGGCGCGATCGCATTGCTTCTCTCGGCGTATTCTTCCGTGAAACTGCGGCGTGGAACTGGGAGGGCGCGCCGCCACGACAACTCGTCGATTGGCGCGACAAGCCGCGCGCGTTGCACCGTGTGCCGCGCTTCATACCCGCCGACGAGCTCGCCCGCGTGATGGAGGGTATCGCAGCGCTCCCGTGCCCATACCAGCGCGCGGCGCTGCTCACGGCGCGCTGGTCAGGTGCTCGACGAGACGAGATCCGCCGCCTCGCGATCGACTCCCTCGATCGTTACCCCGACGGCACGCACCGGCTTCGGCTACCTGCGGGCAAGACGGCACGCGAGCGCGTGGTACCGCTGCACGACGAAGCGGCCAAAGCGCTGCACACCATCGTCGCGCTCCGTAAGGGCGTGCCCGACCGCAAGCTTGTCGACGAGCGCACGAGCGAACCAGTGCGCTTCCTATTTATGATGCATGGCAAGTTGCTGTCGAATTTCTACCTGTTTGAAATGGCGCTCGAGAAGGCTTGTAAGACTGCAGACCTCGTCGACGCGCACGGGCACCGCACCATTACCGCCCATCGCTTCCGCCACACGCTGGGTACGCAGCTCGCCGAGCGCGGTGCCCGGCTCGACACGATCATGAGCGTGCTCGGCCACCAAAGCTCGGCCATGTCGATGGTCTACGCCCGCATTTCTGATCCCGAGGTACTGCGCGACTACCAGGCTGTGCTGGGTCCGGGCGCGCTGATCGCCGGCCCAGGCGCCGAAGCGGTGCGTGCCGGCATCCTGTCGGCGGATGCTGTCGACTGGCTGAAGACCAACTTCCTCAAAACAGAGCTCGAGCTTGGTCACTGCCTGCGCTTACCGGAGGAGGGCCCGTGCGAGTGCGATCTTTACCTCTCGTGCTCGCGCTTCGTGACGACGCCGGCGTACGCGCCACGTCTACATGACCGACGCAAGGTCGAGGCAACGCTTGCCGAAGATGCGCGGGAACGAGGATGGACGCGGGAGGTCGAGAGGCATGGCTGCATCATCCAGCGCATCGACGCCCTGCTTGCCGACCTGGGCGGGCCGGAGCGCTGCGAATGATAATTCGTTACTTTGAACAAACCGGAGCAAACAAGTGGTGCGGGATCCCGATTTTGAGCGCTCGAGTTCAACAACAGACTGGCTTGAACCAAACAACCCGGCCCCTTGAATGTCCACATAACTACCGACCATGTGTTCGCGTTGTGCCACATGCTGGGTTACCGCTTCTGCCCGCGCCTGCGCGACTTTCCCGATCGCCGATTTGCAATCTTCGAGCCTGCCTCGCTCTACCCATCGCTGAAACCGCTTATGGGCGGCCGCGTGAAAGCCGACGTGATCCGGGCCCATTGGGACGACATCATCCGGCTCGTTGCGTCACTGCAGGCAGGGACTGTCCAGCCATCGGCGATGCTGCGCAAACTCGCCGCCTATGAGCGCCAGAACCAGCTTGACCTCGCCTTGCGCGAAATTGGCCGTGTCGAGCGGACGTTGTTCATGCTCGATTGGCTCGAAAGTTCTGACCTGCGCCGCCGTTGCCAGGCCGGCCTGAACAAGTCCGAGCAACGCCACTTCCTCACTCAGGCGATCTGCACGTTCAAGCAGGGACGGATCGCAGACCGGACCCACGAGGCCCAGCAGTTCCGGGCGTCAGGGCTGAACCTCGTCATCGCCGCCATTGTGTACTGGAACTCGACGTATATCGCCGACGTAGTCGCCCACCTCCGCGCCAACGGCGAACCTGCGCCCGACGATCTGCTCGCACACACATCGCCTGTTGGCTGGGGCCACATCGCGTTCTCGGGCGATTTCCTATGGGACCGCGCCGCCGAAATGGCACCCGGCCGGCGCGCGCTCAACCTTGGCGGCACAAAAATGGCCGCATAAGCCCGATGTTCATGGTGTGTTCGGCTTAGCGCAACTGAGATAACAATGGTTCCGATGGCCTCTAATAGTTGCTGCCACGGCTGATCCCCATCTCCTGCACCTGCCGGGTGACCGGCAGCGCGTGCGTGCGGTCGATCATCGTTTTGCGCTCGGCAACAGTCCCACCTTGCCGAGCGCCCCGGACAAAAAATCGTTCACCAGCGTCAGTTCGCCAATCTTGGCGTGCAACGTCTTCACAACGATCGCCGGCTCGGCAGGCTCATGGTGGCTGTCCGACCCGAAAACCCCGGCAGCCCCTTCCATCAGTTACCCGCGCCAGGTCGTGATCTGGTTCGGGTGAACGTCAAACAGCTGAGCCAACTCGGCCAGCGTCTTCTCACTCTTCACGGCAACCAAGGCCATCTTTGGCTTGAAGGCCGGGCTGTGGTTCCGGCATGTTCGCGTCGTCATCTGATCTCCTGTTCGGCAGCCATCCTGGCCGCCTTCAGGCAGAAACTCCACTTAGCCGACTGTGCAGATTTACCGATCCACCTCTGTGCCAGGTCACGAAGCCCTAGCGGTTATTGCTGCCCTTTGGAAATAACTCGCACAGTTCGATCGCGGGGTAGACCGCCGCGATCAACAGGAACATCGCCCGGTGGGGCATGATTGAAGCAATGGGGTAGCGCGTGGCGGTCGTCATCTCGGTAAAGCCTTGCGTGTTTCACGCCTGACCATGCACGTCAAAGCTGTCGACAGGCTGACAGATGCTGCCGTCAGGGCGCATCCTGCTCCTGGTGCATCCACAATGTATGGCTGTCGATGCGCAGTCGGGTGATTGCCTCGACCGCTGCGGTCCGTGCCTTGACCTCATCGAGCGCTGCATCGAGTGCGAGTCTTTCGGCGATCAGCCGGTCCGCAAGGTCGATGCCACCCAGGGTATGACCCTTGCGCTGTCGAACCGCGGCGGCGGCGGCGGCATCGGCGGCGGCGGCGGCTTGCTCCCATGCCTTCAGATAACCCGAGGCCAGCGCTGCATCCTCGGCGGCCACGGCATCGACAAGTGTCCGCGTGGCCAGCAGTTCGGCGGCCGCCGATTGCGCCATCGCCGCCGCCTGATCCGCCGCCGCGCTCCGCGCCCGCCCGCCGAATGGCATCGACAGGATCAGCCCTAGCCCGCGTTCGTTGCCGCCTTGTTCCGAGAATCCACGCACGCCGATGCTGGGATCGGCGATGCGATCGCGCGCGGCGCGAGCCTTCAATGCCTCGGCATGCGCCGCATCGGCAGCCGAAGCGCCGATTTCATGGCTGCGCTCGATCACCAGCGCCTGCAACCGCGCGATGCCTTCGGCGGGGATCAAGGGTTCCGGCAGCGGCGGCGCCGACACCGGCAGCGGGAGGTCCGGAAAGCTCGCCGCCAGCGTCGCATACGAGGCGGCCGCCCGGGCTGTCGCCGTCAGCGCTGCCGCCCGCGCCGCGGCTTCGGCAGCCTGTGCCTGGTCGAGTTCGAGCGCGCTCGCGTCGCGCAGAACCAGCCGCCGCCGTGTCGCCGCAACGGCCGTGGCGAGAATATCGGCGGCCTCGTTCAGCGTCCGCGCCTCGGCCGCAGCGCCCGTCCAGCCCCACCATTGCCGAGACAGCAGCAGCGCCGTCTGGTGCCGGGCGTCGTCGGCGCGGTTATCGGCGGCAGAAACCGCCGCGTTGCCCGCCTTGCGGTCCAACGCCGCCTTGCCGGGCAGCCGGATCGGACGGGTGAATTGCAGGTCATACTCCGGTACCGTCCCGACACCGCGCACGTCGCGGCGCTGGACCGTTCCTTGTGCAACGATTTCCTGGACGCCGACCGCAAGACCGCGCGCCGCGGCGCGGGCCGCGCCGATCCGCGCCCGCGCCGCAACGACACTCGGGTGGTTATCGAGCGCCTCGGCCACGGCAACATCGGGCGGCAGACCGGGTTCGGCAAGCGTCGGTGACGCCGCAAACATCACCAGCGCCAGCAACCGCTTCATGCCGCGCGTCCTTCACCAAAACGCGCATAGAGCAGCGGCAACAGCACCAGCGTCAGCAGTGTTGCACTGACCAGCCCACCAATGACGACGATGGCCAACGGCCGCTGGATTTCCGAACCCGGTCCTGTGGCAAACAGAAGTGGCACCAGTCCAAAGGCCGCAATGGTTGCGGTCATCAGCACCGGTCGCAACCGCCGCCGCGCGCCCTGATCGACTGCCACAGAAAGTGGCACGCCCGCGCCGCGTAACTGCCGGATATAGCTGACCATCACCAGCCCATTGAGCACCGCAATGCCAAGCAGCGCGATGAAGCCGACCGATGCGGGTACCGAAAGATATTCGCCGCTCGCCCAAAGTGCCAAAATCCCGCCAACCATCGCAAAGGGGATCATCAGCAGGATCAGCACCGCCGGCCGTAACGCCCCGAATGTCAGCACGAGCAGCGCAAAGATCAGCGCCAGTGCCACCGGCAATACCAGCGACAGGCGCTCGGCTGCCCGTTGCTGGTTTTCGAACTGCCCACCCCAGACGATCCGATAGCCGGGCGGCAGCGGCACTTCGGCCGCAATCCGCCCCTGCGCCTCCTCGACATAGCCGACGATGTCGCGGCCCGACACAAACGCCTGGACAAGTGCGAAGCGCGAACCATTTTCATGTTCCAGCTTCACCGGCCCTGCCACCCGCGCCACCGCCGCGACGTCACCGGCGCGAACCAGCTGACCATTTGCCCCGACCAGCGGTGTATCTGCGAGCGCCGGAACACCATCGGCCAGCGCGCTGCCGCCGGTATTGATCATCACCGGCACCCTGCGCAGACCCTGGGTCACGGTGCCGGATGGCAGTCCTTCCAGCTGGGCACGGAGCGTGTCCTGCACCTGGGTCACCGTCAGCCCGGCGCGGCCCGCTGCCTCGCGGTCGATCGCAAGTTGCAGATAATCGACACTGTCATCTGCAACGGTGATGACCTCGGTTGCCCCTGGCGTGGTGCGCAGCCGCGCCGCAACTTCGGATGCCAGCCGCGACAGTTCGCCAAGGTCGGGCCCGAAGATCTTCACGGCAAGGTCGCCGCGCGCGCCGGTCAGCATTTCCGACACGCGCATCTCGATCGGCTGGGTAAAGCTCGGCTCGATGCCCGGATGCCGGGCCAGTGCGCTGCGCAGCTTCTCGGTCAGCGCCGCCTTGTCCGTCACTTGCCATTCAGCACGCGGCTTCAAGGTCAGAAACATGTCGGTTTCATTGAGGCTCATCGGATCGAGCCCCAGTTCGTCGGTGCCAAGCCGGGCAATGGCACCGGTGACTTCGGGTACCGCCGCCAGCACCGTTCGCTGCACGGCGGTATCCCCGGCGATACTATGGTCGAGCCCTACCGACGGATGCTTGGCCAGCTGCACCAGCACCGTGCCTTCATCGAGCGTCGGCAGGAATATCTTGCCAACTTGGGTATAGGCGAAGCCGGCGACCAGCAGCGACGCGAAAGCGATGCCGGCAACCGCAGCTTGGCGCCCCCGCGCCCATTCCAGCAGCCGCGTATAGGCGGGGTTCAGCTTTCGCATCAGCCAGGGCTCACCATGGTCGCCCTGCTTCAGCGCCATTTCGGCAAGCACCGGGATCAAGGTCAACGCCAGCAACAGCGACGCCGCCAGCGCCAGCACAATGGTCACCGCCACCGGCGCGAACAGCTTGCCTTCAAGCCCCTGCAGCGCCAGCAGCGGCAGGAAGACCAGGATGATGATCAAGATGCCCGAGGCAACCGGCTGGATGACATCGCCGGTCGCCGTCGCCACCTTCTGGTGGCGCGGCATGTCATCGGGGTCTGCTAGCCGCTCGACGATGTTTTCGACAACGACGACAGCACCATCCACCAGCAGCCCGATGGCAATGGCCAGCCCGCCAAGGCTCATCAGATTGGCGCTTAGCCCGAACATCCGCATCAGGATGAAGGTGATCAACGCTGCCATCGGCAGCGCCACCGTCACCACCAGCGCCGCACGCCAGTCGCCCAGGAACAAAAGCAACAGTACGACGACCAGCATGGCAGCTTCCAGCAGCGCCTTTTCAACTGTCCAGACCGCATGGTCAATCAATTCCGAACGGTCGTAGAACACCGCGATCTTCATGCGCGCCGGCAGTGTCTGTACCAGCTCGGCCAGCCTAATCTTGACGCCCGTCACCACATCGGCAGCGTTGCTGCCGCGCAGCCCGATCACCACCGCCTGGACGGTTTCGCCCTGCCCGTTTGCCGTTGTTGCCCCATAGCGCGCCAGGCTGCCGATCCGGACCGTCGCCACATCGCGCACCCGCACCGGGCCGGTCGAGGTGACGCGAATGACAGTCCCGCCAAGATCATCGAGTGTCTGCACCGCACCGACCGCCCTGACGATCAATGTCGATTCGCCCGCCGCAACGCGCCCGGCGCCATCGTTGCGGTTGCCCGCCTGCAGCGTGGCGCGCAGCGTTTCCAGGTCGATCTCCGCCGCGGTGAGCGCCGCCATGTCAGGGACGACCTCAAAAGTCTCCACCCGCCCGCCGAGGACGTTGACATCGGCAACCCCGGGCACCGTGCGAAGCGCCGGCCGGACGAGATAGTCAAGCACCCGTCGACGCTCGGCAAGGCTCTGTGGCCCATCGAGGGTGAACATGAACATATCGCTCAGCGGTGTCGAAATCGGCGCCAGCCCGCCGCTGACCCCCACCGGCAGATCACCGATCACCGCGGCAAGGCGTTCCGCCACCTGTGCCCGCGCCCAATAGATGTCGGCGCTGTCGGAAAAGCTGATGGTGATGTCGGCAATGGCGTATTTGGCCATCGACCGCATCACCTGCTGATCGGGCATCCCCAGCATCTGCTGTTCGATAGGTGTGATGACCCGCGCCTCGACTTCTTCGGGCGTCATGCCTGGCGCCTTCAGGATCAACTTGACCTGGGTCGGCGCAATCTCTGGAAAGGCGTCGATTGGCAGTGTCACGAACGACCAGATGCCAAGCGCGAAAAGCGCCAGCGCCAGCCCGGTCGTCGCCCAGCGGCGCGCCAGCGCCATATCGACAAGCTTCTTCAGCATCAGCGTGCTGTCGCAGCGCGGAGTTCGGGAAGGTTGCTCGTCGCGACCCGCTCGCCGGCGTTCAGCCCCGAAACAAGTATGGCGGTTTCGCCATTTCCCGGCGCGCGCTGCACCTGTCGCACGACAAAGCCCCTGGCCGTCTGCACGAAAACCTGGTCGTTGCTACCCTCGTGCACGACGGCAGCGGCGGGCACGGCAACCGATCCCGCCGGTGCCGCGGCCATCAGCGACACAGGCATCAGCCGGCCGCCGACCAGCGTCGGGCCGCCATCATCCAGTTGTGCCCGCGCCGGGAACGATCGCGTTGCCGGATCGATGCCGCTCGCAACCGTCATCAACCGCCCGCGGCGCCCGTCGCGGGTGATCACCGCCAGGCCTGGCCTCGCCAGGCCGGCAAGTCGTTCAGGCAGCTGCAAAGATAGCCAACGGCTGCCATCGGCTTCGATCACGAACGGGGCTGTCATGCCATCGACCGGAGCGCCGGCCTCGATGCTCATCCGGGCCACCCGGCCGCTGATCGGCGCCACCAGCCGGACGATGCCGTCATTGCCGGCGCCGGCACGCGCCAACAGGTGTTGCGCTTCGCGGACGTTGATCGCGGCTTCCCGGTCAGCTGCCACGGCGCTGTCGGCCCTGCCACCGGCGACCACGCCTTCACGCGCCAGCGTCGTCATCCGCGCCGCCTCGGCACCGGTCATTGTACGACGCGCTTCGGCCCGGGCCACGTCGCCGGCTAGCACAAGTGCCTCGCGGCTGACCATCGTTGCCAGCACTTGGCCGCGCTGAACCGCTTGCCCAGGCTGCACCTTCACATCGCGCACTATGCCGGCAAAGGGCGCCGCCACCGCGACGTTCGATCCGGGCGGCTGCACGACAATGGCCGGCAGTTCGGCGAGCACCATTTCGGCAGCTGCCGCGGCGACGGCGGTTTTCGGGCTAATCTGCGGCACCTGCGCTGCGGGCGGCGGCGCGTCACTGCCGCACCCGGCAAGAACGGCGGCAAGAAGCATCGGGATGGCAGGGCGTTTCATCCCGCTTCAATTGCAACCAAAGCTTGCACCAACCTGTCATTCTGTCAGCTTGCTGAAAGATTGCCGCGGTATATCTGCCGCAATGGAGTCGGTTATGCGCCTTTTGCTTGTCGAAGATGACGTCGACCTGGCGACGCGTCTTTCGCGCCGCCTGACCTCGGCTGGCTTTGCGGTCGATATCGCATCGGATGGCCAGATGGCGCTCGATTGGCCCGACCTTGATGATCACTCGGTCATCATTCTCGATCTCGGGCTACCCTGCATCGATGGCCTGGCCGTATTGCGCCAATTGCGGGCGCGGGGATTGCGCACGCCGATCATTGTCTTGACGGCACGCGGCAGCTGGCAGGAAAAAGTCGAAGGGTTGAACGCTGGCGCCGATGATTTTGTAGTCAAGCCGATCCAGTCCGAAGAACTGATAGCGCGCATCCACGCCCAGATCCGCCGAATGCAGGACCAGGGCGCCCCGATGCTAGTCATCAACGACCTC
>JBBRUU010000098.1:0-11166 GCA_038247515.1 Sphingomonadales bacterium
ACATCAAGCTTGTCGACCATCTCATCTTCACGCCCGATGCGGTCTATTCGATGCGCGCCGGAGGCCTGCTGTGAACGCGCCGCTGCCGTCGGGCCATTTCACAGGCACCTATGTGACTGGCCCGCGGTTCCGCGAAGCAGGCGACCTGACCCTCGACCAGTTCCACAATGACGGACGGGTCGAGGATGTCTGGCTGGGCCTGCTCCCGCGCGAGTTTACGATGCTGTGGCTGCTGGCTGAACGGCCGGGCGACCGTATCGCGGACACGCAGCTTGCAGCTGACCTGTGGCGCATTCGCTTCGGCTGCGAGACCGGCAGCATCGCCGCCCATATCGACCGGTTGTGTACCACGCTCAAGGTGGTCGGCCTCGCGCGGTTGATTGCCAGTGATGGCGACGGCGGCTTTTTCCTCGACGTGTCCGTCGCCCCGGTGCTGCCAAGCGGCCAAGACGAGTGGGCCGGCTAAGCGACTCTGGACAGCGCGCGGGCGATCGGTCAATCTGGCAACCGTATTTCAGGCTTCGAGGGATCCTACGCCATGTCCGCTTCCAGTTACTCAGGCGCCACCACGATCGCCAATGATCGCATCACCATCGAGCTGGGCGAGGACGGCGTCGCCGAAGTCCGCTTTGTGCGGGGCGACAAGATGAATGCGCTCGATCCCGAGATGTTTCAGCGCATCATCGAGGCGGGTCACGCGCTTCAGCGGATGAAGGGCCTGCGCGCGGTGGTGCTCTCGGGCGAGGGCCGTGCGTTCTGTGCCGGGCTCGACCTTTCGAACTTCTCGAAGAAGCCGCCCGAGGACGAGCCGGGCCTCACCGAACGCACCTACGGCAATTCCAACCGCCCGCAGCAGGTGGCAATGCAGTGGAGGAAGCTCCCGGTGCCGGTGGTCGCCGCGATCCACGGTGTGTGCTTCGGCGGCGGCTTGCAGATCGCCAGCGGAGCGGACATCCGCGTTGTGCACCCTGAAACGCGGATGGCGATCATGGAGCTGAAGTGGGGCCTCGTCCCGGACATGGGCGGCTATGTGCTGTGGCGCGGGCTGGTGCGCGACGACGTGCTGCGCGAGCTCATTTACACCAACCGCGAGTTCAACGGCGCCGAAGCGCAGCAGCTCGGCCTTGCGACCTATGTCGACGATAACCCGCGTGAACGTGCGCTGGCCATCGCTCGCCAGATCGCGAACAAGAACCCCCATGCGATCCGCGCTGCCAAGCGCCTCCAGGCCGGCATGTGGGACCGCGAGACCGACGCGATCCTGCTTGAGGAAAGCATCGAGCAGCACGGGATCATGCGCAGCCGCAACCAGGTCGAAGCGGTGATGGCGGAGATGGAGCGCCGCAAGCCCAACTTCGAGGACGTTTGAGCAAATCCGTGCGGGAGGAGACGGTTAGCCGGGATTTTCGACCACCAAATGTTTCACGTGAAACATTTCCGGAACGAACGACCGCTTAAGGGGCGTTTCCCTCGAAAAGCGCGAACTGGAGGGGGTCTAAGGGGGGTCTAACAGGGGTTTAGAGGGGGTCTAAAACGGCCTGACACCCGTTTGAAACGCGCAAGCGGCGGTCTAAAACTGTTTGCTCTCGCCTGTTGGGGAGACGATCGTATACTGATTAGCGATGAATCAGCGGACAAAACGGGGGCACCGCATTCTAGGAATCTGGAAGAGAGCACCGAGCAGCACGCGATCAGGGGCAACCGCATTCAGGCCGAAGCGGTGATTTGAGCGGGAACCAACCGTCCGCTATCAAGCAACTGCGCGCGCAACGTGAATGGCTGCAATTGGGTGGATTTGCGAATGGCGGCATTTCTACCCAGTCGCTGCTTGTTGACAACCTTCGCGTCCAGTTCGATCAGCTCTGCAGCCTCAACCGCCCCGCCCCGAAAGTGGATCGCTTGCCGCAGTCACGGTCTTGACTGCAGCTTCGGCGCGGTCTTTCGCTTGCCTGATGCATTCGCGCTCTCGGCGGATGTTGTGCGGCAGGCTTTCTAACGCTTGGCTTTTGCACATCGTCCGCGCCGCGCGCTGAATACGCATCGCCAAAATGCGTTGCCCCTTGTCCGATCTAAGATTGAGGTCGCCAGCTTCGACTGCGATGCTCTGCGGAACAGGGGCAGCGGCCGCGGTGGCTGAAGCGACCATGGTGGCGACAGCGAGCAGGGCATGAATGAGCTTCATGATCATTTCCTTCGATACTTAGCCGTCCACCAATATGAGCGGCAAGCAGCAGAATTCGCAGCTCGGCACGCCTGAGGCTGCCCGGTTTCGAAATTGGGCTGGTCGTTTTCGCATCACGTAATGCTGATGGAATCCGGACAGGCTGGGTGATTCCGAAATCGGCTTGTCGCTCCGCCCGCGCTCTGGCAGCCAAGCGCCCATGACAGCGTGGGAACAGATCGATCAGATGGCGCGCGGGGGGTCGATCGCCTTGCTCGCCCAGTGGAGCTGGATCCTGATCCGCGACCATTGGCGCGATGTGCCGGCCCGGCTTGCAGTGGCGATGAATGTCGGCATCTGCAGCTATTTCATTGTAACGGCCGGCATCTTCGGCAGGCCAAGCTTGATCGGCCTGCTGTTTGCGCTGGGTGCAGGTGCGACACCGGGGCTGTTCTGGTTGTTCGCCAAAGCGTGGTTCAACGATGAAAAGCAGGTGGCCCCGATCAGCGCGCTTCTGGTGGGCCTGTCGGTGGCCAATACGCTGGTGGTCCAGTTAACAGCCCACGGAGGCGGGACCGCCAACGCGATTTCGGCGGTGCTGTTTAGAGCATTTATGCTGGCATTTGCAGGCGCTGCTTTATGGGAAGTATGGCGCAGCCGGGAAGGCGATCTGGTCGAACGTCGGCGGCGGATCAGGCCGGTGCTGGTTTGTGTCGTGGCGATCTGCGTCATTGCGATCGCCTTTGTCGAAGTGGCAGCATCCCCCGACACGCCTGCCGCTTCGTGGAGGCTGGCGGTGGCGACCGGCTCCTTGCTAGCCGTGTTCGGATTTTGCGCGGTGTTGCTCCGGATGCGTCAGGGCGACATGTTCGGCCCGGTAGAGGTCGCGGGCGCGCCGGTGAAACCTTCACAGAACCCGGGCGAAGATCCGCTGGCTGCCCGCTTGCTGCAGTTCATGGCAGCGCAGATGCCCTACCGCGACGAGACCCTGTCTATCGCGAAGCTCGCCGCGCTTCTGGGTGAGCAGGAATACCGCCTGCGCCGCACCATCAACGGCCAGCTGGGCCACCGCAATTTTTCGGCCTTCCTCAATGGCTATCGTCTCGCCGAGGTGAAGTCCGCGCTGGCCGACCCTACGCAGCGCGACGTGCCGATCATCACCATTGCGCTTGATGCCGGTTTCGGCTCGCTCGGCCCCTTTAATCGCGCCTTCCGCGAAGCAGAGGGCAGGACACCGAGCGAGTTTCGCGCCTGCGCGCTGGCTGTTTCCGAAATCGGCTAGCCGGAATCGAGCAACGCCGCGCAGAGACGGGTGAACGCTGTCTAGTGGCGATGAACATCTGCACGAAGGACCCGATCATGCCCACCGGAATTCCGCCACTCGATATTCTGCTTGTCGAGGGGCACCATATCTTTGCCTTTGACTTCGGGCGCTATCTGATTGCAGCTTCAGTGACCTTTGCGCTGGTGTGGCTGCTGCGACGCACGGCGCTGAAGGCGCGCAAGATTCAGCCGCGCGAAGCCAGTGCGGCGGACATGCGCCGCGAGTTATTTCAGTCGCTGCAATCGGTGTTCGTTTATGTCATAGGCGCCGGCTTCCTGATCTGGGGCCGCGAGGTCGGATTGTTCTATGATGTCTTCGGCGTGAGCTTCGGATTGGGCGTGGATCTTATGATCCTTGCCGGGATTATCATTGCGCATGATGCCTATTTCTATTGGGCGCACCGCTTCATGCACCATCCCCGGCTGTTCAAGCACTTCCACCGCGCGCATCATCGCTCGATCACACCGACGCCGTGGGCTGCTTACAGCTTTGCCATGCCCGAGGCGGCGTTAATGTTCCTGTTCGTGCCGCTATGGCAATTCTTCGTGCCGACGCCGGGCTGGGTGATGTTCACCTGGCTGAACTTTCAGATCATCCGCAACGCCATGGGCCATGCTGGATTCGAGTTCTTCCCGCACTGGTGGCTGGATTCGCCGCTGACCCGCTGGGTCAACACCACGGTGCACCACGACCTGCATCACAATGGAGGCTTCAATACCAACTTCGGGCTCTATTTCACTTGGTGGGACAAGTGGATGGGCACCGAGCATGCGAAATACCACGAAAAGTTTTGCGATGTGACGGGGCGAACGCAGCCGACGGAGGCGCAGGACAGCAGCAAAGTGACCGCCTGACCAAGCCGCGCCGTGATCAATCGAGCGACCGATGCTGTGGTGCTGATGATGGCGGGAATGGGGTCGCTAGCCGAATGGCGGCTTTCGGCGTCTCCGCAGTCGTTCCGGACGTTCCGGACGTTCCTACTCGCAATGTCCGGCGTATTATCCGCTTGGCACATACGCATCGTTACCCCCGGCACTGTTGCAGGTGCGGTTTCTGCTCACGACCCCGTGTCTGTCCGCTAGCAGTCACCGTCCCAGCATCATCCGAACACCGCCACGCATTGCAGCCCGTCGAGCACCTGCCGCCCGTCGGCATCCCACAATCTGAGCCGCTCCGACGAATAGCCTGCGTCGGCATGCTGGCTGGCGTTCTCGGCGAGGTACCAGCCACCGGGCGAGCGGCTTTCGGGATCGAGCACGTTGAACGACCAGTTGATCGAGCTGATCGGGCCTTGCCGCTGCATCGCCCGCATTGCGCCGGGCGGCATGACGTCGCCCATCAGCACCAGCTTGGAGACCGGGTCGAGCTCGTGCGCCTCGGTCAGGCGCGCCCAGCGGCGGACGGTGGCACCGCGCTCCTCTCCCTTGGGCTGGCCGTGGCGCAGCTCGAAGTTTCTGGCGACGAAGGCTGGGGCGAACTGGTGGGTGACGCTCTCGTTGTCTTCAGGCGGGCCGGGCCAGTCGTCGGGCGGAGCGCAGGGGTGGTGCGCGTTGGCCTCGCGCCCCTCGCCGAACAGCCAGAAGGCGCTGAGCGCGACCTTGCCGTCACTGATGATCTCGCTGCGCAGCTGGGTGACGTTGCGGCCCTGGCGGACGATCTCAGCTTTGAGTTCGATCTCCTCGCCGACCGGCGCGACGAAGGCGACTTGCCCGGCGCGCAACGGCGGTAGGCCGGGAAAGGCGCGCACCGCCATCGTGTAGGCAACCAGCGCCGAGGCCCCGCCGTAGAGCGTGCGCCCCTGCATCCAGTCAGCAGCATGGTCTAGGCGGGCGGGGCCGGACTGGCCGGTAACAGGTGCGAGCAGGCTGGCGATGGTCATACAGGCGAGCTTTGCCGCGCGCGGCACGTCTCGTCCAGACTGACGTAAGGGAAGGGTGGCCCATAGTCTCGGCCCGTAATCTCGGCCCATAATCTCGGCCCATAATCTCGGCCCGTAATCTCGGATTGCCTTTGCCCCGCCGAATCGCTAGTGCGCCGCTTCCCTCCGAGGCATAAGTCCTGGAAGGCTCGGCCCGATGGCGGAGTGGTTACGTAGAGGACTGCAAATCCTCGCACGCCGGTTCGATTCCGGCTCGGGCCTCCACCTTTGCATTGCGCCTGCGGCTCGCCCTGATTAGGGCCGCGAGCGAGGATGCCGCTTTAGCTCAGTTGGTAGAGCACATCATTCGTAATGATGGGGTCACAGGTTCGAATCCTGTAAGCGGCACCACCTTTTTTCCGCACTTTCCCTTGGGGCGTCAATGGCTTACTCTGATCATTTAGAGCGAGCGAAGGCCGCGCGATATCAACTTTGATCGCGGCGACCCCTTAAAATCAGCATCAAATATCGGCAAGTTCACCCAGCACTCGCTTTAGTGGGCCCAGCCACTGCGAATATGGTCGCCAAATCTCCATGCCATCCCGATTGACGGGACGACGCACTTGTTCGCTGCTCGGCGTCCGGACAACGCGATCGAGCTTGTGAAACGATTGTATCGCGTCGTCCCACCCCAGCCCGAGGTATGCGAGGGTGGGGCGAAGTGCGGTCTCAGGATCATCCACCAGCGCGCTGTAGCTGACATGGTGGATCAAGCCGGAAGACACGGTGTCGAAGTGGCGCATGAGCCGCACATAATCCACGTAGGATTGCCCGATGTCTTCAAGAGCAAATGACGAGGCGTGAGCCGAGGTGAAGGACTGAGAGAAGTTGGAGAAGCAGCAGTCCATTGCTGGACGCCGAATATCGATGAACCGCGCCTGGGGCAGGATCCGGCGGATGAATAGGATGTTGCTCCAGTTCTGCGGTAGCTTGTCGATAAAGATCGGGCGGTCGGTCTTGCGATGCAACCTAGCCCGGCCGAGATAATCCTGTGCCAGTAACAATGCCTGCTCATCGGAGATTGAAGCAATGGCCTGTGGTACCGAGACCTTGCCGCGCCGTGACATTATCTCCATGAACGAGCGCAAGATTGCGGGTATATAAGGAAGCTCGCCAACAGGTTCGATCGACGGATGGCTCCCCAACATCTGCTCAAGCAAAGTGGAGCCTGAGCGTGGCAGGCAAACGATGAAAACGGGCCGGTCGGATCCATTGGGTTTGGACGGCATCCGCGTCATGAAAGCGGGATCGGCCATGCGCTCGATCTCGGCCACCTCGTCGGTGAGCTCCCTCGAATCGTACGCGATGGCTTCGGCGCGGATGCGATTGCCCTTGCTATAGTGCTGGAAGGCGGCGGTAAAATCACCCCGATCATGGAAGGCCCGCCCCAGCGCGAAATGGAGAGGCGCAATGTTCCGTTCGTCGATCGCAATCTTCAGCGCCTGCCGCATGATCACGATATCCTCGTCGGTCAAAACCTTGCGCTTTATGCCGGCAAGCCCCCACCATGCTTCGCCGAATCCATCATCGATTGCGATGGCTCTGCGATAGGCGGAAATGGCGCCCTCGACATCGCCCGCAGCGCGGAGGCTGTATCCGTAAGCCAGCCAGCCCCCAATGATATTGGGGCCTTCATTCACCAGTTCCTTCTGGATCGCGAACGCTTCCTCGTGTCTTCCCATCCGGTCGAGCAGGTTTGCTCTTAGACTACGAAGCTGTTTGTCGCCCTCATCATTGATCAACCGGTTCGTGAAGCTTTCCGCGACATGGAGGCGTTCCTGCTGGCTATAAACCGAGGCGAGGGTGTGACGCAGTTCGGGGCTGTTTTCCCCCTTTGACATTGCCCGGCGCAGGAAGTGCTCTGCCTGACCAAGAGCCCCTGTCTGGGCGGCGACGAGGCCGAGCTGCGCCATCCCGCGCGGTTCTTCGGGATGTTCTCTCAAATGAGCAATGAGCAATTGCGCCGCGCGGTGACTTTCTCCCTGCTCGCGCAGCCTGATGGCCTCGGACAGGCGCGGGAAAATCGTGATGGATACAGTGTTCGCGGTCATGTCAGGTCGGGCCTAGAGATAGCCAAGTACGGCCCGAAGCCCGGGTGCGTGGTAATCCACAAGAGCCCTGTGGCGGGGTCCGAGTTCCTTTGGAAGGTCCAACTCCACACCGGTGAGATTCTCCCGCGCGGTTCCGCTTTGCGCAGGGTCGGAACCGATCCTGACCCGGTCTTGCCAGTCATGAGGCATGTCGATGCCGCAAGCGTGCAGCAGGGCGGCGAAGAACGTCTCGGCCTCGGCCGTCTCGATCGCCTTGACGGCTCCAACGAGGTCCTCGAGCTTCAACAGATGGGATCGAGCGCCGAGCCAGGCCACGGCATTGAGCTCATAGATTGCGTTGAGCGACGGGAGCTTGCCGGGCAGCCCGAAGATCATCATGGTCAGGAGCTCGTCTGTCTCGATCTCGCCGTTCTTGAGATGATCGACGTTGCCGGAGAACTGGTCCGACAGCATGAAACGCGCGCGCGCGATCACCCATTCATAAGGATCGCGAAACAGCACGATCCGGCGTGCAGAAGCGGTTTCGACGACTGACGCATCAGCGAAAAACAGATGGCCCCAGCTCAGGCTTGGCTTTGCCGGATCGAAAGCTTGCCGATGCTGCCCAAGGTTGCCCCACTGGATAAAATCAGCCGCGTATTGCTGGCTGACGGGCACGAACATTCGCAGGATATTGCGCAGCAGGTGGCTACCACTTTTGGGCACGGAATTCAGGAAGACCGGTTGCCGCAAAGGGGTTTGAACGTACCGCGCATTCTCCGCATCGAGCGTATCACGTCTGACAAAAATCTCGGGCATCGCGCAAACGGCCTCCTTGGTCGTCTGTGACAGAAAAGGCGGCATGTTGCCATGCCGCCTCTCTGTTACGCCGCCAGTGGATTGATCAGAACTTGGTCGAAACGTTGATGAAGCCGCGACGACCCACAAAGTCATACTGGGAAGTTGCGGCAACCGGCCCGAGCGTGCTGATCGTGTTGCCGTTCAGGACCGAGACCCGCGGCGGACGGGTATCGAACAGGTTCGACACGCCCGCCGTGATCGTGAAGCGGCCATCGGCGATTTCCTGCGTGACCGAGATATTGTGGTAGAAGGTCGCAGGCACGTCGAGATCGGGGCAGAAGACCCCGTAGACCGGCAAAGAAAGCGCCGGGTTCAGAGCAAGCTCCGCGGCGGTCGCGCCCTGATTGTTGAAGGAACGTATGCAGCCTCCGGCTGTCGGCCTCCCACGGTCGAACAGCTCCCGGGAGCTCCCCGAACCGATCACGTTCACGCCATAGAACAGGCTGAAGCCCGACGGATGCGTCCAGTTGGCGCGGAAGTCGCCCACAAACTCGGGTGAGCCCACAAAACCGTTTTCGTTCAACACAAGGGAGGTCGGCAGAAGCTGGGAATCGTCCGTCAGCTGCCAAGTCATGTCCGCAGTGAGCGACAGCGTGCCAAGCGAACCCAAATCCTGCCCCACACGGACGGAAAGGTCGATACCCTTGTTCCGCTGGCTCGATACGTTGATGAACGAATCGCGCACCGTATTGATCTGGAGAAGGGCCGTGGCATTCTGACCGCGGGTGAAGAGGTTGCACAGCGGCTCGGTCGCGAAGGCCAGCGAGTCGTAGCAACCGGCCAAGATCGTTCCCGCCCCTAGCTGCGAGATCTCGCCTTCGACCTTGATGTCGAAGTAATCGACCGCAATGCTGATGTCGGTGTTGGGGAGGAAGGACAGGCTCGGCGTGAGGATTGTCCCGAAGACCAGCGACTGCGACGTTTCGGACTCGAGAATTCCGAGACCGCCCGACGAAATGATCGTCGCGCTGATGCCGCCGCCATTGTAGTTGTTGGGAATACCGTCAGCTGCACAATTGTCCGCCCGAACCTGCGAGATCGCGCCAGCCGCCAGGCTGTTGCCCCACGCGACACAAGGGTCGATCCGGTTCTGCGGAACAAAGCTCGTCTCGTCGGCAAGGAACTGCTCGAACAGCGCCGGCGCACGGTAGGACGTGCCGAAGCTGCCGCGGACGCGCAGCCAATCGGTGACCGTCCAGTTCAGGCCCACCTTATAGGTGAAGTTGCCATTGTCACTGTCGCTGAACCCGTCACTAGCGCGGGTTGCCTTGACGTTGGTGACACGGCCGGCAGCCGACAAGTTAAGTTCCTCGATGAACGGCTTGTCGGACAGAAGCGGGAGGTTGACTTCGGCAAACGCCTCGGTGGTCAAGCTCTTGCCTGCCGTGATGCCGCTCGCCGAAGCGCCCCAGGCGTTAGCCGCAAGCGTGATTTCACCGGGCGTGTCATTGATCAGGTCTTCGCGGATCGAAGCACCGAGGGCGACGGCTAGCGGGCCGCCGGGCAAGGTCAGCAACTCGCCCGCCAAAATCGCCTCAGCGGTCTTCTGCGTGTAAAGCGTGCGGCCTTCTTCCCAGTCAGTCAGGAAGTCAGCCTGCTGCGGCGTGAGCTCTCCGCGCAGGAAGAACGGGTCGGTCCAGGGGAGGTCGATGCACTGCTTGCCCGAAATGGGTGTCGTGGTGCCGACGCAGGATGCGGTCTGGAAGTAGCCGGTGTCGTAGGCGTCCTGCAGGATCTGCTGAGTGCGATAGCGGCCGATGTTGCGGCTGTACTGGCCGTGGATATCGTAGGTCCAGCTGCCCTTGCTGCTGATCTCGCCGCGAACACCGGCGACACCGCGGTAATAATCGACCTTCTGGCTCGAATCAGCCAGATCGGTGATCCCGGTCGGGCTCAGGAAGTTCACGCCGGTGAACCCAGGGGCCCAGATCGTGGCGGGAGTACCCGTGCCATAGAGGTCACCTGTGTAACCAAAGTTCCAGAACTGGCGCCAGCCGTTCTGGTAGGTTTCGCGGCGATTGAACAGAAATTCGCCGAATACTTCGACCGCGCTGGAAATCTCGAACGCGCCTTCTGCATAGGCCGTGTAGAGGTCGGTTTCCGGAATGATCGTCTGTTGTTCGACGAAGGGATGGTACGCATTTTGAACCGCCGTCGAAGCGGCATTATATCCGGTCGGGAACCAGCCGGCCGGAGCACCGAAATCGCCTGCAAAAGCGGGCGTACCGAAAGCCGGGATGCCGAGCGTGCCAGCGCCGGGGCCGGTAGGGTATTGGAACTGAAGCAGATTGACGGCACCGGGCGTGGTCTGGATCCCGGTGTTGGGTCCGCCGGGACCGTCCAGCCGGAGGTTATCGATCAGATTGTAGGTCCAGACATGGCCCCAGCGCAGATCTTCGCAATGCGGCTGGCCGGTGCGAGGATCGATGAGGTCGGCGCGTTCGCCGCTTTCGGTAAAGATGTTGGCTTCCGGACAGGCGAGATAGCTGCGATCGCCGCGTGCGAGCTCCTGAACCTTCGTGTAATCGCCTGCGATCATGATGTGGCCGCGATCGAACGTCTTGCCCCATGCGCTGCTGATGCGGAAATTCTCGCCCCCGCTATCAAATGGCACCGACGCGTTGAGGTCTAAAGTCAGGCCATCAAGCTTGTTCTTGGTGAAAATGTTCACCACGCCCGCGACCGCGTCAGACCCATACACCGACGATGCGCCGGATTTCAGGATCTGGATATCGCCGACGACGGAAAGCGGTAGCACGTTGAGGTCGAAGGACGAAACCCCGCCCCGCGTACCGGCAGGCCCTGCACGGCGGCCGTTCAGCAGCACCAGCGTGCGGTTGGCGCCGAGCCCGCGAAGGTCGATGGTCTGGGC
>JBBRUU010000099.1:0-10994 GCA_038247515.1 Sphingomonadales bacterium
CGGCGGTAGCCGAAAGCCTCGCCTTTTGATCGTTGCATTTTTCAGCACAAATGATGTCGCCTATTCGCGGGTAATCCGGTTGCGGGATGTCTAATTCGAGAGCGCTAACAAAGGTGCCCCATGAAACCGTTCGATACCCGTCCGCTTATCCGTCAGATCAATCCTGACGTGCTAATTGAGACCCATGTTGCTCCGCAGTCAGGCAGCGACAAGGCGGCGTTCGCTTTCGTCAAATTGCTGCGGTTTTTCGCCGATGGGTTTTTTGCCAATCGGTACGGCCATCGCGCAGTAATCTTGGAAACCGTAGCGGCGGTGCCGGGCATGGTGGGCGGGCTGTTGCAGCACCTCAATGCGCTGCGCACGATGCGCGATGATGAAGGCTGGATACGCACGTTACTGGATGAAGCCGAGAACGAGCGGATGCATTTGATGACCTTCATCGAGATCGCCAAGCCCAGTGCGGCTGAACGTTTTCTGGTGATCGCGGTGCAGCTGATATTCTACAATTTCTACTTCTTCCTTTACCTGTTTGCACCGCGCACCGCGCACCGCGTGGTCGGCTATTTCGAAGAGGAAGCGGTTTACAGCTATACCCAGTATCTCGCCGAAGTGGATGCCGGACGACTGGAAAATGTGCCTGCCCCGCAGTTGGCGATCGATTACTGGCAGCTGCCGCAAGATGCGCGGTTGCGCGATGTGATCTTGGCGGTCCGCGCTGATGAGGCTGAGCACCGCGATGTGAACCACTTCTTCGTCAGCGAACTGGATCAGCGGCGAATGTTTCCCGTGAAACATTCGCAAGCTGAGCCGAACGAAGGTCTAGAACAGGGCCTAGCGGGGGTCTAGACCGCCACCACGTGCTGTTCGATCGCGCCGAAGATCGAGTGGTTGTGATTATCCCGCATCTCGATCCGCACCGTGTCGCCTGCCTGCATGAACGGCGTGACCGGAGCGCCGCCCGTGATCGTCTCGATCATCCGGATTTCGGCGATGCACGAATAGCCTGCGCCGCCCGCCGCCACCGGTTGACCCGCGCCGCCGTCGGCGCCTTTGTTCGAGACCGTGCCGGTGCCGATGATCGTGCCTGCCGCAAGGCTGCGCGTCCGGGCCGCGTGCGCCACCAATTGCGCAAGGTTGAAGGTCGCGTCTTTGCCCGCGTTCGCGCGGCCGAAGGGCTGGCCGTTCAAGTCCACCATCAGCGGCAGGTGGATCAGGCAGTCCTCCCAGGCCTCGCCAAGTTCATCGGGCGTGATGGCGACCGGCGAGAAGGCGCTGGCAGGCTTGGACTGGAAGAAGCCGAAGCCTTTCTCCAGTTCGCTCGGGATCAGCCCGCGCAAGGATACGTCGTTGACCAGCATCAGCAGCTTGATGTGCCCGGCAGCGTCCTCGGCGCTGACGCCCATCGGAACGTCTCCGGTGACCGCGGCGATCTCGCCCTCCATGTCGCAGCCCCATGCCGGATCGCCCAGCGCAATGTCCTGACGCGGGCGCAGGAAGCTGTCCGACCCGCCCTGATACATCAGCGGATCGTGGTAGAAGCTGTTGGGCACCTTGGCGCCGCGCGCCTGCCTTACGAGTTCCACGTGGTTGATATAGGCGCTACCATCGGCCCACTGGTAGGCGCGCGGCAGGGGGGAGTGCGCCTGCCGCTCGTGGAACCGCTCGCACGGCACCGTCTCGTGCTCGACATCGCGGCCGAGCAGCTCAAGCTCGGGCGCGACCCGCTCCCAATTATCGAGCGCGGCCTGCAGGGTGGGGGCGATATAGCCCGCAGACGAGCAGCGCGTGAGATCCTTGGAAACTACCACCAGCATGCCATCGCGCGTGCCGTTATCGAGGGTTGCGAGTTTCATCTACGGTGTCCTCCCAAGACGTTCTTCTATCTTTGTTTTAGCTTGCGTCGATCTGGCGTCGATCTGGTTGTCAGGATGCGCCGCCGCAAAGGCGGGGAGCGCAAGGCAGGCGGCCGCGATGCGGGTCATGTGCGGGCAGGCGCTGAGATCATAGGCGAAGCGCCGCGCATTCGCGAGCTGCGGGATGAGCACGATCTCGAACAGGCCGGGCGCATTGCCATGGAGGAAGTCGCCCGTCTGCAATTGTGCCAACCGCGCCTCGACAGGGTCGAGCGTCCGCTTTAGCCAGTTGCGGTACCAAATGTCGATCTCGTCCTGCGAGTGGCCGAGCGGGTCTTTGAGATACTTGAGCACCGGCAGGTTATTCACCGCATGGATCTCTGTCGCTATCGCGTAGGTTAGTTCGCGCACCGTGTAGCGGGCCTCGATGTCCTGCGGCAGGAAGGCAGGCGCCGGATAGGCTTCGTCGAGCCATTCGAGCAGCGCCATCGACTGCGCCCGGTCGCGCCCGTCGGCTTCGAGCATGGGCAGCGATCCGAACGGATTGCGGCTGGTGAAGCGTTCCCCCTTGTTCTCTGCGGTAGCGAGATTGACCGGGATATTTGCAAAGGCGAGGCCCTTGAGGCCCAGCGCGATCCTGAGGCGGTAGGAGGTCGACGAACGGAAGTAGCCGTAGAGTTTCATCGTGCTCATGCGCTTGCCATCGCAGGCTTCAACCGCAGCGGCAAGAGTGCGCGCGGGTCAGGGTTGTGCGGATCGATTTATCGTCCGCGTCTCGCCTGGCCAGACCTGGGCCTGATCCGGGGCCCCGATGCCTTTTGACCCATGCGCTCGCTTGCCGCAGGAAGATTAGCCGGGCCCCGGGTCGAGTCCGGGGAGACGTGGGTGTGTTTGAAGCGCAGCCTCAACCTCTCAGACCGGGCAAAGCACCCGGCTGACTGTATCCAGCAGCTTGGCCGGCGGGCAAGGCTTGGCCAGCATCGTCGCGCCCGGGAAGCGGGCTGCCATTCCCAGCGCATCGGCGCCAGCGGAATGCAGGATCACCGGCACGTTGTCGCCGAGAAGCTTGCGCGCGAGTTCATAGGTGAGGCCGTCGGCCAGCTCGATATCGAGCACCGCAAGGTCGGGCTTTTCCTTCTGGCAGGCCAGCATCGTTGAAGAAATCCCGGAATGCGGGCCTTCAACCTCGTATCCCGCTTCCTCGAAAGTATCGCACAAATCGACGGCCGTAATGAATTCGTCTTCGGCGACCAGAATCCGCAACGCCATTGATTTCTCCCGTTCAATCTCATCCCACACATAGGAGTGTAACATGGATTGGATTTCAAGCTTGTAACAATATCATCCATTTCGGCCGAATTGCGCAACATAACTGCTTTGGTCGCCCGCAGCGAGTAACTTGGCCTGTTCTACCCATTGATCGCGGACGATCCGGCCCGAAAACCGGCCAAGATGCGCGTCGATCCGCTCGATTTCTTCAGGGGTCCACGCGGCGATCTGGGAAAAGCTGGCAATGCCGAATTCGCCGAGCAGCGCGGAAAGCTTGGGGCCGAGGCCCTTGATGCAGGTGAGGTCGTCTCCGGTGCCGGGCGCGGGGATTGGCGCGGGGGCGGGCGCATTGCCGGTGCTGGTGCCGGTGGGCGCGATCGACGGGCCGGCTTCAGCATCGGCCTCCATCGTGGCAGCGGCGGTGGGCTGCGCGTTGGCGGCAGCAGAGAGCGGACCCTGAATGATCTCGATCGCGCGCGGCGCGTCCATCAGCGCGTGGTTGCGCGTAGCAGGGGCGGCGCCCTCGTCGAGCACGTCGCGGCCGATGGCGGGCGCGCTGCCATCGTCGATCACGCGCGCCTTGCGGGTGGCGCGCAGGAAGGCCCAGACGGCAATCGCCAGCACGGCGAGCGCGATCAGGATTAGCGGTAGGTAGGTGTTGAGATCGGCGGACATGGCTGTGTCGTCTCCGGCTGGATTCGCGGCGTTTGCGACGGGCCTTTAGCAGCCTTGCAGGCCTTGGCCCAAGCGCAGGTTGCTATTGTGCCGCCGCTCCGGCATCCGGCGAGGGGACGACCTGCTTGCGGAACAAGACCTTGTCGCCTTCGTCAAAGCCGCGCCGCCAGATGACGAAAGCGTAGGTGCCGAGGATGGCCGGGATGCCGAAGACGAGCTCTGTCCATTCGGGCAGGAACGTGAACGCGTAGCCGACCACCACGGCGGGCGCTGCGGCATAGACCAGCGCCCAGCGCCAGTTGCTCACCGGGGCCTTGAGCAGGCGCTTCAGCAGCAGCGCTTTGATGAGGCTGGAGGCGGCGAGGGCCACCAGCAGCGCGCCCGCCGCGCCCGCCGCTTGGTAACCGCGTCCGAGGTTGAGGCTCTCGGCGAGTTCGATCAGCGTGATCGTCAGGCCGGCCTGCAATGCGATGATCCCGACCGAGATCGCCAGATTGCGCTTCCTCGCGATGTAGACGAGCACGCTCTCCGAGACGACCGCCATTGAGGCGGCGACTTCGGCGGCGAGCAGGAAGGTCAACGCAGCGGTGCCCGCGACATAGTCCGGCCCCCACAGGCCCATCACCGCTTCGCCCGGCACGCCCAGCACCAGCGCGATGCCGAGCTGGACGGCGATGATCCAGAACCCCACCTGCCGCACCTGCGCAGCGATCGCCGCCATGTTGCCGATCCGCAGGTTCTTGGTGATGACTGGCGAGAGGATCGGCTCGAAGGTGGTCGTCAAGCGCTGCGGCAGCGAAGCGATCTGCTGGGCGGCGTAGTAGATCCCGACGGCATATGGCGGCGCAAAGAGGCCGAGGATGAATAAGTCGAGCAGCCGCGTGCCGCGCTCGATCGCGTCGGCGCCCACCAGCGGGAAGGCGCGGGCGGACATGGCGAGCATCGCGCGCGGGCGCGGGTGCCAGCCCCTCGGCAGGCCATAGGTGCGCAGGAACGGCCACAAGGCGGACAGCAGCCCGGCATAGATCGAAGTGATGTAGGCAAGCGCCAGCCCGCTTTCGCGCGTCGCGGGGAAAACAAAGAACGCGCCCGCCGCAATCGAGATCGTCCACGGCTCCACCACCGCCCGCGTGCGCACCAAGGTGGCAATGTCGAAGCGGTAGGCCTGCGCTGCGAGCAGGATCTCGGTAACTGCAAAGGCGGGGATGGCGGCGACCAGCCACATATCCCACGCCCCGTTCATCCCGTTGGGGAACATCGGTCCGGGAAACGTCAGTAGCAGCGCGGCCGCGACCGCGGCGTAGCCGAGCGCGAGCAGGATTCCGTCAAAGACGAGGTTCACCTCGGCCGCGCGGTTCTCGCCCGCGCCTTCGGACAGGCGCTGCGCCAGCCCGCGCTTCTCCCCCAGCGAGCAGATCAGCGCGATGATCTCGATCAGCACCAGCGCCGAGGCGAAGCGCCCCAGTGCCTCTGGGCCATACAAGCGCGTGGCGATGACGAGGAAGGGGATGCGCGCGATCAGCCGGATCGCAAAGCCAATCGTGTTGGTCCGCCCGCCCTTGGCGAGCCGCGCAAGATCGTCGGTGTTATCGCTCGCAGCGGTCACGTGCCATGATCCTGCGGCGCGTCGCGTTCTGCCTTCAAGGGGCGAGCGAGCAGGCCCGCGACCACTTTGCGCGCGTCCTCGCCCTTGAGGATCGCGTCGACCGCGGCAACGATCGGCATGGCCAGCCCGCGCGCGGCGGCGAGTTCGGCGAGGACGGGCGCGGTGTAGGCGCCCTCGGCCACCGTGCGCCGGTCGGCCATCAACGCGGCAGCGGAAGCGCCTTCGCCCCCCCTCAATTCCCCGAGCGCCTTGCCCAGCGAGAAATTGCGGCTGGACGTGCTGGAGCAGGTCAGCACCAGATCGCCGAGGCCGCACAATCCGCTAAGCGTCTCGGCCCGCGCTCCCAAGGCTTCGCCGAAGCGCAGCATCTCAGCATAACCGCGCGCGATCAGCGCGGCGCGGGCGTTCTGGCCGAGCGCAAGACCCTCGACCAACCCGCAGGCAATCGCGAGCACGTTTTTGACCGCCCCGCCGATCTCCGCGCCCGCCACGTCGTCGGAATAATAGGGCCTGAAGGTCGGCCGCGCGAGCGCCGGGGCGAGCCGCACCCACTGCGCAGCGCCGCCCCCGCAGGCCAGGGTGACGGCGGTCGGCAACCCGGCGGCGACCTCGTGGGCAAACGTCGGTCCGGACAATACCGCAACGGCGCTCCCCGGGGAGGCCTCGCGCGCCACGTCGTTCATCAACCTGCCGGTGCCCGCCTCGATGCCTTTGGAGCACAGCACCAGATCGCGCGGCGGTGTGGCGAGGCCGGAAAGCACGCGGCCCAGCACCTGCGCCGGGGTGACGACCAGCACGGTGTCGAGGCTGGCGAGGTCGGCAAGGTCGCCGGTCGCATAAATGGCCGAGGCCAGGCTTGCGGAGGGCAGGTAGAGCGGGTTGCGATGCTCTGCATTGATCGCCTGCACCACCTCGGGCTCGTAAGCCCACAGCGCCACATCGCGCCCGTCGCTGGCGAGCATCTGCGCGAGCGCCGTGCCCCATGCACCCGCGCCGATCACACCGATGGTTTCGAGGTTGTTCATGCCTGCACGCGTCATGCTTTAACTCCGGCACCGCGCACGGCATCGGCCGCCGGATCGAGCGGCCAGCGCGGGCGGGCGACAAAATCGAGCGGATCGCCCGCGAAGTCCTCACCTGCGCGCCAGCCTTCGGCCGCCAGTCGCTCGCACCCGGCCCAGGCGATCATCGCGGCGTTATCGGTGCACAGGGCCATCGGCGGCGCGGTGAAGCGCATCGCGTTGGTCGCCGCAAAGCTTTCGAGCGCCGCGCGCACGGTCTTGTTCGCCGCAACTCCGCCTGCAACGACCAATGCGGGGAAAGGGCCGGCGCGGTCCAAGGCCAGCGCGAGCCGGTCGATCAGGCAATCGACCGCGGCCTGCTGGAAGCTGGCGGCAATATCGGCGGGGTTGTGCGCGCCGCTCTCCACCGCCCGCAGCACCGCGCTTTTCAGCCCGGCAAAGGAGAAATGCGGCTCTTTAGATCCCTTGAGCGGGCGAGGCAGGGGCACCGCCTTGGGATCGCCCTCCAGCGCCAGCCGCTCGACCGCAGGCCCACCGGGATAGCCGAGGCGCAATATCTTGGCGGTCTTGTCGAAAGCCTCGCCCAGCGCGTCGTCGATGGTGGTGGCGAGGCGACGATATTGCCCCACGCCCTCGACGCTAAGGATCTGGCAATGCCCGCCTGAGACGAGCAGCAGCAGATAGGGGAAGGCGAGGTCAGGGTCCGCCAGCCGGGGCGAGAGTGCGTGGCCTTCCAAGTGATTGATCGCCAGCAAGGGCTTGCCTGCCGCCATCGCCAGCGCCTTGGCACTGACCAGCCCGACCATCACCCCGCCGATCAGCCCCGGACCCGCCGTTGCGGCGACCGCGTCGACATCGTCCAGCGCAAGGCCGGCCTCGGCCATCACCCGCTCGATCATCGGTGCGAGCCGCACGGCATGGGCGCGCGCGGCGATTTCGGGGACGACGCCGCCATAGGGCGCATGTTCGGCCTCCTGGCTGGCGATGGCCTGCGCGATAATCGTCCGGTCCCCGCGCACCAGCGCCACGGCGGTTTCGTCGCAGCTCGATTCGATGCCGAGCACGATTGCCCCGAGAATGTCGGTGTCAGAGGTGTGCGTGACCATTCCCATCCGGCTTCCATCTAGTCTTTGTGCAGGCTAGGGCAAGCATCGCTATGACTGACGCAACCGCAACAACGCCGCGCCCCGCGCCCATGCTGCGCCTCGGCACCCGCAATTCCCCGCTGGCGATGGCGCAGGCCTACGAGACCCGCGCGCGCCTGTGCGCCGCCCACGGCTGGGACGAAGACGAGATCGAACTCGTCCCCGTGCTGGCAAGCGGCGACAAGGTGCTCGACCGCCCGCTGTCCGAGATCGGCGGCAAGGCGCTGTGGACCAAGGAGCTGGACCAGTGGCTGGGCGAAGGACGCATCGACCTGTCGGTCCACTCCGCCAAGGATGTGGAGACGATCCGCCCGCGCGAGTTTCATTTCCCCGCCTTCCTGCCCCGCGCGGACCGGCGCGACAGTCTGGTGGGCGCGGCGAGCATTGCGGCGATCCCGCAGGGCGCTGTGGTGGGCACCAGTGCGCCGCGCCGCGCCGCGCAGCTTCTGAACCTGCGCCCCGATTGCAAGGTCGTGACCTTCCGCGGCAATGTCGCAACGCGGCTGGCGAAGCTGGCTGCGGGCGAGGCCGAGGTGACGTTCCTTGCGGCAGCGGGATTGGAGCGGCTCGACCAGACCGGCGTGGGCCACCCGCTTGCCTCGGACGAATGGATCCCCGCCGCCGCCCAAGGCGTGATCGCGATCGAATGCCGCGCCGATGATGCGGCAACCACCGCGTTGCTTGCCGCGATCGACCACACCCCGACCCGCGCCGAACTCGAAGCTGAGCGGGCCTTGCTGGCGGAACTGGGCGGCACCTGCCACTCGCCGATCGCGGTATTGTGCGAGCTTTCCGATGGCGCGCTAAGGATGCGGGCGGCGTTGTTCAGCCCCGACGGATTGGAGCGGATCGAGGGCTCCGCCACCTTTGACGCTGGAGATCACGCGCCGGTGCGGGCGCTCGCCGCCGACCTCCTCGGCCGCGCCACGCCGGGCATCGCGCCGCATTTCCGCAAACTGGGATGAGCCTGCACCTGCTCGCGCTGCGCCCCGAGCCGGGGCTGACCGCGACGCT
This sequence comes from Sphingomonadales bacterium, assembly GCA_038247515.1. Taxonomy (GTDB): domain Bacteria; phylum Pseudomonadota; class Alphaproteobacteria; order Sphingomonadales; family Sphingomonadaceae; genus Erythrobacter. The sequence goes on from JBBRUU010000099.1 coordinate 8,585, forward strand.
GGAGAGAGCCCGGGCGATGGGCCTTGCAATCACCGGGCTGGCGCTGTCCGAGATTCAGGCCATCGCGTGGGAGTGTCCCGACCCCGCCGCCATCGACGGCCTGCTGATCGGCAGCGCCAATGCCATCCTCCACGGCGGCGCGAACCTTGCGCGGCTTACGGGCAAGCACGTCTATGCCGTGGGCGATGCGACCGCCGCTGCCGCGCGGGCGGCGGGCTTAGCCGTGGCGATGACGGGGAGCGGGGGGCTTCAGGGCGTGCTCGATGCGGTTCCCGCGCCCTGCCACCTCCTGCGCATCGCGGGGGAGGAGCATGTGCCCCTCACGCCGCCTGCCGGGGTGAGTTTCGCCGAGGTGATCGCCTATCGCAGCTGTATGCTCCCGCTTGATCCGGCAGCGCCCTTGCTCGCGTCCGGAGCGGCGCTGGTGTTGCTCCATTCCGCCGCCACTGCGAGCCACTTTGCTGCCGAATGTGACCGGCTGGGGCTGCCGCGCGCGGGGATAACCCTCGCCGCGCTCGGCTCGCGCATCGCGGCGGCGGCGGCGGGGCAAGGATGGGTTGCGGTCCACACCGCCGCCCGCCCCGACGAGGCTGCGCTGATGCAATTGGCATTTGACTTGTGCGGCGCGCCGCGCTCCACGTAACCTCCTTCCTCCTCCGGCAAGCCAACCCGCCCGCCGGAGCCGCTCATTCAAGGCTTCGAGATCGGATCACGATGGCATCACAACCGGGACCATCGCCCTATGGCAGCCCCCGCAAGCCCTCATCGGCGCGCGCGCTGATCCTCGCCGCCTTGCTGGCCTTCCTTGCCGGGGGAGCGGTGGTCGGCTGGCTGATGTGGTACAAGGCCGATACCGCAAGCAATGACGAACCGCGCGCTGCCGTCGCCGCTCCCTTGCCCAGCCCCGCGATCGGCGCTCAGCCGACGCCGCTCGCCACGACGGTCGCGCAAAAGGCGGTCGAGCGGGTTGCCGAGCAGCAGGGCGGGCTCGACCAGCGCCTCGCCGCAGCCGAGCAGCGGCTCACCACGCTCGACCTTCAGGCGCAGGCCGCCGCCGGCAATGCCGCGCGCGCCGAGAGCCTACTGATCGCCTTTGCCACCCGCCGCGCGGTCGAGCGCGGGGCGGAACTGGGCTACCTCTCCGACCAGTTGCGGCTGCGGTTCGGCGACCAGTGGCCCAACGCGGTGGGCACGATCATCGACTTTTCGCGCGCGCCGGTCCGGCTCGACAGCCTCACCGCGCGGCTCGAGGGACTGGGACCGCAATTGCGCGAGAGCAGCGAGGGGCCGTCATGGGCCTCGTTCAAGCGCGAATTGAAGCAGCTCTTCGTGGTGCGCCGCAAAAGCACCCCCTCGCCCGAACCGCAGCGCAGGCTCGATCGCGCGCGCTGGGCGATGGAGCAAGGCCGCTACCAGGCCGCGATCGACGAGGTGAAGGGCATGCCCGGCGCGGCCAAGGCGGAAAGCTGGATCAAGGACGCCGAGCGCTACAAGAAGGCAATGGACGCGCTGGAAGTGATCGAGACCGCCGCGGTGCTCGACCAGCGAGGCCTGCGCGACGGGGCGGGCAATCCGGTGGGGCAGTTGAGCCCGCTGGTGCGGACGCCTTAGTTTTGCGATCGCGCTTGCGCGCGATGCAGACCACCGCCCCGCCGGGTGGTGGCCAAAAAACAAATTACGCCCTGAGGATCTCCGGCAAGTCCCCCGACACCCCGCGCGCTTCGTCCATGAAGAAGCTCTTGAGCATCGGGGTGCGCTGCACCGCTGCCATGCCCAGACGCCGTACGGCAGACGCCGTCTTGCCCGGCACACCGAACAGCCGGGTCAGGCCGTCAGTCGCCAGCGCAACCATGAAGGTGTCGAGCCCGCGCCACGTCTCGTAACGCTTCAGCAGTTCAGCATCGCCCGGATCGAGGCCGAGCCGCGCGCCTTCGGCCAGCACTTCGACCAGCGCGCCCACGTCGCGAAGGCCAAGGTTCAGGCCCTGCCCTGCGATGGGGTGGATGCCGTGCGCGGAATCGCCGATCAGTGCGAGGCGCTCACCGGTGATCTTGGCGGTGTGGTGGAAGCCCAGCGGCCAGCTTGAACGGTGACCGACGGTCTTCACCTTGCCCAGCACCCCGCCCATGCGCTTTTCGACCTCGGCAAGGAAGGCGCGGTCGCCAAGTTTCAGCACGCCCGCGCCGTCCTCCTCCGACACGGTCCACACCAGTGAGGAGCGGTGCGTGCCGTCGGCATCGTCATTGAGCGGCAGCAGCGCAAAGGGGCCGGCGGGGTAGAAGATTTCCCACGCCACGTTGCCGTGCGGCTTTTCGTGCGTCAGCCCGGCGATAATCGCGCGGTGCTTGTAGTCCCACTTGGCCAGCGTGATCCCCGCGCCGTCGCGGGTCGGCGACTGGCGGCCTTCGGC
>JBBRUU010000100.1:0-10900 GCA_038247515.1 Sphingomonadales bacterium
CACCGCATACGACCGGATTATGGCCGGGCTTGATCAGGCGTCGATTATGGGGGCGCGGGTGGTGCTGGTGGTGGCGGGGCGCGAGCGGCCCGTCGATCCCGCCGACCGGATGTCCAAGCGCGGGGCGATCCGCGCCAAGCTCCTCGATTGGCTCGCCGCAAGCCGCCATGCGGACGCCATCACCGCGGTGCGCCGCGCGCATCCCCGCCATGGCGGCGAGGGGGCGATCTACCTGATCCTCAAGCGCCGGGGCTAATTCGGAGGGAGGATCCCGCCGTAATCGGCGCTTGTGAGGCATGGTTCGCTCTGGCACCAGCTCGCCGGCGGCGAATCCGACCAGCTGCACCCGGCCAGAGAAAGGGCATGAGCTTGACCGATCAGCAGGCAGAGGCAGGCGTAGCGCCGGACCTCAGCATTCTCATTGTTGCCTATAATTCGGCCGCGTTCATCGCAGATTGCATCGGATCGGTGATCGCCCACACTGCGCCGGGCAGCTACGAGATCCTGCTGGTCGACAACGGCACGGATGGCACGGCGGGTAAGGTCGCGGCAGAGTTCCCCGCCGTGCGGATCATCCCCGGGCGGGGCAATATCGGCTTCGGGCAGGCCAACAACCTCCTCGCAAGCCACGCGCGCGGGCGGTTTTTGCTGCTGCTCAATCCCGACACGCAGCTCGCCGATCCGGCGATCGACAGCCTGCTCGCCTTCGCCCGTAGCCAGCCGGCCGCCGCGTGGGGCGGGCTGACGACTTTCCCCGACGGTAGCCTCGACGGCGGCAACTTCCTGACCATTCCGACGCTGGGCGGCATTGCGCGCGACGTCGTCGGGCTGGGCGGGCGGGGCCGGGAGCGCGGCCGTCTCGAACAGCTCGCCGCGCCCGAGCGGGTCGACGTGCTGTGCGGCGGTTTCATGCTTGTCAGCCGCGAGGCGTGGGACGCGGTGGGGGGATTTGACCCCTCGTTCCTGCTCTACTCCGAGGAGATCGACCTGTTCACCCGCCTGCGCAAGCTCGGGCAGACGGTGTGGCTACATCCGGGCAGCCGGATCATCCATGATATCGGCAGCGGCAATGCTTATGCGCCGGCGCGGATGCGCTACACCTATATCGGCCTGATGCATTACGCTCGCCGCCACTGGAGCACGCCGACGGCGCAGATCGTCGGGGTCGCTTACTGGCTGATCGCGGCACGGCGGTGGGTGGTCAGCGTGATGCTCAGCAGGGTCTCGGCGAGCCACGCGGCGCGAATGAAGGCGCACACGCCGATCGTCGTAAACCCGGCCATCTGGTGGCGCGGCTACGAGGGCAAGACCTCGCTCGACTAGCGTGGCGGTGGGCAACCGCTCGCCTCTGCGAACCGCGCTTTTTTTGCTGTGACGGCGCACGAAAGCACGCGTGTTGCACCCTCTACAACATAGGTGAAGGCCCAATGCCCCCACTCTGTCACACACGAGCCAGTTGATCCCGGCCGGATTGCGACCAATCCGGTAGCCCAGCGGACGGGATCATCCTTTCGACGTGGAGACAAGCAATGAATCTCATTCTAATCATCATCGTGGGCGGCATCCTCGGCTGGCTTGCCAGCATGGTTATGCGTACTGACGGCCAGCAGGGCATTTTCCTCAACATCGTGGTCGGCATTGTTGGCGCCTTGGTCGCCGGCTTCCTGATCTCGCCGCTGCTTGGCGCCGGTACGATCACTTCGGGCAGCTTCGACATCATGTCGCTGATCGTCTCGTTCCTCGGCGCGCTCGTGCTGCTGGCAATCGTCAACCTGGTCCGTCGCGGCTCGGTCCGTTGAAAATAGGAGAAAACAACATGAAGAAGATCATACTGGCCGCCTTTGCGGTTTCGACGCTTAGCCTTGCCGCTTGCGACAGCAAGAAGGAAGATGCCGCCGAAGAAACGGCCGATACCATGCGCGAGAAGGGCGACGCCACAGCTGACGCGATGGAAGACAAGGCCGACACCATGGACACCACCGTCGACGGCATGGACTCCAACGCCGAACAGTCGATGGAAAACAAGGCTGGAGCAGTTCGCGAGAACGCCGATAGGAAGGCTGACAACATCGAGGCCGAGGCGGAAGCCACTCCGATGTAATCTCGCTGGAATACAGGGGGTGCGAAATTGCGAGGCACAACCGCTGCGCCCCCTGCATACGGGTCCGTCTCTATCGAGACGGACCCGTTTTATCTTATGCAGGTCCAGTGGGCACCATCAGTGCACCGCGTCCGCCCCGTCGATGATTGCCCTGATCGCGGCCCGTCCGCGATTGATGCGGCTCTTGACCGTTCCCAGTTTGCAATCGGTGGCCAGCGCCGCTTCCTCGTAGGTTAAGCCTGCCCCGGCGATCAGCAACAGCATCTCGCGCTGGTTGTTTGGCAGCTGGCGCAATGCACCCTCGACATCCGCGAGATGGATCCGTGCCTCCTGTTCGGGTTCCTGCACCAGCAGGCGCTCGGCCGCTTCGGGCTCCCACGTCACCATCCGGCTGCGCTTGCGCACCGTGCTGTAGAACTGGTTGCGCAGGATCGTGAACAGCCAGGGGCGAAAGTTGCTTCCGGGCAGAAAGGTGTGCCGCGACGACCAGGCGCGCACCATCGTCTCTTGAACCAGATCCTCGGCCATATCGCGCTGGCGGCATAGCGATTGGGCAAAGTTGCGCAACGCCGGGATCGCGGCGGTCATCTCGGCGGTGAAGACTTCGTAGCACGGGAGAGGACGTTCGCAGGTCTCGCTCAGGGCTGGCATGGGTATCGCACCTTTCTTGACGTTGCCCCCCTCCCCTCACTCTTCTCGACCATCCCGGCCGGATGTTCCTTAAACTCGGCAAGGATTTGGCCTCAGGACGCCGACGATCGCCGTAAAGCGGGACAGTGCCCTATGTGAGGGCGCCGTGCGGCTCCGGCACCTACGGGTGGCTGCCCCCGCCCGAGGGGGAGGCTGACCTGAAAGGACCTAGGATGCGGATTGCACTACTGATCGCGGCGAGCCTGCTGGCTGCCGCGTGCAGCGGCCGCGAAGCCGAAGCCCAGCGCGCCGACACCGGCACCGGCATTGCGCAGCCTGACGCGGGCGGCGCTTTCGCCGCAAAGCCCCCCAGCGCCCAGGACTTTGCCCAGGCCGTAGCGATGTCGGACATGTACCAGCTCGACTCCGCCAATATCGCGGCGAAGAAGGTCAAGATCGGCCCCACCCGCGAGTTCGCCAACATGATGATCGCCGATCACTCCAAGTCGTCGAAGGCGCTGAAGGACGCGATCGCGGCATCGGGCCAGAGCCTCGCGATGCCGGCCAAGCTCGGCGGGGAGCATCAGTCGCTGGTCAATGCGCTGGGCCGCCTTGATGGTGAGAATTTCGAGCGTGAATACATGACCCAGCAAATGACCGCGCACCGCAAGTCGCTCGACCTGCTCAAATCCTATGCGGGCGGCGGCGACATGGCCGAGCTGCGCCAGTTCGCGCAGGCGACGATCCCAGTCGTGCAGAAGCACCAGGACTGGCTCAATGCCAACGGGTCGGCAACCTCTGCGTCGCTGAAGACCCCGGCGGCGACCGGCGGCACCCCCGGCGCAACGATGGCTTCGACGCCCGCGCCATAGGTGGACGCCGGCCCCGCGATTGCAGAAACCCCCGCACGACCAGTCTGTTCGCGCGGGGGTTTTTTATTATCTGCCGTGCGCGCCCTGAGGTCGATCGAGAACGCCGCCCTCACGCAAGGCGGCGGAACAAAAAACCGTTCATCTGATGAAAGCCCCTGCGACGCCGCTCAGGAGCGCGCGGATACGGTCATGGACCGCGGCGGGCGAGGCAACCACCTCGTCGGCATATGCGGCGATCCGTTCGCCCACCGCTATCCCGCTCCCCCCAAAGGCGCGCGCGGCGGCGATGCCGGGGATGTCGGTGAGGTCGTCGCCGATATAGACGGGGCGACTGCCCGCGAAGTGCGACAGGCCCATTATCGTGCGCACCGCGTCGCCCTTGTCCGCGCCCGGCAAGCGCAGTTCGAAGACCATGTCGCCGGGCTGGATGATGAGATTATGCTCGGCCGCGCGCCCCTCTGCCCAAGCGCGCACCGCCTCGCGACGGCCGGGCGCGAGCCGGTAGTGGAGGCCTACGCCGAAGCTCTTGAGCTCGATCACCACGCCGTCCCCGGCCGGGAACGCCTTGTCGATCTCGCGGATCAGGCGGGGGAAAATATTGGCGGGCGGCGGCGCGCAGCGGTGGCCGTCGTGGCGCAGCTCAAGCCCGTGGCTGGCGGCGACGGTCACCGGCCACAGGCTGCGTCCCCAAAATTCGTCGAGCTGGTCGAGCGAACGGCCGCTGATCAACGCGACGCGCCCATCGAGTTGCTCCGCCGCCTCGGCGACAAGGGCGCGTAGCTCGACGGTGACCTCGATCGCATCGGGGGTCGGGCCGATCGGCACTAGCGTCCCATCGAAGTCGAGCAGCAGGGTGAGGGGAGCGTCACTACGCGTCATCAGGCGGCCTCGGGTCGGGGCTCGGGATCGGTTTCAGGTTCGGAACCGTCGGCGCGGATGCCCGAAAGGGCTGCTCCTGCGGTGAGCCCGTGCACGCCGGCCGACATGGCGATGGTCACCAGCACCGCCAGCCACAGATCGGCGATCGCCGGCATCGCAGCCGCCGTGCCGGCAGCAAAGGCGAGGTAGTAGAGGCTGCCGATCCCGCGCACGCCGAACACGGCCATCACCAGCCGTTCGCGCGGGGGCAGGTCGATGCCGGCGAGAGACACCCAGCCAACCAGCGGGCGCACGACAAAGATCAGGCTGGCGGCAATGGCGACATGCTCCCAGCGCACCGCTTGCGCATAGCTGCCAAGCGCCGCGCCGGTCATCAGCAGCAGCACCGCGGTCAGCGCGTGCTCGATGGCGCGGTTGAAGAAGTGGAGGTCGCTGTGGAACTTGTGCCCGCACTCGACGCGCCGGAAGGCAAGCCCGCCGACGAAGCTGGCGATGAAGCCGTAGCCGTGGATGAACTCCGCCGCGCCGTAACAGATCAGCACGCCGGCCAGCGCGAGCACGCCCGAGCCGGTCTCTGCCAGCACGTTGCCGGACGGCCAGCGGAACACCACCTGCCCCATTAGCCAGCCCGCGCCCGCGCCGACGAGTGTGCCGGCAAGCATCCGGTAGACAAGATCATAGCCGAGCCATTGGATCGCCTCGGTCCCGGTCAGCCCGGCGATCGCCGCGATGGCGAGGTAGACAAAGGGGAAGGCCAGCCCGTCGTTTAGCCCGGCCTCGGCGGTGAGAGCGAAGCGCACTGGATGCTCGCCGCCTTCGGTTGGCGGGCCGACTTGCACGTCGCTCGCCAGCACCGGATCGGTCGGGGCGAGCACCGCGCCCAGCAGCAGCGCTGCGGCAAACGGCAGGCCGGCGGCGAGGCCGACCAGCAGCATTGCGCCGATGGTGAGCGGCATCGCCACCACCAGCAGACGGCCGGTGGCCTTCCAGCGTGTGAAGGGGCGCACCACATCAAGCTGCATGCCGGTCGCGAACAGCGCGACAATCACTGTCATCTCGCTGAGGATCTCCCACCACTCGGGATAGGCGACAGGGTCGAACAATGGCGGCGGGTCGGGCAGGACAACCGCGAAAGCCGCGCCTGTAAGGATCAGCAAGGCCGAGGAAGCAGGCTCGCGCCCCGACACAAAGCGGGGCAGCCAGTAGGCGATAAAGATCGCAAGTCCCGCAAACAGCAGGAATTCATGATAGTTCATCGAATGTCTGCCGTTGGCCCCACCTGAGAGCCGATGGCATGGCGTGGGCGCGGCGCGGGGTCATTAACGCCTGATAGGAACGCAGGAAAAGGCTCTCCCGGACGGCTCGCCTAGGGTGACAGGCGAAGGATTCGTTTACCCTCAAAGGAGACTCCCGTGACATTTCTCGACCGCATCGCCGCCGCCATTGCGCCGGCGGCCACAGACGAACAGCGCAAAGAGGCACGCCGCAAGCTTGAGCAACTCGCCGCCAGCGAGCCCTTTGCGCAGGACATCCTTGAACAGCACCGCCAGATCGAAGCCCTGTTCCAAAAGGCGCGTGCCGAAAGCGGCATGGGCGCGCAGGAAGCGATCGAAGAACTCGGCGTCCTTCTCAGCGCCCACTCGATGGCCGAGGAGGCAGTGGTCTATCCCGAGATCTCGGATCACTCGGGCAAGGCTCATGCAAGCATGGCCTACGAAGAGCACGCCATGACCAAGGTGCAGCTTGCCGCGCTTCAGAAGCTCGAACCGGACAGCAAGGAGTGGCACGAGAAGCTCGACCATATCGAGAGCGCCGTGCAGCAGCACGTCTACCAGGAGGAGGGAAGCTGGCTCCCCGACGTGATCCGCTACGCCCCGGTGTCAGAACGCCAGCGGATGAGCGCGGAGTATCGCGAATACTTCGGGCGCGTCGACCTCAGCTAAGCTTTTTCATGGACTGATCCGGCGCGAGAGCAATTGCGCGCCGCGCCGGATGAGCGGACGCCCGCAAGATCACCGAGCCGCTGACCCCGGCCGCTCGCGATCCTGCGGGCGTTTTTGTGTGGTCGGGGTGGGCCGTTCTGCCACCTGCGAGACAAAAAACCCCCGCCCATTGCTAGGCGGGGGAGTTGGTTTTGGGGCAAATGGTCAGGTGAAAAGGAAAACCTAGGCGACCTGACCATCCAATGCCGGAGAGATCGGGAACCCTCGGGCATTAATAGTTCTGCCTGACTGATTCTATGCACGCTCTAACCTGTGTTGCTTCTTCCAAAAACGGCAGAGTTTCATGAAGCAAACTGCGCGAGCATGACAAAAGTGCGCTGTGCCAGCGGCGCTCGTTTATCAGTGTCTCTCGGCCGTCACGGACCTCATCCTCCATGACGAATGGGAGGCGCTGCATGCCCGCCCTGCGCTCTTTTGTCGCAGCCGTCTTTCATCGGATAAATCGCACCGAGCACCGTAAAGGGCTGTCACCGGCGGACGAAATAGCGGAACTTCCGGATTATCGAGTTTTCGACGCCAAGTCGCGCCGAAGGTTATCTTAGATTAATAGCAGTAACGCAAATTTCGTGGTATCTATCGCGTTCCTGGACAGGCCGAGATTGAATCGACTCGTCGCGTAGCTTTTGATTGAGATAACCAACAGCCGTTGAGGGATAATGGGATCCCGAATTCACTAGAGGAGCACGTCAATGTCCAACCCGTTTCTGCAAAGGCTTATGCACGCTGCCGAACTGAACGAGCAGGAAGTTGCAGCGGTTGAGGAACTTTGCCGTCAGCCCCGTGAAATCGGCGCGAAAAAGTACCTGTCGCGTGACGGAGACGAGATGGTGACCTTCCCGGTGATCCTCAGCGGCTGGGCTGCGCGCTACCAGATTCTGCGCAACGGCGCCCGCCAGATCACCCGGCTGCTGCTGCCAGGCGATGCCTTCTACTTCGATTCCTCGCCCGACGGGATCTCGATCGAGGAAGTCATTACGCTCAGCCCGTGCCGGATCGTTAACATCCTGCACTCCGACATGCGCCGCGTGATCGACCGCTTCCCGGCGGTTGGCGAGGCAATGCGCGGCTACGGCTGCATGGAGAACGCGGTGCTGTCGTCGTGGGTCGTCAATGTCGGGCGCCGCGACGCGCTCGAGCGGATGGCGCACCTGATCTGCGAGTCGCATTTCCGCCTCTCGCTGGTTGATCCCAGCCTTGGCAACCAGATCTATTTCCCGCTGACGCAGGACGATCTTGCCGACGTGCTTGGGCTGACCCCGGTGCACATCAACCGAAAGCTTCAGCAGCTCCGGCAGGATGACCTTATCACGCTGCGTTCAAAGCAACTGATCATCAATGATCTGAGGTCTTTGCAACAAATTGCCGGGTTCGACAGCGCCTATCTCGCGCCGCGCACTCATGGCGATGTGGATCACGAGCGCCTCAGGTCTGCCGCGGCCTAAGTCCCGCGCGCGCTGCACCGTTGCTCAGGTCTGGCTTGCTGTAAGGCTCGCCAGACCGGCGACGATCTTGCCGCGATCGGCGGGCTTGCTGATATACGGGCTACCGACCAGATCCTCGGGAAGCATTCCGACATCGTAACCAGTCAGGAACAGGAACGGAATGGCGTTGCGGCTAAGCTCGCGCGCGAAGTCGAACGAGGTGCTGTGCCCGAGGTTGATGTCGATCAGCACCGCGTCGATCCGTCCGTCGGCCATCAGCGCCTTGAGATCGGGCACCGTTGCCGTCACTGAAATCACGTTCGCGCCTGCGTCTTCCAGCGTGTTCTTGCTGTCATGCGCCTGGTAATAGTCATCCTCGAGGATGATGATGCGGCAGCCGGAAAGCAGTCGGTCGGTCATGGTAGTCTGCCCCTCAGATTCGCGAGTCTAGAATGCTGCCGTTATCGGACAGCGGAAATTCCAGTTGGACCAGCACGCCGGTGTCGTGCACAAAGAAGCTTCCCTTGCCGTCGAGCTCATAAGGAACGCGTTCCTCGATGAGGCGGCGGCCGAAGCCTTTGCGGTTGTTCTTCGTCTTGCCGCGCGGCGCGGTTTCCTGCCAGCGTAGACTAACCCAGGGCTTGCCGTCCCTCTCCTCGGTCAACCACACGATCCGGATATGGCCGCTATCGCCAAGCGCGCCGAACTTGACCGAATTGGTGGCAAGCTCGTGGATCGCCAGCGTGACGATTTCCGCCGCGTGGGGGGAAAGCGCCACTTCCGGGCCATCGACATGGCACATGTCGGGCTGCACGGCGTGGACCACCAGTTCCTCGCGCACCAGTTCGCCAAGATCGACGCTGCGGCCCGGCGAGCGGGTGAGTGTGCTCTGGGTGCGGCCCATCGCCTGCAAGCGGCCGATCAGGTGGTCGACATATTCGTCGACATTGCGGTGGCTGGGCGCAGACAGGCGCGCGACCGAGCGGACCATGCCGATCAGGTTGCGCACCCGGTGCTGGAGTTCGGCGACCAGCAGGCGCTGCCATTCCTCCTCGCGGCGGCGCTGGGTGATGTCGATCATCGCGCCCAGCATACGCACCGGCTTTCCCTTCTCGTCGTAAAGGAAGCGCCCTCGGGCTGATACCCAGCGGACCTCGCCTCCCGGGGGGCAGATGCGGTATTCGTTAACGTAGTCCTCACCGCTTTCCATCGCCGCTGCGATCTTGATATCGCACGCTTCTCGATCTTCAAGATGCACGCGCTCGGCCCAACGGTCGTAGGTCGGGACCACCTCGCCGACCTCGTATCCTTCCATGCGGAAATGTTCGTCCGACCAGACGAGATCGCCGGTTTCGACGTTCCAATCCCATACCGCGACCTTGCCGATTTCGGTTGCCAACAGCAGCACCTCGGCCCCGTGGGCGACTTGTTGTTCGGCGCTGCGGCGCGGGGTGATGTCGGTCGCCATGCCGAACCACTCGGTGATTGCGCCGTCGTCGCCCAGAACAGGGATCGCGCGGCACGACAGCCACCGGACCACACCATCATCCGTGCGTACCCGAGTGTCGAACTGGAAGGGCGCGCGGCGCACAATGGCATCGTCGACCACCGCCTGCACCATCGCGCGGTCGCTTTCGAGCACAAGCCGTTCGATCCAGTTGCTCTCCTCGCCGACATCGCCGAGCAGTGAGTCCCCGCCGACCTGCTCCATAAGCGTGGCTTGCGGGTTCATGCGGAAGATCAGGTCCGAGCTTGCCTCGATCAGCGTCTGGAGCCGGTTCTCGCTGTGGCGCAGCGTCGCTTCCATATCTTTGCGCGCGCCGACATCCTCGAATAAGGCGCCAATCCGATAAGGCGCCTGATCGCCAATCGGAAAGGCGAACACATCGAACCAACGGCCCACCGAATTCGAATACCTCTCGAAGCGTTCGGACACGCCCGAAAGCGCGATTCGGCCATAGTTGGCGGGCCAGTCATTCTCGAGATCCGGGCGAAACTCGCTCCTCAACCTGCCGACCGCATCGTCCAGTCCGGTTTGTGCATTAAAAGCACGGTTGGCTTCGAGAATTGTGTAATCGACCCCCTGTCCGGCTTCGTCGAACACCACCTCAAGGATGCAGAAGCCCTCGTCGATGGAGTCAAACAATAGCTTGTAGCGGGCATCCGCCTCGCGCCGCTTCTCGCGGTCGCGGTGTTCACTCGACGCATCGCGGATGGTGACGAGGACCGCGCCGCGCGCGCCGAACGGCAAGGGTGTGAGCGTGGTTTCGTAGACTTTGTCGTGCTGCGAACCGGGTCGGACAACGATGACCGTGGCCCCCGTCGCAAGGGCCTCGGCAAACTCGCCCATCCAGTCAGCGGCCATGTCCGGCCAGCGGCCCCGAAGCGTCTGACCCTCCACATCGCGCAGTCCGATAAACTCGCCGATCCGCTCATTTGCCGCAATGTAACGCCAGTCGGAGATGGCACCGCCGGCGCCAAACATCGGCTCAAGAAGGCAGGCAGCATGGGGCAAAGCCTGGAAGGCGGCGGCGAACAGTGTCTGGTCTAGTGGGTGAGGATTATCCGCCATGCGTTCGTTTTCTGCTTCGCTTCGCATAGGGGATAAGGACCGGTTACTCGCTATCATACGTTACCCCGGCGGCAAGTCCACCAGGGACCTAACGCAAGATAAAGACCTTGGCCGGAGGCAATGAAAAGGTTTCCAGGAGGGATGGGGCTGATCGAGCGCCTGTCCGATACGGAAACCCCCACAATGCGCCTGATCCTGACCCTGTTCGCCGTCGGCGCCGCTGCCTACGTCCTGTCGCGCAAAAAAGCCGAAGAGAGCACTGGCACTCGCCCCGGCAAAAACGCTGCCTTTGCTGATGGCCAACCATCTGGCGGCACCAACCCGGTGCGCGACGCCGGCCCTGAAGCGATGCGCGATGGGCAGGCATCAACCTGGTCGTCTGTCGACGAAGCGAGCGACCAGAGCTTCCCGGCGAGCGATCC